>JANMEB010000650.1:0-1093 GCA_031376585.1 Planctomycetota bacterium | reverse complement strand
TTCGATCGAGTGGGTCATTGGTTTTTGGCAATAGACGTGTTTGCCCAACGCCATCGCCGACAATGAAATGACGGCGTGGGTATGATCTGGCGTTGTTACGGTGACGGCATCGATCGAGTCGTGCATCTCGTCAAGTAACTTGCGATAGTCAAAAAAAGTCTTCGCATCAGGAAACCTACCTTTGGCTTTGTCGAGAAATTCGCCGTCGATATCGCAAATCGCGACGACCTTGCCAAGTCTTCCGACGTTGTCCGAGTCCTCGACTCCTTTGCCGCCGACGCCGATGCAGGCGAATCGAATTTCTTCGTTAGCTGCCAATGATCGTTTCGGCGAAATTCCGCCCGCCGCCCAGAATCCAGCTCCCAGCGCAGCGGTGGTTTTTACGAATTGGCGTCGGTTGGTACGTCGTGACATGGCGGATACTCCTGCAAGTGGGATAAATTCGTTTTGCTAGATGTCGATTTTACCAAGAACCAAACCCGGTGGGGAGTTAGTGACTAGCGGCCAAGTCCTCGCGTACGTTACGAAACCTCGCCCTTTGGGGACTCAAAGACTTGCCGCCCACAATCCCAAGCCTCACTCCGTGAGCCCCATGCCTACTTCGGCTGATCAAATCTTCGGCGAAGTTGATCTACGAGCCGCTGAATTTGGGCTTTGTCCTGCGGCGATTCGGCAATTTCGACGGCTTTGTTTTCCGCCAAGATCGCGGCGCGTCGGCGATCGGTCGTGCGAAGTATCAGTGCTTTGTGCAACAAAGCCTCGGCCCGCACGATACTGGCCCAGCGCGGCTGATCGACGAATTGGTCGATGGTCAGCAATCCAAGTTCTGCCTCACCTTGCTCGACAAGGGCATCGGCTTTGGCTCCAACCAGCAGCGCCAACAGTTCGCCATCGTCTCCGATCGCGGCGATCGCTCCATCAAAGGCTTCAACGGCCTTTGGAAATTCGCCTTGCGAGACCAGCATTTCCCCTTTGGCCAGCCACAACTGTTGGTTGGGCGAAAGCTCTTTGATCTTTTGGTCCAGCATCGCAAAGGCGTCGGCTTGGCGTTGGTCGCCAAACATCAGCAAGGCCTTCTTGACGATCAACTTTT
>JANMEB010000233.1:0-1495 GCA_031376585.1 Planctomycetota bacterium | reverse complement strand
AGGATTGACAGCGAACAGACCGTCAATGCTGTGCCGAGGGAGAGCCATTTTGAAAAAGTTCACGACACGGGGCACTTGGGCCGTTCAACCGAGATTGTGATCGACGTCGATTCGCATTACACCCCGACCCCCAGCGGCTTCGAGTCAACACAGCATGGCTTGATCACCGACACTACAAAGCAAACAAACCGTTACAAAATCCCCAACGATCTGCTCTTGCAAAAACGGGGAATCGAGTTGACTCCGGCGGGCGTCCAGGAATTCCGCGTGGTCAACGGGGACGGACACGACGGGCTCAACTCAACCGATATCGAAATCACAGAGTTGGGCAGCTACGGAACTCGCAGCGTGCTGGAACCGGCAATAATCACGCCGAACAACGGGACCACTGGTGGGAGCGGGACGGTCAACCAAACCACCGCTGGGACGCCGACTTCAACCGGCGAACCAGGGTCTCAGTTGCGGCACGTGATGATCGGGACAATGATCGAAGATTCCAAATCCAAAGGTTCCGCCAACGAATCGCTCGACGTAAAGGAGACTCGCAAGGCCACGCTGACCGCCGTGCATTCGAACTATAATAACACCGACAAGTACAAGACGGACAACAGTTGGGACCAGACGCTTTCAGTAGTCACCAATCACCACGGCGACAAGACCGGTACGAAGTCGGTCAGGCTGTCAGCCGCCGAGGACCAGAATAAGTTCACGATGACGTTGGAAACTTCGGGCGGGCAAGACAAACATTTCTTGCCGGGTATTGCTTCGATATGGTCGGTCGAGGAATGGCGACAAGGATCACACACGTCGAAACTGACGGTCAACGAAAAATATTCGGCTAACGGGACGATCACGGTCGGCTTCAACGCGGACGGCTGGACTGGCGTAGTCGGTTCGATCGCGCAGACTTCCAAGTCAGATGGCGCGCTAACCAATCACACCGACGCCGAAGGTCGAAAAGAATTCAAGCGCTATGTCTCATTTGCCCCACCGGAGCCAGGCACGAGTGTTCGCGGAACGACTTCGACCAGCACTTCGACGATGATCGGATCGGGGTACGAGATATTCGGCTACAAATCGACCCGCGTCAAAGACACGAACGATTCCTTTAACGGACAATACACCTCGACAGTGTCGTACACGCTCGACGCCGAGAAAAAGCTTGTGCCGCATGAACTCGTCGCCCAGTCGAACACGGTCCAGGGAAGCCAAAGTGGAAGCGACAAATATTGGGAAAGGCACACTTACGAGTTAAACAATAACGGTACCGCAACGATTTACGGCGGGGGCTACGTGCTCAAGTCCACGACGCCGATCACCGGCAGCTACGGCCCCATCGCGCACAGCAGTTTGTGGTTCGGCCCTCAGACCTTTGGCAAAACTGGCTACCAAGGCGAGCTTGGCGAATACACCATGGCCGCCCCACCCATCATCGCCTCGCTCCCCACTCCCCACACCACCGTCGACCCCACCACCGGAACCGAGCCAGTAGCGT
>JANMEB010000635.1:0-5520 GCA_031376585.1 Planctomycetota bacterium | reverse complement strand
GTGTTTGCGCATGGGGACAATGTTCGTGAGCTTGAGCTAATGTTCGCTTATGGCATGTCGCTGCCGGAGGTACTTCGGAGCGCGACTCAAACAGCGGCCAAGGTTCTCAAAATCGAAAACGAACTGGGTCAGATCGTCGCGGGCTTTCGCGCCGACTTGGTCGTTGTGCGCGGCAATCCGCTGGAAGATTTGGCGACGCTTCGTAAGCCCTTCCTAGTCTTCAAAAACGGGATCTTAGCCGTCGATAACAAACCGCAGCGCTAATAAATGGAAACTAATGCTTTGTCAAAATCAAAAATTGGCGTGCCACTGGCTTTGCCAGTGCGCGGTCGTGACTCGCGTTACCGAAAGACACTGGCAGAGCCAGTGGCACACAACCCAAATTCTTTGGCTTGGTGTCCCACTAGAAACGGCTATGCCGCTCGGCGAAGTTGGTTTAGGCCGGAGCTTAGCGGAAGAAGTTGGGTCTGTTCTTGTCGCGGCGCGCGGTTGATCGATTGCGTGATCCATTCAGCCAGAGCCACGGCGCGGCGACCGGCGCTGATGTCGACACGCGGCGATTGACCGGTCCGAATGGCTTCAAGCCAGTCTTTCTGTTCTTCGAAAATCGCGTTGCACGGCTCGACGGTTAGCGTTGAGCGCGGAAGGACCGTGGTGAACATCTCGTCGCGATACTTTTGCCTTTGCTCGGCAGATAATTCATCAGCCATGTGTCGCACGCCGGTGGCAGTGGGCGAGGTCTCGACAATTTCGGCTGAATGATTGGCCAAATCAATAGTCGCAAAGCCTTGGGGACCGAGCATTCGAATCACGCGGGTCGCGGTTGGGCTGCAGCGCGAAGCCGAAAAATTCGCGACCGCACCGCAGGAAAACTGCAAGCGAGCTTGGGCAAAGTCCTCGTCGCGGCTCAAGATGGTTGCACCGAAGGCTTGGACGTCGGCGACCGGTGTTTCCATCAGCGAAAGAACCAAGTCCAGATCGTGAATCATCAAATCGAAAACGACTCCGACATCGGTCGAACGAAAAGTGTAACCGCTGTGACGAACGGCTTCGATGTAAGTTGGTCGACCGATCCGATTGCAAACCGCATTCCAAGCGGGATTAAAACGTTCGACGTGACCGACTTGGACGATGGCGTTATTTTGTTGTGCCAAATCGACCAACTGATCGGCTTGCCAAGTCGCGGTCGTAAGCGGTTTTTCAATTAAAAGGTGGATTCCACGACGCAACAGTTCGGAGGAAATCTCGTAGTGATTTTGCGAAGGAGCGGCGATAATTGCTGCGTCCAATTCTCCCATCCAACCGCGATAGTCCAGCGACGTGGCGACGCGAAAACTTTCTGCAGCGCGATGGCAAGCTAAAGGGCTGGGGTCGGATACACCAACGCACTCCACTTCGGGGTGCTGCAGTAATAAACGGGTGTGAATGGTTCCAAGATGTCCGGCACCAATCACGCCGACTCGCAAACGGCTCATGCAACTTTTCTCCTGCGGTCGCGGCCCCGGCCGTGGCGGCCTTCCGCTGATGACTGAATAAAATCGAGCATGCACTGAACTTCAGCGCACAACATGCCGTCCTTGTCCAAGATTTCGCGCGCGTTTTCCAAACCGACGCGCGAGCGATAAAGCAATCGATGAGCGTCTCCGAGCGCGCGGATCACATGCGTCGCGAAATTGCGGCGCTTCAGCGCGACCAAATTAATGCATGTTGGACGTGCTGGATTTCCCGCCGCCAACATGAATGGCGCGATGTCTTGGGCGACTAAACTCAATGCTCCGACGAACGCGAACTTACCGACGGATGCGAAATGGTGTACCCCAATGCCGCCGGACAAAGTCACGTTGTCGTGGATGTGGACGTGTCCGCCCAACATGGTGCCGTTGGCCATGACGACGTGATTGCCCACAGAACAGTCGTGGGCCACGTGGCAATTTGCCATGATGAAGCAATCATTGCCGACGCGAGTAATTCCGTCCTCTTTTTCCGATCCGCGGTTGATCGTCACGCATTCGCGAATCAGATTACTGTTGCCGATGATGACTTGAGTTTCGCTGCCCCGAAAGCTCAGGTCTTGCGGCTCGTTGCCGATCACGACGCCGGCACAGATTCGATTCTTTTGGCCAATGGTTGTGTGGCCAGTGATCGTCACGTTGTTTTGTAATACGGTTCCGCGACCGATCTTAACACTGGGGCCAATCACACAAAACGGACCGATCTCAACGTCGTTGTCGATTTCGGCTTTGGGATCGACGACCGCATATTGCGAAATGCGTGCGGGATTGGGGCGAGTCGGTTCGGTCCACTGACCTTCGGGATTGAACGGAATGATTTTGTTCACGCGACACCGTGGGGCAAGGGATTAAGCGCACTTGAGGGTAGGACGTTGGATTTGGGATTGAGCCAGTAACACTCGAACGAGCTCGGCATTAAGTTGATGGCCGCTACGATTCGCCGTGATCCGGCCGAGAATATCGCAATGGGCCAACATCAGATCGCCGATCACATCCAAAGTCTTGTGGCGTACGCATTCATCGGGATATCGAAGTTGATTTTGGATCGGGCCGTTGGTGTCAAAAACCAACAAGTCTTCGTATCGAGTGCGAAGGCCGAAACCTTGCATGCGTAGCCAATCCGCTTCGTGCTTAAGTAGGAATGTTCGTGCCGGCGCGAGTTGTTCGACGAACGAACGAGGCGTGACTTCAATGGAATGCGACTGTTTGCCGATCACCGGATGATCGGAGTAGTCCAGGTGATATTGAATGGTGAGCGAGCCAAAGTCCGGATCGGCTTGAATCCAACTTTGGGAATCTCCGACGCGAGTGGATTGGGCGATGATCAGTTGCCGGCGCACAACATCTTGGCGTACGATTCGGGCACCCAATAGTGCTTCGACATATGCTTGGCTGGAGCCGTCACAGCCGGGCATTTCCGCTCGGTCCACCCAAATTTCGCAGTTGTCGATCCGCAAGCCCGCCAAAGCGGCCAAAACATGTTCGACCATGTCGACCGAAACCCCTCGATCGACCAGGACCGTGCGTCGCGGTACGTCGGCGCGAAATTCAACGCTCGCCGGAATCCTTGGCGTACCGATTACGTCGCGGCGCACAAATACGACTCCTGAATCGGGCGCTGCGGGGCGGAACTCAACGGTTACGTCCAATCCGCTCCAGTATCCGTAACCTGAAACGGCGGCGGTTCGGGCAATCGTCTGTTGGTTTCGCGAAACAAGCTGCACGGCGGAGTCCTTCAACACGAGACGCAAATGGGCCAAGCTGCCGAGTTACTTCTTCTGATTGGGCGCGGCGGATGCCAGCCGTTCGATGATTTGATTGGTGATGTCGCGCTGCGGGTCGTAATAGACGACGCTATTGTTGAAGGCCTGCATGATCGTTTCGGGATCACTGAGCGTCATCGGCTCGCTGCTAAAGCGAATGACGATCGGAATTTGGCTTTCGGCACAGTGCTGCTTGATCACTTCATTGATCAACGCATACGTCTTGAAATGCAATTGAGATTCTCGTTGCATGAGATCGCGGACTTGCGAGCGGCGGTCGACTTCCCATTTGGCGCTTTGTTGCGCGATTTCGTTTTCGCTGGCCTTGTATTCCGGGCTCGCAGCATCGAGCTGACGAAGCTGTTCGTTCATTTGCGTCAGTTTTTGCTGTGCGTCCTGAAGTTTCATTTGAAACTGGTCGGCCTCGCCTTTGAGAGTGGCCATCTCTTGGTTAAAAGCGGAGTTCGCCTTGAAGAGTTTGCTGATATCGACCAAACAGATTTTGGTTTGTGCTAACGCCGGTGCGGAAGTCAGGGCGAGAATCGCCAGAACCAATAGAGATGAGTTGATACTTTTCACGTCAGCACTCCTTGCTGCAATTAGGTCACGGGACCAGCGAGAATTCCGTCCGTGGAATTTCGCAAAGCGATTGGAATCGCCAAAACGGTCGCGTATTTTGCCCGCAATTCGAAATTGAGTAAATAGCGAAATTCAGCTTAAATCGCGACTGTCGGACAAACAAGAATGTCCGCCCCACGATGGCAAACCCAAGCGATCTGAATGCTGGCGTGAAAGTATTGACGATGACTTTCGCGTCGATAGCACTATAATGTTCAACGAATAGTGCTTGCACTCAACTTGCGGGCACATCAATCTTCTTTGGGAAAGGCGGACTTGCGATGAACGTGTACAAGGTCACCTCGGTTGTTTTGCTCGGCTTGATCGCTTTGCTCGTGGCTTGCTCGACGTCCAACCAAACTGCGGAGAAAAAATCTCCAGCCGCCTCCTCTGAAAATAAAACGCTTGATAATGAACACCAGCACGTAAGTGGCAGCCATGGTGGTTCGATCGTGGCCATCGGTCGCGAAAACTATCACGGCGAAATTGTTTTCGAAAGCACTGGAACTATTCGAATGTTCATGTTGCAAGCCGACGAAGGCAAGATTCAGGATGTCGATCAACAGACGCTTACCGCTTATATCCTGCCGCACGGAGAAACCAATTCGATCGCCATTCAGTTTGAACCGCAACCGCAAGACGGCGACTCGGCTAACAAGACTTCTCAATTCGTTGCAAAACTGCCGGCGGAGTTAGTCGGGCGGACGGTCAGGTGCACCATTCCCAACTTGAAAATCGGAACGGACCGGTTCCGAGTCGCATTTGATTCGCCGGAACCAGTTGGGGCGACCCACGGCGATACAGACATGCCCATCAAAGTCGCCAATGACGCCGAACGCGATTTGTACTTGACACCCGGTGGTGCGTACACCGACGCGGATATCAAAGCCAACGGCAACGTGACCGCGTCGCAAAAATTTCAGGGCTTTCAAGCCAAACACGACATGAATCCCAAAAAGGGTGATCGCATCTGCCCTATTACCGAAACCAAAACCAATCCGATTTGCAGTTGGGTCATCAACGGCCAAACCTACGAATTCTGCTGTCCACCGTGCGTCGATGAATTCGTGAAACTGGCCAAAGCAAATCCTTCCGAAATCAAGGATGCGGTCAGTTACGTAAAGTCAGAATAGAGACCGGTCGTTACGTGGCGTAACGCGATTCGTGGCGAAACGAAAAAAATTGAACCGCGAATCAGCACGAATCGACGCCAATTTCTAGTAATCGATGTTATGGTGCCGCGTTCCGTCGACCGGTCGGCTCTTTTTCGTTACGGCGGTGTTCGGCTTTGCCGCTTCGCTCTCCTCTCAGGATTTCTTTTCCGCCGATCATAGTCGCCCTTTTGTCGACAGCGGCGGCCAAGATCTTGATGCTAGCGGCGGCATAATCGGAACGCAGGGGAAATGAATGCACGGATTGATTGGGTGACTCCGAATTTACCAATGATTCGATACATTCATTGAGGCGTTTCCAAACATGCGTCTTCAGCGACTCTCTGCGCAAATGATTTTGTACACGGCAATGGCGTTTGTCGTTGCAAATCGTGCTGGTGCCATGGCCCATCAAGTTCATGAGACCGAAATGGGCTCAACTAGCTTGTTCTCGCAAATCGGTTGGACCAAGCAAAA
>JANMEB010000622.1:0-1365 GCA_031376585.1 Planctomycetota bacterium | reverse complement strand
AACACGAAAAGTGCTGTCGCGAAGCGGTAGCTTTTAGGGAATAGGAAATTTCGAATGGATACGCAAAGAGAACTTTACGCCGATGGAATTGGTGAAATTACTTTGGCTGGTGGGATGGTGCGAATGAGTTTGGTTTCGTTGGTCGGGTCGCGACGAGAAGGCGAACAGCCCCGATTTGAAAACCGCGAACGCATTATTATGCCACCAGACGGTTTTTTGCGGAGTTTTAGTGCGATGGAGGACTTGGTCAAACAATTGATCAACGCGGGCTTGGTAAAACCGCGAGAAAATGACGGGACGGTCAATGCGATACCCGGCCCCGCACGAAATGAAACTGCCAAGCCACCTAAATCTCCGAATTTTTAGTTTGTTCGTTTTTTGAAACAGAGAGATACGTCGTTTCGACTGGAGTCATTACATGCCAAATATTTTTCCGCCCAAAGTCACCGTTTTTACGTCTGTTGTTGAACTAGGAAAACGCCTCGCGTTTTCCGGCATGTTCAGCGTTGCAGATTTAGATCCACTTACGACGATTACCCGTTATCGATTTCGAGATAACGACGGTGCGGCAGCGAGCGGTTACTTCATTCAAAACGGAGTGCGGAAAGCTGCCAACGTTTGGTTTGAAATAGACGCTTCGCAACTAGCGAATGTGTTCTTTCAATCGGCGTTAATCATCTCCAGCGAGTCGATTACGGTAGAAGCTTTTGACGGACAGTTTTGGAGTGCACCGGCTGTTGGATCCGTTTATAGCGTCGTCCCCAACATTCGTGTTCCGAATGTCACCGCCCGCAACACGTCGATATTGTCGACAGAGACTTTGGTGGTAGATAGTCTTGTTTCTGCGGCGGACGTCGATGGATATCCGATTACGAAGTATATGTTTGTTGATCGCTCGTTCGGCGCTGGAGGCGGTTATTTTGCAATTGGAGGTGTCCAAAAGACGTCGGGAGTTTGGTTTTCGGTCGACGCGGCCGATTTGCACTTGCTCCGTTATATCGGCGGACTAAATGCCGGATCAGAAAATATTGGGATTCAAGCATTTGATGGTGCCAAATGGAGTCCGACCGTCGACGTGGTTTGGACCACGACCCCTGACAATTTTGTCCCTACGGTTGAAGCATTTGACTTAAGCATTCCTGTCAATCGTGTCATTTCCGCAGACCAGCTCTTCAAGTTCACAGATATTGACGGTAACACAATCAAAAAGGTCCAGTTCTTCGACACCGGCGTGTTGCCGACCGGAGGATTCTTTACCGTAAACGGTGTAGTCCAAGCACCTAATACTTGGTTCGAGGTGGATCGTACGCAGTTTAATCAAGTGGAATATCATACGGCGGCGAATTTTGATTTTGAACGATTCCG
>JANMEB010000619.1:0-6707 GCA_031376585.1 Planctomycetota bacterium | reverse complement strand
GGAATGTTTGCGGCAATTGCAAAAACTTTTGCCCCTGGCCCGGACCATCGAGTTTGCCCAAGCAGGGCACTACCTCATGGAAGACGCTCCGCGCGAAGTCATCGCGGCGTTATCGGCATTCATGAATTTGGAAGCCAGTTTTGTTGAACGGCCAAACCCCTGATGCACCCGCCCGCTGAACTTCTCTCGATTGGACAATGTGCGTCACTGGCGTGTGCCTTGGAAGTCCTTGCGCCTAAGCCCGGCAATGTTCACCGTTCGGCAGATTTCGAGACCGCCACGCTCCAAGACTTTGTGGTCAGCGCGATTGTCGTTGGACCAATTATGAATAACGCGGCAGAGTTGAGAATCGGGGAGCTGGTGTTGCAATCGGTTGCAGCGACGGCGCAATGGGTTGGAACCAACACGAATTTGGGATTGGTAATGCTCTTGGCACCCTTGGCAAAGGCGGCTGCCCGATCCGGCGGCATAGTGGACCGGCAAGAAGTCCGCACGGTTTTGGATCAAATGATGGCGTCCGACGCGCAAGACGTCTACGCGGCCATCCGCTTGTCCCGCGCTGGTGGTCTGGGATCAACGGAAAAATTCGACGTGTCGGAAAGCCCGCCGAAGGACTTGTTGGTCGCCATGTCTGCTGCGGCAAATCGCGACACGATCGCACGCCAGTATGACAATGGCTTCGAGCAAGTTTTCGATTTCGTCGTCTCGAAACTCATCCAATCCGTCTCCGAGGAGCGACCTCTTGCCGACGCAATTATCAACACGCAGATGCAAATTATGGCCGAATTTCCCGACAGCCTGATCGCGCGAAAGTGCGGCTTGGCAACTGCCCAGGCATCGTCGGGGCGCGCCGCACAAGTCCTCCAACATACTTACGGAAGTCCCGAATATCTCGACGCTTTGGCGGATTTTGATTTTTGGTTGCGCGCGGACGGAAATCGCCGCAATCCCGGAACCACAGCGGATTTGATTGGGGCAGGGTTGTTTGTTGCGCTGCGAAATGGCATGATCGAATTGCCGTTGCGTTAGGAATAAGAATTGGGAGGAAGAATCGGGGGGGTGATTCGCCGCGGTGGACTCGCAAGTTAGCAATGTCGAATATCGAATATCGAATGTCGAACGCCGAATATGAATCAGGGGCCTGATACCCTCGCTCGCCATTTTTCAACTCTCAACTCTCAACTCTCAATATGACTCGTCCATTTCAAGTTTCTTTGTCCAAAGAGCAGTTGACGTTTAGCGCTGCGCATTTCATTACGTTTCATGGTGACGTTTGCGAGTCGTTGCACGGACATAACTTTGGAGTTCGCTGCGAAGTTTCTGGACAGCTTACGGTGGATCGCTACGTCATCGACTTTATTGCGCTTCGTGACGAGCTTGCGAAAATCGTACACGAACTGGACCACCACGTGCTGCTCCCGGAAAAGCACAGCATGATTTCGGTGGAGACAGGAACAAGCGAAGTTGTCGTTCGGTTTCGCGACCGCCGCTGGATTTTCCCTGCCACCGACTGTCGAGTTTTACCGGTTGCGAATACGACTGCGGAGGAGCTTGCTCAATACATTGGTGACCGGCTGATGGGCGTGCTACGTCTACAATTGGGTCTTCTCGATAACATTGATCGAGTCGTTGTCGGAGTCGACGAAAACCAAGGGCAGTGGGGAAGCTGCGAAGTCTACCGTCGCGTGGTTGGTGATGACGATTCTGTGGATTGAGCGGGCGACCCGAACCCAAGGCCGTCTGTTTGCCTGGCTTGTCGGCGGCGGCGTAACCTAGACTTTATTGCAATTTCCGTCGGCGATTTTGCCCACGGCTCCGCAGTTAATCGAGATCAGATTATGTGCGCCCAGTCCATCGCCGAGCCTATCCGCCCAACTTCATCGCGAGCGTCTGGCGTCTGTACTCGCGTCTTGCACGTGATCAACGGCGAGCATTACAGTGGGGCCGAGCGAGTTCAAGACTTACTTGCTCTGAGAATGCCAGAATTTGGTTTCGAAATTGGATTTGCATGCCTTAAGCCGAATCGATTTCCCAAGATGCGTCGTTCGCAAACGGCAAGTTTGTACGAAGTCGGCATGCGTGGCCGTTTCGACTGGAGCACGGTTTCTCGCGTGGCAAGAATTGCAGTCGAGGGCGACTATGAAATTCTGCATGCCCATACGCCGCGGTCGTTAATGATCGCCAGCAAAGTCGCGCGAAAAACAGGCCTGCCGCTCGTGTATCACGTCCACAGCCCCGTCGGTCGCGATTCCACGCGAGGACTAAGGAATCGCATCAATCAATGGACCGAGACGCGGGGCTTGCGCGACGTCGATCGAATGATTTGCGTTTCTCAAAGCATTGGCCACTACATGAAATCACTGGGCCACGCTTTGCAAAAAATCTCGGTCGTGCCCAATGGAGTGCCGATTTCGAATCAGCTTCGACAACGCAACGCGAAATCAAATCGCTGGACGATCGGCACCGTGGCATTGTTTCGGCCGCGCAAAGGGATTGAAGTTCTTTTGGACGCGATCGCACTGCTCAGAGAACAAGGTGCGATGGTTCACTTGTTAGCCGTTGGCCCATTCGAAACTCCCGAATACGAACTTCAGATACTAAATCGAGTTGAGAAATTGCAGATCGGCGACCGAATCACATGGACTGGGTTCTGCGACGACGTCGACACCAAGCTACTGGAAATGGACGCGTTTGTTTTGCCGAGCTTGTTTGGCGAGGGCTTGCCAATGGTCGTGTTGGAAGCGATGTCGGTCGGCTTACCCGTCGTCGCCAGCCGCGTGGAAGGAACTCCTGAAGCGGTCCGAGACGGCATCGACGGCTTGATTTTCGAATCGGGCAACGCCGTGGAACTGGCCGCGAAGCTCGATTCGTTGATCGCTGGCCGAATCGACTGGACGTCATTGAGCCAAAGTTCGCGGGCGCGGCAGCGTGAAAGTTTTTCCGACATTAGCATGTCGCGCGGCGTCGCTCGAATCTATCGCGAGCTGTTGGCAGGCGTGAGGCGTGAGGCGTGAGGCGTGAGGCGGGAGGCCAAGCCTCACTCGTTACGCTGCTTTGCGCAGTGCGGTTGGTGCGGGTAGATTCTTGCGAGCCAGTTTTTGGTTGAGTGACCCTTCGACGACGGCCAAAACTTTTTCGGCGTAGTCGCTGAATCGGTATTCGCCATGCACACGGCGCTTTGCAATCCTTCGAATACGTTCGGCTGCCAACGGCTGTGCGGCAAGCGTGAGGATGGCTTCGGCGGCGGAGCGATACTCGCCATAAGGAACGATAACGCCCGCACCATCTTTTAGGGCTTCGGAGGCACCACCGGACTGATCGAATGCGACGACTGGCAATCCTGCGGCCATGGCTTCGTGAATGACGCATGGAAAGGGATCGACGCGCGACGGCAAAAGAAACGCATCGGCACCGACGAAGTAAGGGTCAACCACTTGTCGTTCACCGATGAAGTGTACTTGACCGTTGGCGGCAGTTCGACCGATGTCTAATTCGACGTAATGGTGCGGCGAGTGCATCCAGCGTGGCCCTTCGCCTACCCAAACAAAATGAAATGGCCGGCTCGATTCGTTCAGTTTGTTGACCTCTCGCGCAATCGACGCGAAGTGATCGATGCCTTTGCGCAGGTCGAGTGTTCCGCAACCCAGCACGATGAATGAATCCGCAGGCAGGGTTAGTTCGGCGCAGATTTTTTGGCGGCTTTCTTCGCGATCGACATTTTTGCCAAAATTCGGGTCCAACAATCCTTGGGGCAGAACGCAGGCCTTGTCGTTGTCAAATGGTGCTTTGGCAAACACGCTGTCTCGAACGGCTTGGACCGGGAAAATGATTCGATCGGCAACTCGGTACACGGTCTCAAAATCTTCTTTGCGATAGGAAACCGGTAGTTCGTGAATCAAAAACACAATCGGCATACCCAGCCGACGCAACTCGTGTGCGATAAATCGCGATTCCATCGAATTGCAGATCGCCAATGCAGGCGCGCCGCCGAGCTTGTGATGGAAGATTTTGTCCATCTTGCGTTCCAGCGAATCACTAAACTCGCGCGGCACGTCAAGACAATGAACGGTGGAATGTTGAGCGAACTCCCATGCGAGGTGTCCGCCGTGATGCAATAACGTCTCGCAATGAACGTGCGTTTGCCGAGAAATATGCTTGAGTAAATTCAGTACGATCTTCGGTGCGCCGGTGCGAGTCGCTTCGTGCGAAACAAACAGCAAGCGAGGAATCGATGAGGCAGCTCGTTCGACTGAAAGCATTCTTCCGAGTCGTTTGCCGAATCGATTGGTAAGAAAACCCACTTGCACGACTCCATTCACAGACTGGCGACGAGGATGTTCAAAGCGACGAATTGGGTCGATCGCTAGCGAATAAACTTCCGCGCGTTGCGGGGCGATCCTAAGTTTTCGTCGGCCTTAATTGGGCGGCACCATAAAGTATTCGCGAAGTTGAGAAAAGACCAAGACGCCAATGCGATCCGGCGCTATTGTCCGCGATAGCAATTATGGCTGGCAATTGCCGAAATGCTTGCGATTCAGCAACCAGCTAGTGCGTCTTTGAGTCTAAGAATTGGGGTTGTGTGCCACTGGCACACCAAGTTTTAGGTTTGACAAAGCACTAGTTACCAAACCGGCTTCCATCGGCGCAAGGCCGAATGGGGAGCATATCCGAAACTCGCCCCAATGGCCTTGAGCCAATGGTATCTACGCAACTCACTTCACCCTCCCTTGGGGAGGGTCGAGTCCCGACCAGTCGGGATGAGGGGAGGGTAGTCGATAAGCGGCATGGGACAGGTTCAGGTCGTCACGCCAACAAGAATTATAGCCCTCCCCGTAATCCCCCTTCGGCGGATTTCGACCCTCCCAAGGGGAGGGTAAGGTTGTGGAGTCCGACTTGGGTAGATACCAATGGCCTTGAGCCAGTGGACGAACGGTTTGAAAACTAGAATTTGATATTTGGGTGAGCCGTTTGGGCGCAAGCCACGGTTCCGTCACAAAAAACCGGGGCTAGTTACCAAACGGCTAATTTCCCCAACCCCAATTCTGAATCTGGACCAAGCGCTAGATATAGCGATTCAAGATATTTTCGAGCAGTTCTTGTCTCCCGCTGGTGTTGGCTGCGGCTTCACCATGGCCCAACATGTACGTTTCCAACGTGGCAAGCGAATGTCCGCCTTGTTCGATTTCCGCCCCGATTCCACGATCCCAGCTTGAATAGCGCTCGCTCAGCATTTTGTCCAAGACCCCGTCGCGACGAATCTTGCTGGCAATCAACAGCCCGCGCGCGAACGTATCCATTCCACCGATGTGGGCATAGAACAAGTCCAGTGGGTCGATGCTTTCGCGGCGGACTTTGGCATCGAAATTGACCCCGCCTGGAGCTAGGCCGCCGTACTTGAGCACGATCAGCATAATCTGGGCCGTCAAGTAAATGTCGGTCGGGAACTGATCCGTATCCCAACCCAAAAGCGTATCACCGTTGTTCGCGTCGATCGAGCCGAGCGCACCTTGCATCGCGGCGTATTCCATTTCGTGCATCATGGAATGACCCGCCAGGGTCGCGTGGTTGGTTTCCAAATTAAGTTTGAGGTCCCCCATCAAATCGTACGTGCGAAGGAAATTGATGCAGGCCGCCGCATCGCTGTCGTATTGATGCTTGGTCGGCTCTTTCGGTTTGGGCTCGATGTAAAAGACTCCGTTGAAGCCGATCGAACGTGCGTAGTCGACGGCCATGTGCAAGAAGCGACCTAAGTTGTCGAGTTCGCGCCGCATATTCGTGTTGAGCAAATTTTGGTAGCCCTCGCGCCCGCCCCAAAACGTATAGCCTTGACCGCCAAGCCGATGCGTGACCTCGATTGCCTGTTTGACTTGGGCAGCGGCATAAGCGAACACGTCCGCATTGCAGCTTGTCGCCGCACCGTGAATGTAACGCGGGTGGCTGAACAAGTTGGCGGTACCCCAAAGCAACTTGATGCCGGTGCTTTTTTGGAAACTGGCAACGACGTCGGCGATTTCGTTCAAGCGGCGATTGGTTTCGGAAAGATTGTTCCCTTCCGGTGCGATATCGCGATCATGGAAGGCAAAAAACGGAACGCCAAGTTTTGACATGAACTCGAATGCGACTTCGACACGGCGTTTGGCGTTATCCATACTTTGGCTGCCGTCGTCCCACGGTCGCTGCAACGTCGGTGCGCCGAATGGATCCGCTCCGGTGCCGCGAAACGTATGCCAGTACACGACACTGAAACGCAGATGGTCGCGCATCGACTTGCCGTCGACAACGCGGTCGGCATCGTACCAGCGAAACGCCAAAGGGTTATCGCTATCTGGGCCTTCGTATTTGATTTTGTCGACTTGGGGAAAAGCAGCCATTGTTGCGCTCGTGGTAAGAGTTCCCGGAATTGAATCAGCAGATTGTCACCGCAACCCGTTGGCAACTCAACCGGCGACTCGCAACCAACTTAGGCGAGCGGCCGGGTTTACCCTATTGATATCTAGACAACTCACTTCACCCTCCCATAAACGCTGGCCGGTTAGTTGGGATTGGTGAGTTTCCAAGTGATATCTAGACAACTCACTTCACTCTCCCTTGGGGAGGGTCGAGTCCCGACCAGTCGGGACGAGGGGAGGGTAGTCGAAAAGTCGTCATTTCCCTTCACTCTCCCAAGGGGAGGGTAAGGTTGTGGGGTCCGACTTGTGTAGATTCCA
>JANMEB010000600.1:0-1600 GCA_031376585.1 Planctomycetota bacterium | reverse complement strand
GTTTGGAAAACGCGAAATCACTGGATTCCCGCCTTCGCGGGAATGACGCACTGCAAATTGTTCTGGAATACGAACCTAATTCAACAAGCCCTTACGTTTCGGGTTAGGATTGCCAGCAATGCGCAACTTCAAAACTAGCTCTTCAGGCTTCAAATCAAAAATCGTTAATTGACCATTCGCTAATTCGAGGAATTAGGCTTTGTCATCGTGGACTCCATGCTGGTCATGGCTTGATTGCTCATGCGTTCGGCGAATTGTTGCAGGGTGGCTAGCTGCGGATCGTCGGCAGTTTGAAAGCTGGACTTTTCCGCGACTAGCAGTTGCAATAATAAGCCGAGGACTCCAGTTGCCGCTTGAGGGCTTTCGCCGTCGGAGGCACCGGCGACGAAAACTCGTTCCGGAACTAGCGGCTGTTGGCTGCTGGCCAACCGGCGTGCAACTTCTTGAATCGCATACAACCGCGGATCGCCGTACGAACTGACTTTGCGCATCAGCACAGCGGCTTCGGATAAGCCGACTTGCATGATCTTTTGGCTTTCACCGCGGCCAGCCAGCATTCGCTCGCGGCTGTCGGCTTCGGCTAACAGGACTTTGCGTTCGGCTTCGCGGCGCGAGCATTCCAGATTGGCATCTGCCAAAACGATCGTCTGCTCGGCTTGTTTTCGCGAGCGGGCCAATTCGGCTTCGCCTTGGCTCGAGGCAATTCGAGCCTGCACCTCTGCGTTGGTCAAAGCAGTTTGCATTTCGGCTTGGGCCTCGGCGGCCTTGAGTTCCTGTAGTTTCTCGGCGGCGATTTTACGCCGTTCGAAAGTCTCCAATTGCTCGGACGACAATTGTCGTTGACGAAGTTGTTCCAACAGCGTTTCGATTTTGTCATCGCCATGGACGCTGGTCGGTTTACCGATCAGCACGTCGACGCATTCGATGTCGAACGCACGGAACTTGTCGCGTAAGGCTTCGCGGGCTTCCTGTTGGATCAGATCGCGTTCGTGCAACAAACCCAACATCGTCTTTTTGTGAGCGACGTCCCGAAAAAAGGCGCTCAACATTGGATCGATCGTCTGCGTGATCAACTTTTTCACATCTCCGAACCTTTGAATCACGCTCGGCGCACGCTCGTAGTCGATATGCACGACCACGCTCAACGGCAACAGCGGCTCGTAGGCATCTTTGGTCACCAAGTCGATGGACCGCAGACTCTCGTCGTACTTGTGCGCTTCCGTCCGTCCGGTAATCCAGTGCAGAACAAAGTTCGTCGTTGGCACCATAACGATGCTACCGGCATATGTATTGAAGGCGTACTTGCCCGGACCCAGTGGTCTTTCCCACACGCCCTTCTCTCCGTGCGCGACTTGCTCGCCGTGTCGAAAGCCTTTGCCGGAAACGTCGTCGCCGTGACGACCGATGTAACTGACGACAACGCCCACATAGCCGATGGGGACCACCGTTTTCGGCATCATTTCAACCGTCGCAAACCAACGGTTGATGAAATACGTACCGTCGGTAAGCGTTTGGTATTGCCGCCCGCGCCGACCGGACGCAAGCAAAAACGCTTCGGCGTCCTGGAAGTTATTGTGAAAATGGGGTTGATCGATATCGC
>JANMEB010000591.1:0-17156 GCA_031376585.1 Planctomycetota bacterium | reverse complement strand
GTGTAGATGAGACTGGCTGAGATCGCCACGAAGGTCGTTCGCGAAATGAACGGTTAAAGATTCAGCGCGAACTCTTTTGAGATTTTTTTGGAAGCGAAAATTCGAGCCATTTGACACCACCCAAAATAGTGGCTTGGATTTGAGCGGCTGCATTTTATTGCAACACACGAAATAGTACAGCCCGATCAAGAAACAAAAAGAACCGGCAAAAATGCCGGTTCTTAATTTTCGCTGCTAGACGGAATGATAAATAATAGCTGGCCTGGGCCTCCCGCTTGCGCAAGAAGCCCGGGCACTGCCTCGTCTCTGTTCCGCCCCTAGTCTGCTTTCGCAAACGGTGGGACGAACCACTTCCGAAGTCGGATTAGAGCAATTGGTGTGCCAGAACTAATTTGCTGCGAGGCTCCGAAGACAAATTGGCTTATGGGATCCTTGGCTGATCCTCGGTCCATCGCGCGATCACTTCGGGAAGAGGGTACTCGGTCAATGAAATCTGAAGGTTTTGCAATTCTCCCAAACGGCGAAAGCCGCGACTAACGAGCGATTCGCGTTCGCTCACGAAATCGCAGTCGAGCTGCCGTTTATCGAAAGCTCCATTCAAAACGATGGGCTCAAAGTCCGGATCGACTATGAATTGGGCGAGGGCGGGGTTGCAGCGAATATGTCGTTCCGCCGAAACGTGAAGAACCTCTGGGTGAACCATGCCGATCACGAAGCGCAAATAGAGATCGCTTTCGGTGATGTTCTCAACGTCACCGCCGCAAACTGAACAGAGATAGCCTTCTTCGCACTTGGCCATGGCGACTTGAACAAAAAAAAGGGCCGCACCATTTACGGAAGCGGCCCATCGATTGGATCGAAATTAAATCCAAAATTATGTGTCACTCGAGGTGGAAGTTGGAGTTCCGGCTGCTGGAGCTGGAGTAGGAGCTTCTGGAACTGGCATTGGCGCAATGTTATTTCCAGGGACTACGATGCCTTCGCTCGTGCCTTGCATGATTTGGCCGCCAGCGCAACCGGAGCAACTTGAACAACCCGTCGAAGCAGCGTTGCCACAGCTGGAGCAAGTATTCTCACAGCTTGTGTAAGCGTTTTCGCAGTCGCGATGTGCACGCCTGTTGGCAAATAGGCCACCTTGTTTGCAGCAACCCGAAGATGCATGGCAATCGCTGGCGCAGCCGCACGCTGGAGCCGGAGCTGCACAGCAAGCGGTTTGGCAACAAGGGGCTGGAGCTGGACAGCAGCTAGTTTGGACTGGGGCTTCGCAGCAGCCGGTCTGGGCTGGAGCTTCGCAACAGTTGGAGCTGGTGTACGACGATCGTCTGGCTCGCATGCGGGCAAATACGCCGACTCGCCTTGCTGAAGCGCCGCCATTGTCATTGGCGTAATTTTGAGCAAAAACGTCCGAAGCAGGTAGCAAGGCGACAACTCCGAGCAGCGCCATCAAGAAAAATCTCATTCGACTCATTTGTGTTCTCCTAACATGGAAGGTAAATTTCGGGCGAACGCCCATGGATACCGCCATTTAAACAAGCCCAATCGCGACGGCGACGATTGGATAAAACTGTTTCTCCGTTCGGTCCATGGGTTAGGACCGATCCTACCGCATCAGGATATCTTGCCAATCCTCTCGCGGCGAAGAATCGCTAAGCTATCAGGCGGGATTTTACTGTCAAGTAGCCTAAACCGTGTAAAAAGCGGTTCCGCGATTAGCAGTTGCCGCTGATTTGTATGATTAATCGCTTGTGCCAACTAGCGGTAACGGCCGAAAAAACGTCCCATAAATACGCCGCGTCGGCGTAGAAAGTTTCGACCGCCGTTTGAACGCGAGTTATTTGAATTGACCGTTCCAGTCAAAGGGACCGACGGTGATCCCAAAACGGGAGCCGATTCCATCAGTGGCGCGGGCTCTGGAACTGGCGAGATCAAGACTGAACTTGGCACTGACGATGGATCCGCTTGCGGGATAACGTTGCTCTGTTCGACACCGCTAATCGGTTCCTGCGGAATCGCGGCAGGTGCCGTTTCCTGAACAAAAAACGTGTTGCAGGTCATGGTAGGGGCAGGCACAACCGCGCAGCAATAAACCGGTAAGCAATCCTGTGCGAACGAGGCGGACGCAAATCCGCAGAAAACAAAGAATCCTAAGGCAAAGTTCTTCATGACTTACTCCCTTGTCAAAGCATCCGAATGAGCTAGCAACGTCGGCGAAACTCCACGCCGCAATAAAGATCCGATGCGACAATTTACTCCACATTGTTATCCGACAAAAGCCGTGGAGCGAGACCACCATCGGTCGCGCGACCAGGAAACGATTCTGATCGATGAATTCGATATGACATTAGCTGAAGGCAGGGCGAGCGATTCCCGTTGAATCGACAAGGCACGGGAGCCAAACGACGCCAAATTTCTGGACGTTAATGTCGGTTTTGCGCGGTCGAATTCGGATTTCTTCAAATTTCAAGTCCGGCACGTTGAGTTTGTCGCCCAGCCCGCTGACTTCGGCATCAAACTCACTTTGCAAGTCGCTGGTTCTCTCGTTTAGCGATTCCAAGCTTTCCTCGGCGCGCCCGATATCGTCTTTTTCGGACTGTGCTTTGCCTAATGATCGCATCGACGTAGACGCTTTCGAGACACTTGTCGCACTAATCCTTTTTCGTCCCAGCACGGCGCTGAGGATCGTCGAACCGACGTTCAAGATCGAATCGAGTCTCTTTTGTTGATACTGATCTTTCTCGCGTTCAATTTTTTCCGAAGCACGTTGATGGCGATCTTCGAGCAACTGAAATTTCGGCGCGTATTTCTTGCGCAACTTTTCGAGTTCCAGGTCGCGTTTTTCCGACGCAATTTGCTTCAAGCGGACGCGGAATTCCCCTTCGGTTTCACCGGGTTGCGAATAGTTCTTTAGTTCCGTGCACTGCCAGATAACCAACTCTTGATCTCGATACAAAAAGTCTTTGAGATGTTTTTCCCATTCAGAATATTGCTTGCTCTTTTGCATCGCGGCGGGAACTGCGGCGTACTGTGCGTTCGGCTCCGGTTCGTTGAAGAACTCCGGCAAGGGATCGAGCGGATGAGCGGAAGTCCAAGAGTCGTTGGGAAAATTTTCGCCTTGAGCCTCGACGACGAAGTTTCGCGGCAGCCAAGTATCCACGTTACATGTCGATTTGGAATATAAAAGCCGCGACACGCAAAGCAGCGCCGGTCGATAGACGAGCTGTTCATTCGCGCCGGCACGAGCCGTCATCGCTGCAAAGACTTGAGTGACCTCTTTCGGTATCGATTGTTTGCCATCGATTGTCGGCGTGAGCCTGACGGGTGTGGCTTCGGCCTGAATTGCCGTCGTTCCGCTGCTTGCCATTGCCGAGCTCGAGGGTGCTCCGCCGCTAGATTGAACCAACTGCTGAATTTGCGTTCTGGTCAGCGGGCCGCGCAAATACGACATGGCCCAGCGCGTTTCGAAAACAACCGGTTGATCTTCGTGAACGTTATTCATCATGAAGACTCGGTTGCCGAGCCCGGACAAAATCGCTTCCATTTCGGAGCGGTCGAAATTCGAGCCAGCTTGCACTGACGCTCCTTCGAGCCCCTCCAAGACGCGCAGTTTGTCGCGCTCCGTTTGCAATCGACCGAGGAACCAAGTCCCTGCGTTCGACAAGCCTTTGTAGTCCAAGTCGACTGGGTTTTGAGTAGCTAAAATGATTCCAACACCAAACGCCCGAGCTTGTTTCAGAAGCGTCAGCATCGGTTGTTTCGAAGGCGGATTAGCGATCGGCGGAAAGTATCCGAACACTTCGTCCATATACAAAATAGCCCGCAAACTCGACGTGCCAGCTTGGCTGCGAACCCAAGAAAGGATTTCGTTGAGCAAGATCGTGACAAAGAACATGCGCTGCGACTCAGGCAAATGCGATATCGACATGATCGAAATGCAAGGCTTGCCCGCATCCGTGTGCAACAGTCGTTTGATATCCAACGACTCGCCTTGCATCCAACTGGCGAATGTGGGTGAGGCGAGCAAATTATTGAGCGACATCGATAGTGCGGCCCGGTCATTCGGCGGAAAGAAAGCGTCAACTTCCATGACACCGACCCGCTGAAACGAGGGCGTTTGAATTTCGTAGATCAAGCGGGCAATATCCAAGTCTTTAGCAGCCGCCCAAGCCGCTTCGAGGATTTTGGAAATTAGAATATGCTCTCGGCTGCGAATTGGATCGGCATCAATCCCCAACAACGCCAACAAGCCCGAGGCAGCGGCGGAAATCCGCTCGCGAAAAGCATCCGAGTCGTTGAGGACTTCGGGGGGCGGCGCGGAAAAGCTCTTGAGTATGGTAAGCGGTCGACCCGCGTTACTACCCGGCGTATAAATTCGCATCTCGACGGCATCGCGCAATGCGCGAATGCGATTGCCGTCTTGGCCCCAATCGGCCAGGCCCTTTTTCCATTTGTCCGCCTCGGACGCCGCGAACTGGTCCGGCGTCATCGCCGCACGATGGGCTTGGCTCTCGTCAATCCATGGACGAAAGTCATTCGCGCTCAAGTCCGGAAACGTCAGCAGCAAATTGGAAATGTCTCCTTTCGGGTCGATCACGATCGCCGGGATACGATCCAAAGCCGCCTCTTCGAGCAGCGTCATGCACAATCCAGTTTTCCCGCTCCCCGTCATACCGACAACAACTGCGTGAGTCGTGAGGTCTTTCGAATCGTACAAAATAAGATCGTCGGACGTCTTGCCTAATTTCATGTCGCGTCGACGACCGAGATAGAACACGCCTAACTTTTCGAAATCCTGCATGTGCTAATAATCCATCATTGAATTTGTGGCAGTTTGTTTCGTCAAAGTATGTCAGCCTGGTGATTTGACTCCAACAGGGAGTCGCCCATTAGTCAATGTCGGTCAAGTCCCTTCGCGGCAGGCAAAGGTCGACAAAATCGTAGCTTTCGTGTGGCATGGGAACACTGCCCACGCAAATTAAAAACAAACACCGGGATAATGACGAGTCATTGACTCGGACGACGTTTTTTCTCCAGTCCGTCGTCAAATCGAATCCGCAGGTTCCTTAACGCTAAATTGTCGGCGAAAACTTGAACCAGGCAAATTGTTGATTTCTGGGGTTTCCGGACAAGAAATGCCGCTGCTTGACGAATAATATTGATATGATATCGTTGAGATATATAATTCAATGAAAAGGGCTCAAAAATGATTAAAGAGAGAATGCTAAAGCCAATGTCTGGCTGGCTGCCGTTGTTTGCGTTTCCGTCGATTTTCGTTTTGGGTCAGATTGTCTGTTACTTCTTGGCGGTTGCTTCAGGGGACCGCAATCCATTTCTAACCGCAGCGTTAGTCATTGCAGGAATAATCTGCGCGATCATTGGAATTGTCGGTTTGTTTGGCTGTATGCCGGTTCAGCCGAACGAAGCCCGCGTGCTTCTCTTGTTCGGCGCGTACCGAGGTTCGGTCCACGAATCCGGATTCTATTGGGTCAATCCGTTTTTTTCGAAAAAGAAAATTTCCATGCGCGTGAGAAATTTCGAAACAGGTTCGATTCGATCTCTAGAGAAAAAGGACGAAAAGGGACAGGTCGTTCACACCAAGGGGCGGAGTCACGGTCGACCGTCGAAGGTCAATGATCGAGAAGGAAATCCAATCGACATTTCGGCGGTGGTCGTTTGGCGAGTCGTCAACACAGCCGAAGCGATGTTCGAAGTCGATGATTTTGAAGATTTCGTCTCAGTACAAAGCGAGGCTGCTCTGCGAAACTTGGCCAGCCGCCATCCCTACGACAGCGAGGATCATCAGGTTTCGTTGCGGGGCAACGCGATTCAAATTTCCGAAGAGCTGCAACACGACATTCACGAACGATTGGACAAAGCCGGCGTCCAAGTCATCGAAGCGCGACTTAGCCATTTGGCGTATTCGCCGGAGATCGCTGCGGCCATGTTGCAGCGACAGCAAGCGCAAGCCATCATTGCCGCGCGAACCAAAATCGTCGACGGTGCGGTTGGTATGGTCGACATGGCTCTGAAGCGATTGTCACAAGAAAAAATTGTCGAATTGGACCCAGAGCGTCGAGCACAGATGGTATCGAACTTGTTGGTAGTATTGTGCGGGAATAATTCTGTTCAAGCGATCGTCAACACGGGGACGCTGTATTAGGCCCCGGGGCTTGGACACGTCCAGTTTTGCTACTGCGCGAGGATGAACGCTTGAGCACAAAAGATTCGTTTTTGCTGCGGCTAGACCCCAAGACTATGACATTGCTTAAGCAATGGTCAGCGGATGAATTGCGCAGCATCAACGGACAAATTGAATTCCTACTGCGGCAATCGCTAATCCAAGCGGGCCGCTGGCCCAAATCCGACGAAAAAACACGAAGCTCAAATTCGACACCGGAGTGACATTGCGAGTCAAGATTTCCTAGGGCTGTTCACGCTTTGGCCCAACGAGCCAAAACATGCAAGCCTTCTTCGATTTGATCGACTTCGATTCCAGAATACGCAAATCGAATGTACTTGTTTCGTTCTCCGGGCAGTTCGCGGCCAAAATGAATTCGGCTGCAGAATGACACGCCCGTGTCGTGCAAGACTTGTCGCCGAAACGCCTCGTAATCCGAAATGCCTTTGCGGCGCATCAGTTCGGTGACGTTGGGATAAACGTAGAACGTGCCATCGGGCTTATAACACCGAACCCCGTCAATTTCGTTGAGCAACGACACGATATGATCGCGGCGAGAGCGCAAGCGATTGATGATTTCGCGCGGCCCCGCAGGATCACCTTTCAAACCTTCGATCGCACCGTATTGGATAAAATGATTCGAGCAAGATTCATCGTTGACGTTCAGCTTGGCGACGGCGTCGACGATTTCTTTGGGGCCGACCGTCGCGCCTAATCGCCAGCCGGTCATCGCGAATTTTTTGGAAAAAGTATAAAGAATGACGGTACGAGATTGCATTTCCGGGAGCGACGCAATCGATGTGCTTTTCCCGGAATAGCGAATTTCGAAATAGGCTTCGTCGGCCAGGACAATCAAGTCATGTTTCAGGGCCAATTCAGCGATTGCCTGCATTTCCTCCAGTGAAGATTCGGCGCTAGTTGGATTGTGTAAGTTGTTATAAACCAGCAATCGGGTACGCGGCGAAATCTGCCGTTGCAGCGAATCGAAATCGATTTCGAAGTTCTGATCGCCTTCGACAAATCCATACGGTTTGGCCTTGCCGCCGTGAAACTCGATTTGCGATTCGTAGATCGGATATCCTGGATTCGGATAAAGGACTTCGTCGCCGGGGTTCATGAGTGCAAGTACGAACTTGCCAATCGTCGGCTTGCCACCGGGTTGGATGGCGACATTTTCAATCGTCAGCGGTAGGTCGTGCGTTCGCGCGACGTCTTCGGCAAGTGCTTGGCGAAGTTCCGAAATTCCATAAAACGAACAATAGCCGGTCTTGCCGGCATTCGCGGCGCGAAATGCGGCGTCGATGACATTTTGCGGCGTCTTGATATTTAGGTCGCCGAGATGAAACGGATAGATTTTGCGGCCCGTCGCGGCCAATTTATTCGCTTCGGCGGAAACATTAAACGCGGTCTCAGAACCCAAGCGAGCAAATCGATCCGCGATCATCGCAGTGGCAGTGTGAGGCATGGTGAGTTTATTCAAAAGTCCGAGGCCTTGCAAATTCAGGCCGGTGTAAGCAGTGTACAACAAACACCGACGGGGACAAACGGCTTGGGTTCCAGTGAGGTCGTGAGCCTTGCGAGGGCGAAAGGGAATTCAAGTTGGCTCAAGCCCGTTCACCACATTTGTTGGCTTGCCGGCCAAAAAGGCGGCTAGGTTCTCGGCGGTGGTTTGCATGAGCCGTCGGCGGGCTTCGACCGTCGCCCAACCGATGTGCGGCGTCAGCAAACAGCGCGGGGCAGACAGCAGCGGGTTGTCGTTGCGAATCGGCTCCGCAGAGACCACATCCAGGCAAGCACCGGCGATCTTTCCCGCCTTGAGGGCGTCGGTCAAATCGGCTTCGTTGATCAAGCCGCCGCGAGCCGCATTGATCAAAATCGCGGTCGGTTTCATCTTTCCAAGCAGTGCTTTGTTGACGAATTGAGTGTTGTCGACGGTTTGCGGACAATGCAGTGACACGACGTCGGATTCAGCGAATAGCTCTTCGATCGTGCGCCATTGAAAGTCTGGATAAGCTGGAGGCTGGCCTTGGTGAACGTCTTGAGCCAGCACGCGCATTCCGAACGCATGAGCGACTTCGCCGACTCGCCGACCGATCCGGCCAAAGCCAACAATGCCAATGGATTTGCCGACAAGTTCCGTCATCGGCGAGAGCGAAAAACAAAAATCGCCTGACCGTTCCCATTGGCCCGCGCGGATGGCTTGATCGTGTTCGAAAGGCCGATGGATCAAATTCAACAAGGAGGCAAACACATGTTGGGCGACGGTGTCTGTGCCATAGATCGGAACATTGGAAACCGGAATGCCGCGTGCTGCGGCGGCTTTGATATCGACGACATTGAATCCGGTTGCGAGTACCGCTATGAATTTAAGCTGCGGAAGTCTGGCAATCGTTTCGGCGCTCATAGGAGTCTTGTTGGTCAGCACGATCTCAGCGTCGGCGGCTCGCGCAACGATATCGCTGGAACTGGTCCGTTCATGCACGACTAGTTGTCCGAGCGCGGCGACTGCGTCCCACGGATTATCGCCGGGGTTGAGAGTAAACCCGTCGAGCACGACGATCTTCATTCGCATTCCTTTTTTGTCGCAGCGTTGGAAAATTATCCGCCGCGTTGAGTTTGAACGGCGAGCCAACCGAGCACGATCAGCCAGACAAGATACAAAATTGCCAGTAAACCCAACACGTACGGGTGCTTTTTAGGAGGAGCGAGCCAATTTACTTGGGGGCGAGATTGCCCTGATAGGTTGGGCGCAGCTTTTTTTTCGCCGGTCATTCGACATCCTCCTTGATCTAACCTTGCGATTTGAGTTTTCGTTTGCAGAAATTGAATTGGTCTTGAAAAGCGGAATCGAATTCGTAGACGTTATCGAAGTGCTTGCGATCATCCCCTTTAGATTTCTTCATCAAACCGACGGCGATCATGTTGTAAACGATTTCGCCAAAGTCCGCGGTGGACTCAATATTCCAGTTTTTCAGTACGGCTCGCGACATCAGCCCGAACTGATTCAAGGAAAAAACGCGAATCGCCTCACAAAGCTCCTGGCCCGTGAGATGGTGTTCGACGCGGGGCGTCGCGTCATTCTCCGGGTCGGTTATTTTTTCCGAGCCCATTTCCAAAATGTCCGACGCGTAGCTGAGTGCTTCGCGCACGAAGCGATAGGCTTCGAGGGGATACCGTTTGTCGCGGCTGGCAATTTCGATCAATGCTTGGTCGGGGTCGCAGGTCATTGACGATTTACCTTGATCAAGTAGAGCAGAGATTCTCGTCTGCGTCGTTGTCGGTTGGACTTCCTGCATTCTACGGTTTGCGCACCACCGTTAATACATCGCTGGCATCAATTAAGACTCGTCGGTGGTCTTCCGTTTCGATCAAGACCTGCTGAGCCAAGATTTCGTGATCCAGGACTTTAGCATGTCCCATTTTGGTCACAATTTGCGAGCCAAGCGGGGGCAACTCTTGCCGCAGCTCGAGATAGGTGTCGAATTCGTACCGCAAGCAGCATTTTAGTCGACCGCAGCGCCCGGAGATTTTCGTCGGGTCAAGTGTTGCTTTTTGAATTTTGGCCATTTTCATCGAGACGGGAGGCATCTTCGACAAATGAGTCGCACAGCAAATGGGTTGCCCGCAATCGCCGTAATCTGCCAAAAGTTTAGCTTCGTCGCGGACGCCAATCTGCCGCATTTCGATCCGCGTTTGTAATTCCGTTCCCAGTAACTTAACCAAATCGCGAAAATCAATTCGATCTTCGGAAAGAAAATAGACAACAACCCGTTCACCGCCAAATAAGTGCTCGATGTCGACAAGTTGCATCGGCAATCCAGATTCGGCAATGAGTCGGCGACAAGCGTCCAGTTTGGGTGATCGTTCCGTTTCTAAATGTCGCGCTTCGTTACGGTCGTCGACCGTCATCTCGCGCAAGATTTGTCCGACGGGTGGATCGTCTAAATGTGCCAGGGCATCGTCGGTGGCTTCGCACAATACGTTGCCGATTTCCAATCCACGATTGGTACGAACGATGACGTCTTGTCCACGGCGATACTCGTCACGCCCGCGCACGCCCAACACGCCCAAGGTGCGCATCGAACCATATCGAACAACGTATTTAGCCAACCGAATCTCCCGTTGGATGAATTTCCAACTCGATCGAATGACACCCGCGAATCAGTCTGCACCGGGAAGCCACAATTTACTCGTTCCGCTGGCGGCGCTGGCGGATTGCGGAGTCCAAATTGCTTCGGAATCATCGCGACTGCCGACGGGCGCTAAATCAGTTTCGGGCTCATCCACTCGGCCAGTGTTCTCACCCAAGCCCAATGAGGCGACGAGCCGGCGCATTCGCGCTTCGACATTTGGCTCTTTCATATGCCGTGTCCGAATTTCGGAACTTAATTCTTCGACTTTGTCAGCAATGCCGCGTTTAATTCGCAGTTCTAATTCCGCAACCAGCCAGATGCCCTGTGGCTGGCCTTTAGCATGCGCAATTTTTCGAGCTTGCCGGAGGTAGTTCAAGCTTTCGTTGTCATCTTTCGTGATGTTGGCAAGAACGCTGCAAACATTTTCCAGGGGAACCTTTGCGTCCAAGTCGGGTCGCCGCAGAATTTCAGTGCTGACCTTGCGCAAGATGCTCCAATGACCCGCCGACATGGCATAATAAAAATTCCCCAACAACACGTCGTTCGAGGCAAGTTCCCAGCGCACATGCTGCCGTTGAAATAACGTCGGAGGATGGCTCGTGAATTGTTGTGGGTCATTGGATTCGACCAGCGGCAACTCTAATTTCTTTCTCAGCCGATTGACCAAATCCGGATCGATTTCGTGCATCTGATCGGCCATTTCCAATTCGCCAATCAAGGCCTGCAATTTGAGGCGGTATTTCGGATTGCCTTTTACCTCGTCGGGAGATTGGTTGTCGAGCGATGGAACGGCAATTCGTGGCCAAACCTCCAGCAGAATCTGCTCTTCGTTGCGGCGCTCCAAGTCGGCGAGCTGAGAGCGTTCGACATCCGGCGGCAAATGCCAACGCGACGAAAGCCGAAATTGCTTTTCTGAAATTGCCCCGACGACTTCGCGCTCCGGCTGCGAAAAGTTAACGGTTTCACCCAGCAGGCTAACAAGCTCGCGCAAAACCTCATCCGTCGTTTCGTCCGTGACCAAATCGAATTCCACTCGTGCATCACAATCAGTTTGCCGTCCAAAAACCAGAAATTCGGTCAACACGTTGGGGATGCGATCCACAGTGATTTCGGGTGTCGCATTGATTGCCGGTCGATCGAGAAACACAAATGCCGCTTTGGGCGGCGGGCCTTCGTCGCTCTCAAAATACTCAGTGCCTACCGACGCAAATCGATCACAGGAGTCTAGACGCTGCAGTAACTTTTCCATGTCAACAACAGTCGCGGAGTATTGCGCGATGTCGAACGAGCGAGTCGAGTCGTTTTCGGCCAAGAGTTGGACCCACATCTCGGCGTCGATGGCATCAGCGTCCGAAATTCCTGGAGCGGTCGCGAAAGCCGACCACTCCCGCATTGCTTTGTCGTTCCGAGCCAGCCACAGCGCGAGTATGGCAAGGGCTTTGTGAAACAAACCGACGTTCGGATATTGAGGCAGCAGTTTAAGTTCCAAATACTGCATTGCCATGCGCCATTGTCCGCGCGCTGCGAGTCGACGAAGTTGCTGGTAGATCTTACTCCACGGTTGGTCCGAGGGTGCTGCAGGAAATTCGATATCCTGTTTGTGCAACAACGAGCGGGCCTGTACTCGATACGATTCCATAATCAGCATTGCGGCTTGCTCGTCGCTCTTGTTCAGTGAACGGGCAAAGCTCAAATGTTGCCGCGCGGCAATCGGTTGCCCATTCCGCAGCAACTCCAGGCCGACAAGGCGAAACGCATTTCCCAGCGAGACCGGGACTCCCGTCCCTTTGATCCCTTCCATCGCATCCTGCAAAGCACCAACGGCTTCGCCAATTTTGTTTTCGGCCAGAAAAATCATGGCTCGATGTTGCATTCCAATCGGATGCTTCGGATTGCCGCGCAGGAATTGTTCGTTGCACTCGCGAGCTTTGTCGACCTCCATCAACGTGATCAGAAAATGCGTCTTGAGAGTCAACAAGCAGTCCTTGGGCCCCCGTTCATGGATCAAGCTGTCCAGCTTGTCCAACGTAGCCAACGTCTGCTGGCCGCGGGCCAAAGCCATGACTTGATTCAAGTCGTCAACGATTTGCTTGCCGCAACAAAACTTAATTTTTTGCTCGGCATGACAAGGGCACGGCTGGTATGCGTTCAGTTCCATAACTTTTCAAGCGACCTCGTGCGGCACAAAAAATGTGAAGCGTTCAACAGTGCTTCAAATTTATGGCATGAATGTATTGCGGGAAACCGGTCTAACCGCGATCCGTATCATACCATCGTAACGAATCGAGCTTTCAAGCCCAATTCATGCTTTTTCCAACGGTCGACCCCTAGTCCGCCTATTCGAGCATTTGCAATCCGCCATAATGAGTTGCAAGCAAACGTAGTCGATAACCTCGTGTTCCGCACTACTTCCAGCATTTTGCAAGCAGGAGTCAACCATGCGCGAAAAATTTAGCTTTGTTCGCTCGTTCGGCCAAGTTGCCGGACTCTTGTTCGCGATCGTTGGCGTCAGTTCTACGCCGTATGGATTCGCTGCCGATGACGGCCGCGCGCCGTCGCTCGTATTGATTGTGATGGATCCGCTTTCTGCTCCATTGGCTTGCGACTGCGTGCAAGGATACGCTCAGCGAAAGTACGAAAAACTCGGATTGTTCCTCGCCAAGCGACTCAAGCGCGAAGTAAAAATCGTTTGGGCTGAATCGCTCCACGCCGCTTTCAAGGAAACCGATCACCGAGCCGACATCGTAATCGGAAAACACTCAGTGGCCTTGGCCAACGCCGTTGAACTAAAGCTCGATTTGCAACCGATCGCAAGCTTAACCGACAAAGACGGATCGTTGTGGCAAAAAGGTCTGTTCGTAGTTCGCAAAGATGATTCGGCGCAGGTCGTTTCTGATTTGAGCGGCTATCGAATAATGTTTGGGCCAAGCGATTGTGACGAAAAATATGCAGCGCCGATCGCGTCGCTCCGCTCGACGAATATCGAAATCCCAGAAAAACCAGAAATATTTTCGGCCTGCAGCGTAGCCGCCACGAAATTGCTCGAATTGCCAGCCGACGAAAAAGCGGCCGCAGTGATTTCTAGCTACGCCGCGCCCCTGCTCGAAGGCTGCGGAACGATCAAAAAAGGTGACATTCGAGTCATCGGCGAAACACAACCAGTTCGTTTCATAACCGCATTCGTTAATAAACAGCTCGACGAGCCGACGCGAAATGAAATTATCGCCGGGCTGCAGGCCGTCGGAGAAGACGCCGATCTGTTGACCGCGTTGGAAACCGAATCGGGCTTCATTGAGTTCAGCGAACCTGCGACGAACAAGGACTCGAAGGGACCGGCGACAGATCGCGCAGCGCTGTCCGACGGGCAAAAAAAAAATTAATCCTCTCTGAAACTTGGAAAGGCTGGCGCGGCGATCATCGCAACGGCCTTGTCGGGTGGCTTCCCGACCACCTGCCGAATAAAACTGAATTCGTTTGGCAAAAGGAATTGCCCAGTCAGGGTCTGGGTGGAATCTCCGCCGATCTGACGCGCATCATCGTAGGTTGTCGCGATAGGCTAGATCGCAGTGATGTCTTCATGGCACTCGATGCGGCATCTGGCGAGCCGCTGTGGGAGCATGTCTATGAAGCGCCGGGAAAATTGGACTACGGCAATTCGCCTCGGGCCACGCCACTCATATTGGAAGATCGGGTCATCACGCTAGGTGCCTTTGGCGACCTCCGTTGCCTCGATTTGGAAATTGGCTCGGTCCTCTGGAAATGCAACTTGCAACGCGATTTCGGCGGCAAGTTATCAACCTGGGGCTTTTGCGGTACTCCGCTGGTCGTCGGGCAAAAAGTCATCGTTCAAGTCGGCGCTGCGGCCTGTTCGCTAATCGCACTCGATCTTGAATCGGGCGAAGTCCTTTGGAAGTCGCCTGGTCGCGAAATCTCGTATTCCTCGCTCGTTCTGGCTTCGGTTTCGGGTCAACCGCAAGTCATTGGCTTCGACCAAACATCGCTTGGCGGTTGGTCGCTGGCCGACGGCCGCCGTTTGTGGGAGATCGTCGCCGACCAGCGGAATGAGTTCAACGTTCCGACGCCGATCATCGATTCAACTGGCGTATTCGTCGCCACGGAGAACAACGGCTCGCGGCGATATGAATTCAATCCCGACGGGGTTGCCAAGTCGACTCCCGTTGCGACGTTCGAGTCATTTGCTCCAGACATGCACACTGGAGTCCAAGTCGGGAATCGCATTTTCGGAATTCACGGCGACTTATTCTGTCTGGACGCCATGACGTTGCAACCCATCTGGACCGGCTCAGACGATTCGTTCGGACAATACACCTCGCTAGTCGCCTCGCCCGATTCGCTACTTGCTCTAACAATCGACGGCGAACTCTTATTAATCGACACCCGCCGAGATCAATTCTCCATCACCAGCCGCTTGTCATTGGCCGAGGACGTCGACATCTTTTCGCACCCCGCATTCGTCGGCAAACGAATGTACGTCCGGCTGGGCCCAAGTATCACTTGCGTTGACCTTCAGGTCACGACCGACACAAGTCGGTAGTTCGTCACACAACTTGCAAGCAATTCGCGGGACTTCTCTAGTAAATCCAGCTTGACTAACGAATGTTTGTAGGCAAGACTTCTTTACTAGCAATTAACCCAAGAAAAGAGCTCTTACTAGACATGAAGCGGAGTACGGGAACTTATCGTGTTACGAAAGCGGGAGACGAGGAAGTTCGCTCCTTTATTCCTCACCCGCTGCCGCCGGACCAACCGCCGCTAGCGCTCGATGAATCGCTGCTATCCCTGCTCGCCGTCGCCAATGCCGCCATGGGACGACTTTCGGTGGCCGGAAAGATGGTTCCTAGTGCCGATTGGTTTCTGTACGGCTTCGTCCGCAAGGAAGCTGTAATCTCGTCGCAAATCGAAGGGACGCAGGCCACGCTGCGCGACGTTCTCACGTTCGAAGCGCTTCAGAAAACGGACCGTCCGGATGATGTCCGGGAGGTCTGCAATTACCTTGACGCGCTTGCCTACGCCAGGCGAGAGATCGCGCGGCCCAAGGGACTCCCGTTAAGCATTCGATTGTTGTGTGGAGCACACAAGCGACTCATGCGCGGAGTACGAGGCACGGACGAGCAACCTGGCCAAGTTCGCACTTCTCAAAACTGGATCGGAGGCACGCGACCGGGTAATGCGCGGTTTGTTCCGCCACCGGCCAATAAAGTAACCACGGCCCTAGCTTCGCTGGATCAATGGATTCACAATCAAGATAGTCTTCCGCCGTTGATACGTGCGGGATTGGCTCACGTCCAATTCGAGACGATTCACCCGTTCCTGGATGGAAACGGCCGTATCGGGCGATTGCTCGTTGCGTTGCTCGTCGAGCACTGGGGACTGCTAGACGCGCCGCTCCTGTATTTGAGTCTCGCACTGAAACGACATCGCGAAGAATACTACACACGATTGTCTGCGGTGCGAACCGATGGCGATTGGGAAGGCTGGACGACATTTTTTCTCGAATGCGTCCGCGAGTCGGCGGATGATGGCGTCGAAACGGCTGGCAAATTGTTTAAGCTGCTGACGCAAAACCGACAGGCGTTGCTACGCCAAGCGGGCATCACGATCACCGCAATTCGTTTGTTGGACCAACTTCCAGGCAACCCCATTGTTACGCTTCCGTTGGTGATGAAAATATTGGGAACAACCAAGCCCACTGCCTCGAAAGCCATCGATGCGCTTCGGAAAGCGAAAATCCTCAGCGAGACCACAGGCAAACTGCGCGATCGGGTTTACGCCTACAAAAACTATTTGACTTTGCTCACCGGCGATATCGAGTAAGTACCTCCAGCGGATTCAACACCCCCATTCGCCACGTGTAGGAGTTTTCTCGTTGCCCGGCCGAATCGAACTAAATATTCTTACACAGCCGTCCGCGCATTGAGCGCCTTGCGATTGATCGTTTTTATCAATAGCTCATACATAACAAATATAAGGAGATGCTCAATGTACGCGGTTTTCGCGACCGTAATCGCGCTGGCTGTTTCGGGCTTTGCCGAACCATCTTTGATCAGCGCGTCACCTTCACAGCACGACATTTTGTATCATGCCCGCTACTTGACTGTAGCGACAGATGCTTGCCAAAAACTTCCGGGGCCAGCCCTGTTCGGCGCAGCCTTGATTGAAAGATTGGAATCACGACCATTTGATCCAGGGCTTGCTTTTCCATCCACGTCAAACATTTGGTTTGCACAATATAAGCAGATGCCGACAGACCTTGGACAACAGGAGGAGTTAAACTTTGAGGAACTGCTGGGCGTGTCTGATCAGAATGCACCGAACAAAATATTGCTCGAATGGCTGAAAACAAACAGCACGCGCGATGAAAATCTCAAGACGGCGGATGTTAAAGAGCTGGAACGTAAGTATCCCACCGAATACGAGAATCTAGAGCCATACGTACTTGATGATGATCTTATGAGCTATACAACTTCAAAGCGGTTCAGATGGCTACGATTTGGGGGACGAATTGATAGTGTTGCGAAGTTTGAATGGGTATGCTCTCTCTCTAATACAATGGGGCTCCAACTGGTTCCGGATTCGGGTTCCTTAGAGGGGTTTGATCTTAGATTATTGAAGGAGCTGCCGGAAATTCGTTGGCTCGTGTTTGATTACAAGTGGCCGACGGATGACAAGGGGGTTTTCCCAGAGCTGCCTAAACTCCAGGTCTTGAGTGCACGTGGTTCCGGTGCGACCGACGAGCAGATTGGAAATATTGCGAACTTGTCCGCGCTGAGCCTTGATGGATCATCCATAACGGATGCGGGCGTTGAATGTCTGGTTCGTAAGAATCC
>JANMEB010000222.1:0-2760 GCA_031376585.1 Planctomycetota bacterium | reverse complement strand
CAGAGCCATCGCCGGTCATACTACTGTAAAGCTTGTATCTGGTGCCCGGGCCAATCGATCCTGCGGCAATTTTATGAGGATTCAGCCTCTTTTGTTCTGCCCAATCTTTTTCGGTAGTGACGAATTTCGCCAGCATCCCAACTGCACATGCGTCAGGTAATTTGTGTCCGCCTATTACCTCTACGCCAATAATATGCGGTATTTTTGAATTTCCAATCGACCCGCGTATTGCAACCACGTGGCCAACGTGGCGATCCAGATCATCCTTTGAGGTGAGGATAGGGATTTCCATGCCGAATCCGGGCAATGTGAGCATGGAAGGATTGCGTTGCTCTTCGGCGTTAGTACTGTCGCTGTTTTTTTGAAGCGCGGTTTCTTGAGCCACGCAGGCGGTTGCACCAACAGTGAGTATCAAGCAAGCAAGAAACCGTGCTGATTTCCGGACAAGCGTGTTAGCGAAGTGAATCATATCCCGTTCCATGCGTTAGTTAAGCGGAATAACAATTATTGTACGGAATACGGCGTAATTCGGTCGCCACGGGTCTTGCTGGCAGCTTACATTACCCGGGATTGGCCGTCAATCTTCGGAAAACCCGCGTTTTCGAAAGACTCTTGGCTGACCCGTGCTTTCGGATTATGCAGCGTTCCTTACAATCCCATCATGGTGTACGTCTGTACAATTGGCCCAAGTCCCAGGTTTTACGGAATGGAAATATGAACCAACCCGGCGAGTCAGGTAACTTGCTGAACAGAGTCCGCCGCGAAATGCGGTTACGGCACATGTCGATTCGCACCGAAGTGGCCTACTTGCGATGGATGACCGAATATCTGTACTTCCACAAAAAGCAGCGTGGCGTATGGATTCATCCGGCAGAAATGGGAAGCGCCGAGGTCAACGAATACTTGACCTATTTGGCGGTCGATCGCCATGTCGCCGCCAGCACTCAAAACCAAGCCCTCTCCGCCATCTTGTTCCTCTATAAAAAGATTCTCAAGGTCGAAGTTGAATTGAATGCGCAGCGGGCCAAGCGTTCTGAACACTTGCCGGTCGTGTTGTCCGTGGACGAAGTTCGAAAAGTGCTGTGCGGCATTCCGGAAGGCTCTTACCGGGTCATGGCCGGGATGATGTACGGCGCGGGGATGCGGCTGATGGAAGTTTGTCGCTTGCGAGTCAAAGACGTGGACTTTGACCGCAAGCAAATGACCGTACGGGATGGCAAAGGCGAAAAGGACCGCGCGGTTCCGCTACCCGAGAAATTGATTCCCCATCTGAAAAGACAATTTCATTTCGTGTCGCAGCTTCACGCGAACGATCTGGCAGCGGGTGCCGGATGGGTTTGGCTCCCCTACGCCATGGCTGAAAAGGATGCTTCGGCAGGCCGACAACTGGCATGGCAATACGTGTTTCCGGCAAAACACTTGAGTCGCGATCCACGGCCGCGCGAGGCCGACGGAGATTTGCGCTCCCAATCCATTCACTTTCGCCGCCACCATATCCACGATAGCTCAGTTCAAAAGGCTGTCACCGATGGCGTGCGCCGCGCCGGCGTCAACAAACGGGCCAGTTGCCATTCGCTTCGCCACAGCTTTGCGACGCATTTGCTGGAAGAAGGTAAGGATCCCGGCGCGCCGGGACACGATACAAGAATTACTCGGCCATGCCGACGTAAGTACGACCATGATCTATACCCACGTCAGCACGCTTGGCGCGACCGGAGTTCGCAGTCCGCTCGATCGGATGTGAAGAGAGTTTAGAGTTGAGGGTTGAGAGCGGGAATTGCAAAGTGAAAAATGCAAAATGAAAATTGCAAAGTGCCAAAGGTAAGAGAAAAGAGTTGTCGCAGCGGTCGCCTGCTATTCCTCAAGCCTGTCGCCTCACGCCTCATGCCTCTTAGTTGAAAGTTGAGAGCGGGAGTCATGGGTCGGTCGCCTGCAATTCCTCAAGCCTGTCGCCTCAAGCCTCATGCCTCTTAGTTGAAAGTGGAGAGTTGAAGAATGACTAGTCAGAGTTTTCGTGATGCAAACGTGGGCGACTCGCCGGCCATAGTCGAGTTTCAATTGGCGATGGCGATGGAGACGGAAAGGATGGGGCTGGACCGAGCGATTTGTTCGGCAGGAGTCGCGGCGGTTTTTGCTGACCCGACCAAAGGGCGATATTTCGTCGCGGAACTGGATGGACGTGTCGTCGCGTCGCTGATGATTACCTTTGAGTGGAGCGATTGGCGGAACGGAAACGTTTGGTGGATTCAAAGCGTCTACGTCGATCCGGAAAAGCGTGGCGGCGGAATTTTCGGCGGGCTTTATCGCCATGTTCAAGAACTTGCACGGCAAGATTCCAGCGTGCGCGGATTGCGGTTGTATGTCGACAAGCGAAATGCTCGCGCCAAAGCGGTCTATTCGAGATTGGGAATGAACGGCGAACACTATCAAGTCTTTGAATGGATGAAGGGGGAAAGAGTTGAGAGATGAGAGTTGAAAGTCGAGAGCGGGAATTGAAAAATGAAAATTGCAAAATGAAAAGTGGAAAATGAGGAGATGAGAGTTGAGCGCGGGAGTTGTCGCAGCGGTGCATTGCAATTCCTCAAGCCTACAGCCTCTGGCCTCATGCCTTATAGCCATTTGTGTCAAGACTACCGACTTGCGTCGGTGGCTTGTCGAGAGATCTTTGCGCGCAAACTCGTCGCGATCGTTGAACTGAGAACATTCGGCACAGTCGATGTAAGTCGTTTAAGTTTGTCCACGCTGTAGGGTTTAACGAAC
>JANMEB010000495.1:0-10452 GCA_031376585.1 Planctomycetota bacterium | reverse complement strand
CCCAAATCCTTCCGACAACCACGCGAATGCAGGTTCGGAAGAATTTCCAAAGTCGGGAAAATCTATCGAACTCGTCTCGAATCATGACCAAGTGAGGCCACCGCGACGACGACTCTTTGAGCTACGCCGTCCCGTTCATTTGGTAACCGCGTGTGCACTTGGCATTGCGTGCTTGGCTTTGTGCTTTGGCATTTGGTGGTTTCTCACCCGCGGCGTGGAAAGCGAAGAACGGATCGTAAGCGCCATTGCCCTCCCAAGTCCCAGCGAAACTTTTACGACGTTTCCATCGCTTTGGGGCGAACGAAAATTGGCGGGCAACCTTTTGGTAACCTTGCGCCGGCTCGTGATCGGTTTTGGTTTGGCCGCGATGGTCGGAATCCCAGTTGGCGTCTTGGCCGGTTGCTTTCCGCCCATTCAAGCGTTTCTGACACCGCTGATACTTTTTGGTCGAAACATTCCGATTGCCGCCTTGATACCTCTGACGTTCATATTTTTTGGAATCGCCGAGACCCAAAAAGTCATGTTCATTTTTTTAGCTTGCGTGGCCTTTGTCATATCAGACGCGGCCTCAAATATTGCTTCAGTCGGTCAACAGTACATCGACACCGCCTATACGCTAGGTGCCAAACGAAGGCATGTGATTGCCAAAGTCTTGGTGCCGCTGGCCATGCCGGCAATTTTCGATTCGTTGCGGCTACTGTTCGGCCTTGCCTTTGGCTACATCATGCTTGCCGAAACTGTAAAATTCGGCAGCGAAGAAGGCGGGCTGGGCAATTTAATTCTTATGTCACAGCGCAGGAATATCTCGGCGCATATTTACTTGATCATTTTGATCATTCCCATCGTTGCCTTGGCGATCGACCGGTGTTTGTATCTGGTGCAACAACAGCTTTTCCCGTATCGCTACGGCGGCACAGGTTATCTGAAGAAGTTTGGTAGGTTTCTGATTCAGATTTGGCAGGACATGAAAGGATCATTGATTCCGCCAACTCCCGAAATCAGTGAGCTAGTATCCTCCCAACTAGTGGCCATCGCCGCATTGGGCCAAAAAGACAAATCGTTTGAAATCGAGCACCTTTCGGAAGAAGCTCGCAAGCAATGGCGACCATGAACGAAATGCCCAACACGACGACAAATCAGAAAACGACGTCGAGCGATGCTCCGGTCGGAATGGCGCACCCGCTTAATCACGTGCGGCAACCGGCCGACGTCACCTTGCCGCATGTCGTTGAATTCAAAAACGTTAGCAAGACATATAACTCGGGTCGATCGAACGCTTTCACCGCGATCAAAGATATTTCTTTCGTCGTCCAAGACTTGAAAGACAAAGGCGAGTTCGTGTGTGTGCTTGGTCCAAGCGGCTGTGGCAAAAGCACGATACTGAGACTGATTGCCGGACTTGAGCCGCAGCATCCGCCGACGCTCGGCTCTGTCCTAGTCATGGGCAAACCCGTGACAACTCCCGGCTCGGATCGCGGAATGGTTTTCCAGGACTATACAAGCTTTGATAATCGCACGGTTTTGGACAACATCACGTTTGGATTGGAATGCCACCGAGTCTCTCGCGCCGCGCGGGAGACTTTGGGCCGCTACTGGATTCATCAAGTCGGCCTCAACGTTGCTAAAGACCAAAATAAATATCCTCACGAGCTGTCCGGCGGCATGCGTCAGAGAGTCGCCATCGCTCGCAGTCTGATCTTGCGTCCCAGAATTATTCTGATGGATGAACCGTTCGGCGCGCTCGATCCGCAAACCCGCATGAACATGCAGGATCTCTTGATCAAGCTGTGGAAATCCGTCAACGCCACGGTGTTCTTTATCACGCATTCTATTGAAGAAGCTGTTTTCTTGGGCGATAGGGTCTATATCCTAAGCAGCTCTCCCGGCACACTGATCCGCGAAATCGAAATCGAACCAGCCGATCAACCCGCTGCCGAAATGCAAAAAGAACCGCGATTTCAACAGTCCGTTAACTTTATCCGAGATTTGATCTCCGCGCAGGAAAGGCCGAAGGCGTCCGCCGTCGGGAGATAATATGTGTAAGACGTCGAGTCGGTGCAGGTAACGTTTGTTAGTGAAGGCATAGGTGCCGAAAGACAACCGCTACTCAGAAAGAGAAGTCTGCGGGGTATCACTCGACATTGACGTTTTGCGGAAGTTAGTTGGTCAAACAGCGATGAACTCCGATGGGTAGTTGCCTTTTACATTTCGGGATGCATAAAGCTGGTAGCACGTCGATCCAATCGGCATTGTTTCGATGCCTTGCTGACGAGCAGTTCTATTTCATTGATCTGGGATTGTCTAATTGCAGTCCATGCGTGGCAACGGCCTTCATGTTGAACCCCATGAAGTATCAGTCTAACGAAAGACTTGGAAAGGAATCGAGGCGCGTCCTTTCAGAAAAAACATTCATCCGCGACCAGCTCGCTGAGCAGCTCGCAATTGCGGGTAAGCGGACGGCCATCTTGTCGGCCGAGGTTATCTGCCGCTTCAAAGAAACTGAGTTACAGAATCTTTGCCAATTCATCAACGACACTGGATTCAATGTGGCCGCGGTTGGATACATACGCCCACCCTACAGTTACATGAACAGCAGCTATCAGCAGCGTCTCAAAGCGGGAAGTGACCTACGCACTCTAGACCTGACGAAGTTGTATCCTTCGTACCGAATTCGATTCGAAAAATTCGAAAAAGTGCTTGGCCAAAAAAACGTTAGATTCTGGCCATTCAAACCTGAGCTATTCCCGGCACAATATGTTGTGCATGAATTCTGCGAACGTTTGGGAATCTCCATCGATCTCAGCAAAGTTGTGCCCGAGAACCAGAGCATTTCCGTCCTGGCAGTTGCGTTGCTTTTCGCATACCGAAAATACGGTCCAGGGTACGGCTGCGGTCCTAATGTTGAGCGCGAAAACAAGTTGCTCGTCCGCAGACTCTCGACGGTGCACGGGGCGCCCTTTCGCCTTCATTCAAGTGTCGTGCGACCGGTGCTCGATGCCAATGCCGAGGATATCGCATGGATGGAATTTCGATTGCAGACGTCATTAAAAGAGGAACTTTCCAGCAATGTGGATGAAACGATCATCGACGAAATTGGGTTACTTGCCAAGCTTCCGCTGGCTGTTGGCTGGCTGATCCAAGAACTCGGCATGCACTTCCCGGGAATGCGGCTCGATCCTTGTGAATTCAGTCCGCCGATCGTGGCAATGCTGATGCACGAATTACGACTGCGTATTTTTCGAACTTGCTCACCGTTACCCAAACCTCACACGAGTACTGAGGAAACGCACGAAGGGCATTGCCGTAATTGTTGCAAAAAAACAAGTTACTGCGCCGGCCAACCTAAGAATTGGGCGGTACGGAAGTTGCGCGGAATGGCGCTCAGGGCCAAATCTAAAGCTTGACGATCGACAACCGACGCAATTCAGAAACGTTGAAACAACTCGCTAAATAGCGAAACACTTTTGCCCCGAACACTTGACGATATCCGCAGAATTACTTGGAAGGGTGAAAAGGGGCTTGTTCTTGTGCTGTCTCTCGGATCGTCCGATAGTACATGTCGCTCAAGCGTCGCGCATCATGAAGGCTGAATTGGCGTGGACAGCAACGTAAACAGATCGTGAGCTTTCGCTGATAGGTCAAGATCGAAATCGTGACGTGAGTATTGATACGGAGTGGGGGGACACCGATGATGTCCTCCAGAATTAGCCCTCCGGCGACGATTCTTCCTTTATCGCGCGGCAACTTGGCTGTAAATCGCTTGGATGGGTCGCCTGCATTCGACAAGACTGCCGTCGCCAAGCAGCGTTTTCCGGAAACAATCCATGGCAACATCCAGCGATGTCGCATCGCGCCACCTAGCAAGTCCCCGAACACAAGCCCGCGTCGTTCGTTCTTGATTAGTGCCGTTTCACGACAGATGCTTGCCTCCAAAGCAGGCGTGACTTGAGTTTCCTGCATGCTACGCGTCAGAAACGTATAACTAACAACGTTGGCGGCCGGCATACCATAATCTTCGGCTTCACGCATGTCGGTTGGCATCATGATTCGCAGCCAACGCGTGCTTGATGGGGAGTGGTTCTGAGTATTCCAATCTCGCATGGTTTTGAACAACGCGGCAATTAGCAAATCGTTAATTCCGATATCCAACTGAGTGGCGGCGTTCACTAAGCGACCGTGCGTTTCACGATCGAACGACGAAACAATAATTCCTGGATAGGCTGGGCGGTCTTTTTCTACCGGAGCGAGTGCCGGTGGGGCAAGCGGCGAGATCTTCCGCCGAAAAATCTTGAAACATTCCGCCCAACAACGCTTGCTCAATTGCCAGGCTTGGCCGCGAAATGCCAATTCGGTCATTCTCATCTTGCGGTTACGCAGCAATTCGGGATCGAGTAAAGCAACTTCGTATTGCGACGAGTCCGAACTGGTTTGCCGACCGTACAAGGCCAACAGGTCGCCAATGAATCGATATCCCCCAATGCCATCGCAACACGAGTGATGAAACTGAAAGGTCATCACGGTGTCGCCGGTGCCCTCGCGTATCCAAATTCTCAACCCGACCTCTGTGGCGAGATCAAATGACTCCCCGCGCGGCAATTCGAGCGGCTCCCCTTCGCGGCCCCAATGGACGACCGGAATCATCCCTTCGGCTATTACCCAGCAAGGCAACCCTCGCTTGGCCAATTGACAAAACGAAACTAGGAACGGATGCCGTTCCAACGCCTCATGCAGAGCAGTTTCAAACGACGTGCGATCCACTTTCCCCGAGAAAATCAACTGCACAATAAAGGCCATCGGATAATCGGGGCGACTATCGGCGACGAATAATGTTTCGATCGGGCTGAAGTACAGCGGAAATAGTCGTTTTGCATGGAGCGATGCGCGTTGACTGATCTTGATATCCATGAAGCGTGGGACGAAGTAGACAATCGTGACGGGTTACACGCGAGCGCGCAGTAGGTGGCCGCCATTTTCGCTTGGACGCTGGGTTTTCGAAAGACCTAGCGAAAGGCTATCTTCCAAGTTAAATTACTTGCACGTCAAAATTTATGCCCGGGATTATCGTCACTAGGTCGCCGCGCCGGAGAAAATGCCAAACCAATGGGCGGCAATCGTTTGTGAAGAAAATCGAGAAATGCACTTTGGCAGGTATAATTTAGGCTTATTGTCCTTTCCGTCGTCGGCGAACATGACCGGCAGCCATTTGATTTAGCCGATATTGGTTCAATCGTGCTTGGTTATCTACGAAAAGCGTTTGCGAATTCTTGGAACATGCTGTTCTTTTTCGGCGGATTGGGCTTTGCCGCGCTAAGTGGTCAGCCGGACGTCGTCGTACCGATCGTGCTGGCTGCCGAGACTCTGTATTTGGGTGCCCTGGGGACCCATCCGAAATTTCAGGCTTATGTCGATGCACAGGAAGCCAAAGCCAATCGCGAAAGCAACTCGCAGCGGAATCAGGATATTCTCAAGAAAATAATGAAGTCGCTGCCGAACCATTTGTACCATCGCTACGAGCAGCTTCGAAAGCGATGCCGCGACTTGCAACAGATTGCCGTCGATTTAAAAGAGCCTGGCACCGACGACCCGCCTATCAATCTCGAATCGATGCAATCGCAAGGGCTGGATCGACTGCTGTGGGTTTTCTTGCGACTGTTATTCACGCAACATTCGCTTGAGCGATTCTTCGAAACGATTTCATCGGAAAAACTCGAAACCGAGCAGCGTCGAATGAAAGAGCAACTGGAACAACTTGATCCCAAGGATAATTCCCAGCATACGGAAAAGATTCGCCATGCGATCAACGACAATTTGAAAACGATTCAGGACCGAATCGACAATTTCGAACGCGCGGCAGGCAACTACAAATTCGTTCAGTTGGAATTGGATCGTTTGGAGAACAAGATTAAATCGCTGGCAGAGTTAGCCGTCAACCGTCAAGACCCTGACTTTATTTCAAGCCAAGTCGATGCCGTGTCGACGAGCATGTTGGAAACTGAAAAGACAATGAACGATCTACAATTCGTCACTGGGCTTGGGCAAGTCGACGAGGAAACGCCGGAATTGCTATCCGAGCCGCCCGTCATGATTCAATAATTGGTGTTCGACCCCAGGGCGACCGTTGTCATCATCGTCCTCTTTCGCTCCGCAAACGAATGCGCTTTCGCGAAGCCCGAGCCACCGCTACTAGTCGCTGAATAGGCTTTAGAATCGCTTGTCGATCATGAATCCCATTCCGTCCTGGCTAAACGTCGGAAAAAAATGGAGACTCGGATCGCCGGTTTGCGTTTCGTGGACCGCATGCGTGGCCAAAAATGCGACATACCAGCCCAGAAATACTTGGGAAAAATAGTGCCGTTCGTCGTTGATTCGAGAAATCGCCGGCAGGACAGATCCCACGTAACAAGCGACTTTCAAGATTGGGCGATCTGCCATTTGGGCCAGCGTCAAGAACGGAACTGCCCCGACAAACGAATGTCCGCTCACTCCGTTGTTGTCTTGAAATGGCTCCCAATGGGATTGCGACGATGATTCGTTCGGACGAGAAGCACCGGTAACGCGCTGCATAACTAAGACCAGTGGACCGCCAGTGAGGAGGGCTCGCGCGGATCGTTCGCCCCATTCTCCGAGCGGACGCAATTGCTCGGATCGATCCAGCCATGGATGTGCGAGCGCCGTCGCCCCAATGAATGGCAACACGAAGTAGCCGTCGCCAAGTATTCCCGGTTGATGCAACAGCTCGGTAACGTCTTCATTTGCGATGTCGACAAAATTCTCGCGAAATAAATCGTTGCCGAATATTTCATCGAATCCCGTGTTCGCCATCCCGGCCGCTGCCGCGAATCCAATCGCCAGATTAGCCAAGTTCGTGGGCTGGTAGAAATTGTGGTAGTCTTGAGCCAGCAAGTCTAAGCGATACCGCGTGAGCTCGCGCACGCTCATGTCCGATAATCGGACTTCCACATTGTCAGGCAGCCGATCAGCCGCCGGTTCTAATTCAAACTTTATGCCGGCGGAATTTACGTCCAGTTTCGGCGTCAAGGCGTCAACATTCAAATCGAACGCAGCATTCTCAATGGCGTTGGGACTCTCGCGCGGAATAGTTTCAAGCGGCAATTCAATTTGGGGTTTGACTTCGGATGACGGCTGGTCCGAAACCTGTTCGTTCGGCACATCCGTAACTGGCGACTTCGTCGGTTCGACGGGAATGGATTTTTGCAGGCTCGAATCGCCAAGACCAGCGACTGTGGCGCAACCGAATAGCGAGACCACCAGTGTTGCCGCCAAGGGAAGAGAAATCGCCGTGCGAATTCCACAATTCATTGCGGCGCGAAATTGGGCCATGGATTTTGCGACGACTACTGGCAATGGAAATGCAGTCAACGAGCCAAGACTCGTCGACTGCTAAAAGTTGCCAAATCAATACACGAATGTCGGCAAAACCGTCAATGCCGCTCAGGCAATTACACTTGCCTAACTATCCCCTTATCCCCCCGCGCCGACGTAATATCCACCCGGCAAATCTGCCTGCACGGTGAAGAAGTTTTCAACTTCATCGAGACTTGGCGTAAAATCAAATACTTTTGGACGGGCCGAGCCTCCGGGACCACCGGCCGTCACAATCTCTACGTCACTGTCGCCGTTGATATTGACTACCGCCACTCGAATACTATCACCGGGATCGGGAATGTAAGGTTGGAACGTGATGATTGGGGCCGATGTCAAGTTATTGCCATCGAAGATGCGAACCAATCTTGAAGAGCCATTAGTGCCGCCCGTGACAATGTCGTTTTGTCCATCTCCGTTGACGTCACCGACCGCGACATACACGCCCTTGCGCTCGTTCTGATTCACTGCAAAAAAGTTGGCAAACGGGGCAATCGCAAGATTAGCCCCACTATACACCCGTACCAACGGCGCTCGACCTGGTCCCGGAGCTACAACAATATCCGGAACGGTGTCCCCATTGATATCGCCGACGGCCACGCGCACGCCACCGTTGAATTTCTTGTCGTAGGCCAGGAAATTCGTCTGGTGAATTCCTGTCTGGCCACTGAAGACTTTTACCAAAGGCGCCCCACCACCGTTATCCGGTCCGGTGATAATGTCGACGAACCCGTCCTGGTTGATGTCGCCCGCAGCAACCCACACGCCAGCCAATGAACCCTTGGCGTACGCGTAGAATCCGCCCAGCGTGCCCGGTAACGGAAGGCCTGTAGCGCCATTAAACACGCGAACGAGCGGGGCCATGCTCGGGCCCGCAGCCGTAATGATGTCCGGAATCCCGTCGCAACTCACATCCCCGACAGCGACGCGAACGCCACCCATAAAACTGGCCGCATACGGAAGGAATGTGAACTTCAACGCACCCGTCTCGGCGTCATAGACACGCACCAGACCGGTCGCTCCAACATCAGGTGCCACCACGATGACACCGACGTGATCGAGCTTTTCAAAGCCATCGAAGGCGACGTCTTCACGATTCGAAAACGTCCATGTCGCATTCCCAGCTCCATCCGCTGTCAAAAGCTGTCCGGTTACTCCGGTAAAGTCAATGAACAACGCATCCCCCGGTAGCTGATCTGGGTTCATTGGGCAGTCCGGTTCGTTTCCGTGAAGTTCAAACGCTGTCACCGCGCTCGGAATTAGATAAACCGTGTCTGGGAAATATCCATTGCTCAAATTCAGTGTCACGTGTGACAGACTGCTGTACGTTACCGAGCCACCCACGCCAAAGAACGAATCGCCCACAACCGCCCCGATTTGCGTCGGACTCACGTGCACGATATCGCCCGACACAAGACCTAGATCGCTGAAGTCTTCCAGCCGCAGCGTATTCGTGCCGCCTTGGCCATTGATCGTCAAGCTGCTCACGATACCGTCTACTGTCCCAACCGGCGGATCGACTGGACCACCATCGGAGTCCACCGTCACCGCGTCGCTGCCAGCACCTGCGTTGATGACCACCGGCGTCGTCGCCAAGGTATTCTGAACGTTGATCGCATTCCCGCCAGTTCCTCCATTGACCGTAAGTGCTTCTAACGTGAAATACGAGATCAACGCCGCGCCATCTCGAGCCACCGTGGAACTTGTCAACACGTAACTGTGCGCATCGCCGTCACCTTGATCATTAACAAAAACCGAATCGCTCGCCACCGGAAGGTTGCCGTTGATCGTGAGCGCCCCAAGGATGTCGTCCAGCGAATTGGCAAGGTTGCCCACGTTGACGTCGTCATCGTCGTCATTGCCGTTGACGAAGACGGGGGTACTCGCGCCCGTGCTGAGCACATTTACGATATCGTCCCCAGCGCCGCTGTTAACGGTGAGACTCTCCAAGCCCGAATAGGTAACGCCCTCGTTCCCCATCGAGACTTGCATGCTCGTGACCACTATCGTGTTGCCACCCGCCGTGCCGTTGACTTCACCCGTGTCCGTGCCGCTGGCTCCCGAATCGAAAATCAGCACCGAGCCGCTGCCGAAGCCTTGGAAGTTGATGATGTAGCTGTCGTCCGAACCTTCACCATAAAGCTGCGCGTAGCCGCCCCAGCTACTAACGGTGAACGTGTTGGAACTGGCACCGCCGGTGAGATCGGCCTGCTCAACGCTGCTCAGAACGATCGCGCTATCGCCCACGATTCCAAGACTCGTATCACTCAAATTGAAGCTCACGTTAGCCGTGGCCGAAATCTCGTCGGTTTCGGTACCCCCATTGAAGCTAAAGCTTCCGCCGCCCGCGGGAAGGGCATAGTTGCTGAGGGACGTCGTCAATTGATCCGCACCAGCGCCAGTACTAATCGTCAAGTTTTGCAACAAGCTGGCGACCAACGCTACGCTGGCCGTGACCGTGTCATTGGGAGAGCCTCCATCGTTGGTACCTGTGTCCACCGTCAAGCTCACCACATTGAAAAAAGTCAACGGGACAATTGTTACGCCACCACTACTCCCCGTGATCCGATTTTGGCCCGCTGCCGCGCTGGCAAAGGCAAGCGAATCGTTACTAAGCGGAGTCCGCAACGTCATGCCAGTGACATCTTGAACCGTCAGCTTACTCGCCGTTTCAAACTCCTGAAAATTGATGGTCGTACTTCCGATAACGACCGAGCCGCCATAATTCGCGAGACCATCAAGCCCATTGGCGGAATTTGTGCCCGGCGTATACGTTCCAGTAGCGCCGTTCTTTCCCATCACAATGAGTTCATCGGTGCCTCTCATGCCGCGCACGGTCAAGGTAATTCCCAAATCGCCATCGATGATGAACCGGTCGTTCAAGTCGCCGCCGTCAACAACAAAGCTTCGGTCCAAGGCAAGGCTGTACGAATACGTTGTGGATGCACCGCCGGAACCGGGAACATTGAGAGCCGTCGTATAAGCCGCATCGCTAAATGCTTGAACGGAGATGTCCGCGTTGGCCCCGTTCTTGACAATGGTGATGATATCATGCGCTCCAGTCCCGGT
>JANMEB010000490.1:0-9298 GCA_031376585.1 Planctomycetota bacterium | reverse complement strand
ACTTCGCTCGGATTCGTGACGCGATCCCAACTGAGCTTGCTAACGTGCACAAGTCCCTCCAAACCGCCGACGTCGACGAACGCGCCGAAGTCCATCAGCTTGGTAACAATTCCTTGAAGCGTTTGGCCGGACTGGATCGATTTCAGCAGTTCTTCCCGCATGGCCGCTTTCTCGCGTTCCAAGATCGCGCGCCGACTCAGGACCAGCCGCTCGCGCTGAGCATTCGACTCGGTGACGACACATTGGAATTTTTGATCGACGAAATCAGCGAAATTTTCAATACGGTACATGGCGACCTGGCTGGCCGGGATAAAGCCGCGGATGTTGTTGACGGTGCATTCAAGTCCGCCCGTGTTCGTTCCCGTGACGCGAGCCTCGACGATCGCGCCTGGAACCAAATCGCTCCAATCCGCAACGCTGATAGACGATCCGGGAATCGAGACGTCATACATTCCTTCTTCATCGTTGAATTTTTTTACGATCACTTCGATCGTCCCGCCGATTTCTGGCGGATTTGGAAATTGCCGCAGCGACGTGAATGCTTCGAAGCGGCCGCTCAATTTCAGAAAGACATCGTCGCCGTGGATTCGCGTGACAGTCGCCTTGATCTTTGAGTCGGCTTCAAGTTCGGCCGCGCCTTGCTCCTCGGGCATGTTCATCAATTGTTCGATCGACATGTCGCCAAGCGCCGCTGCGATTTCATCATCCAGGCTCATCGTCGGCTCGACCATTTCGTCAGGCTCATCTGGGAGTTGCGAATCGACGTGGGCGGTCGGGCTGACGACGGGTTGCGACGCTTCCATTGGAATCGTTGGCTCAGCCGATGGAGTGGGAGCTTGAGTTGGCTGCAAAGGCGGAGTCGATATGCGAGAGGCGGGCTGCGGCTCGGCCGCTTCGCGAACGGCTTTGGGTCGTTCGGGGCTAAGCGATTTATCGGCCACGTCGCGTTGAGAACCGATCCGGACCGCCCGCTTCGATTCGCTGGCGTTCGAGTTATTTGAATTGGGCGCGGGATTGTTCATGATCTGCCGTGGGCAACAAAGGTGAGCAAAAGCAACTGCTAGTTTATCTGGAACGATCCGAGATTCAAAGGCAGCGGTTAGTTGTCAGTGTTCAGGTTTCAGTGTTCAGTGTTCAGTGTTCAGTAAGAAGGCCTTGAATTTGGTTAAAACTAGCCTCGTACGCATTCATTGAGAGGGTCTTGGTTTTGCTGAATACTGAAAACTGAACACTGAAAACTCGGCTCTAGCTTCGCTCGGAGATTTTGCTACCTTTACAGACGGAAACGCGGATATGGCGAAACTGGCAGACGCGCTAGATTCAGGTTCTAGTGCCCGCAAGGGCGTGGAGGTTCAACTCCTCTTATCCGCATTTTTTTTGCCAAATCGGGCAATACGGTCTAAGGGTTTGTGAAGCTTGAGCCAGGCGAAGACGCTGGCAGCACCGCAATTCACACAAGTGCGAGGATACTTTCGGCAGCGGAGTTGAGGCGCGACTATTTTTTGTGCTTTTCCGCTGTGCCCGTTCATGAAGGAGTGTCCCATGGCGCGAATCTTGGCGTTGGTATTTGGCATTGTTTGCTACGTCATCTTCTTTGTTACTTTTCTTTACCAAATCGGTTTTGTTGCCGGTGTGATTGTCCCAAAGACGATCGACGATGGAGCGGTAGTCTCCAAATTTCAAGCGATTGCCATCAACGTTGTCCTTCTGAGTCTGTTTGCGATTCAACACACGATCATGGCTCGACTTTCATTCAAGCGATGGTGGACGACGATCATCCATGCACCAATCGAGCGAAGTGTCTTTGTGTTGCTATCCAGCCTTCTTCTGCTCCTGATGAATTGGCAGTGGAGGCCGCTTCCTGAGATCGTCTGGCAAGTCGACGGTAGTTTTGGGCGAATCCTTCTGTACGCTGTCGCGGCCTCTGGTTGGGGCCTCGTCCTTTATTCCACATTTCTGATCAACCATTTCGACCTGTTCGGACTGCGCCAGGTGTGGCTCTATTTTAATAAGCGGGAATATACCCCCGTGAAATTCAAGGAGACAATGCTCTATCGATGGATGCGCCATCCTCTCATGTTCGGATTCATCGTTGCCTTCTGGGCAACACCCCTCATGACGCAAGGCCACCTTTTGTTTGCCGTAGTGACCACGGCTTACATTTTGATTGCGATCCAAATAGAGGAACGGACTTTGTTGGCCATTCATGGAGAAGAATATCAGCGGTATCGGCAGCGAGTGTCGATGATCCTACCGATGCCTCCAAAGTCCGCAAAGTAATCGTCGCTCACCGATCAGGTGGGAATCAATTGGCGCAGGAGTCGTTGTTTTCGTGAACGAGTCCTGGCACCTTTGATCCCGAGCCAACGGCGACGATTCACGAGACGTTGAGATCACGTGTCAGCGGGATGAATCGAAGCCTCAATACCGATGGCTGGGGTTAGGCGGCGTCACGGTCACCGTCGCCGATGGCTCCGGGTTAAACGAAAATGGCGTGGATCAACCGCGCGACTCACGAATGGTGCGGTTATTGAATGACGCCGACGGAGTCGGAATCGCGGGTGGCGGCGGTGTTGGCGCTTTCGACGCGGGCTTCCAAAATGGGTTGGCCGGGTTGATCGCCGACGACCGTGACGCCAAAGGTCAGCGATTCACGCGGCCGCATCTCGGCGCGAGTCTGCAAGTAAATTTGCGTGCCGTCGGCAGATTGGCCAGCAACCGGCAACAGACTCAGCGAATCTTCCAGCGAGATGAATCGCAAGCCAGGTGGAACGAGCAAGGTCACTTTGACATTCTGAACCGGGACGTCTTGGTTGTTGTTCACGACGACTTGAAACGCCCGGGTCTGAGCGCCGATGCGAATAGGAGTGGTCAACGTGGATACGTCCACCGCCAAGCCCGCGCCGAATTGGGGAATCGGTTGAGGAGCCGGTGCGGCACCTAAATTGGGTATTCCCGTATTCGGCTCGATCCGCAAATTCGCCGTCTGCGTTGTATTAACGTTGATCGGCGTGGTCACGACCGCTTTATTGAAGGCGTTCCCGTCGGGCTGTAGGCTTTCGAATTCGATTTCCAAAATCTGCTGCGCATTCGGTTCGAGTCGCAAAATACTAAACGCGAAATCGTTCCCGATGTAACTGCGACTCAAATTGTTGTTCGGGCCCGTGGCTTGGCGAATCGCGAGCGAAGGGCTGAACTGGTTGAGAACCGAAATGTTGTCGAGCGGGGCATTGCCCGTATTGGTGACGATGGTGCGTGTCAGCACGCGCTGTCCAACGACCGCGGTCGTAGGGACGAACGACGCTTCGACGCGCAAATTCGGTTCGGTGACTTGGGAAGCTTCCACGCAGCGCCGCGCGGCGGCAGTATGCTGGCCGTCCGCCGTGACGCTGAGATTAAAGCAGCGCGTTCCGGCCGTCACAACATTAAACAATAGTTGAGTTGAGCGGCGTTCGCCCGCTTGTAACGAACCAATGTCGGCGATGATCGGGTTGGCAAGCCCAGTCGCAGCAAGTCCTTCGTCATATTGAACTTGCAAGCGAATGTTGCTCAAGGCCTCGTCGCATTGGTTGACGACTTGGAGATTGAAGACCACGCTCGCGCCAACTTCGGCGGTCGTGGGCCCCTCGACCTCAAGGCCGATGCAGGGAGCCGCAATCAGCGTCGTCGCGCAGGCCTCGGTGCGAAGTTGATCCGTGTCGCTGGAAACTTCAAAGCACAATTCGTTCTGACCGCGTTTGCTCGATTTGAGTTGAATGTCGATGATCTGCGGCACGCCCCCCGGCGCGAGATCGCCCAAGTCCCACTGGAATTGGTTGCCGTATTGAGACGGTTTCGGTTCGCTGCTAATGAACTGAACGTCGTTGGCCAAGTCCTTGGTGCGAACGATAACATTTCGCGAAGGCTGGTCGCCGGGATTGGTGACTTCCAAACGATAGTTGAATGGCTGATCGATTCCAGCGGATTTTGGACCAATCGCCCGAACGGTTAGAGCCGGCGCGCTCCAAACGACCGAGGTCAAACCGCTTTCGACGGCCAATTCTCGCTGGCCAAACATTTCCGGGCGAATGACTTCGACCTTTATTTGAGTCGCTCCGGCGACGTTTTGGCCGTCGGTTTGACGGATCTGGATGGGTGCTTGGCCTTGCGCGGTGGAAGTCACGACGGCGGTTTTTGCGCCGGTGGGAACGAATTCAGCCGCAACCCCGCCGACGATGTCGTAGCGGATTTTCCAATCGCTTACCCCCGTTCCATCGGAAGCCCGCGAAATCTGAGTGTTCAGTGTGTACGGTTGGCCGGAAGTCGCGCGGCTGGGAGCGGGGATCGCCCACAAAGCATCGATCCAATGGATGACGGTCGAGGCCCGACGTTTGTCCCAAGCTTCGGCTTTAGGGGCGACTGCGGTGATGTAACTCGTCCCTTCCGAGGGCGACGAAAGTGTGATGTAGTGCTGGCCTTTTTGAACGTCGATGTCGTCAACCGGAGTAGGCGTTCCGCGCGTCAAAATTTTTGGCTTGAGAGCCGTTCGGCCCCAAGCATATTCGCCATCGAACTTTTTCGAAGTCGGCGAAATCAAGTTATTGATGGTTGGATGTTCGTTGCCGCCGACTTCCACGATGTGCCCTGCACTATTACCCGCGAGCATCCACTCAAGCGGCTGGTTGATCACGAAATATCCGTCGTGACCGCAAATGCCGGCCATCACAACGACTTCGCTACCGACAGGCGCAAGTATCCGCGATGGTGTAAGAATAATCTCGCCGGACTTGCCGAGATTTTTTGTTGCCGACGCAAATTTGCTTGGCGGCTTCGGAACGTGATGAGCGGCCGGCGAACCGGATTGGCAATCAGGCCCGTTGCATGACGGTTTCGCAGTGGGGTGGGTAAAGGCCGGTCGCGACGGAGAATCGGCGCGGCGTGCGGCGCATGGTCCAAGAGGTGTGGTAGCGATTGGACTCGGCGAAAAGATGCGTGATCCGGTCGGGTCGATCGCCGGCAATCGCAATGAATTACAGCCAACGGCCAGAGAAGCCGCCAGCGCCAAGAGTAGGCTTAGCCGAGAGCCGTCGCGTCTGGTGGAGTGCTTGTCCATGTACTCGATCCCGCCGGTTTGATCCATCGATTCGCGCGCAGTGCAACGAACTTGGGAAACCTACCACGCGTTTTGGCAACATGTAGCATTTTGGCAACCAGAATGGGTTAGAAAAAGGAACAATAGAGTTCTGATTGTGCGGAGTTTACGGAATAGAAGGAAAAAACGGCGATCCGAATTTCAGATTTCAGATTTGTGATTTCAGATTGAAACGAAGGAGGAAGAAACAGATTTGAGAATTCACCATTAACATCTGTGCTTGGTCAGGAAATCGGCGTCCCACACCAAACCACTGCATTTTGCACTTTTCATTTTGCAATCTGAAATCTGAAATCTATTCCCCTTTCTCCTCCGACTCTCACCCGCTCCCCAACCAACCTCGTACATTGTTCCAAATTCGAGAGGTGATTTTCCCGGAAAGCAAGTCTTCGGTAATCGTTGGACGCCCGGTCGAAAAATTAGTCCATACGGCGTCGATATACGGGCGACTAGATTCGGCCAAGAAACCGTAGAAACCTTTTTCCGAAATGCTTCCCAAGGCGGTTCGATAGTGATCGAGAATCTCCCGGTCGAATACATCTCCGGCGACCTGCACCGAAGCGACGGCTCCTTTGCCGACGTTGGTCACTTGATTGAGCGAGTACATCGCCATAGCGCTGCCGAGTTGGAACATGCCAACATGTTGCTTTTCGCCGACGGCTTTCATGTCTTGCCACAAGCGATCAATTTCGGCTTGAGGAAGGACTTTGCTGATGTCGACCTTGCTCACGGCATCAACCGTTTGCGCGAGTGATTTGCGGATCTCTTGCAACGTCAGCGGCGGCAGATCGAGTGACTGAGCTGTCGCGCCGGTGACGTCTCCAATCGCTTCAAGCAAATCTTGAACCCCGTTGATGGTGGATTTTTCGCCGATGATTCCTTGACTGCGCAGTTCGGCAGCCAGCTCGTGCAAGTAGACTTTGGAGCCATACGCGACGTCACTCGCTATGGCCAGTAACGTGAGTGGCGATAGGTGGATCGTGGCCAAGCCAGCAAGTTCGACGAAGTTGCCAACCGCCTTCCGAGCGACGTAATTTTCGACTTGTGGGTTGATGCCTGGTTGGTCAGACGAGCTGGCCGAACTAGGATCGGTTTTTTGAACGCCGCCCACATCGCGACTCAAAAAATCGAGCATTTGCGAAACAAAAGTCTTGTAAGTGCGGCTGTTCTGGAACGCTCCGGGGATCAACAGTTGTGCCGACTCGCCAACCAGACCGCTGACGATCGCCGTGGTTCCGCGGACAGCGCGCTCCGGAAGCGAAAGCGAATAAGTCAAGAACCGAAAAACCGAATCGATACCCGGATCTTGATTTGCGGAATTCGGAGAGGCGTTATTGGGGAGGGGTGGCTTTGTCATTGCTCTCGTCAATCGGACGAAAATCACTCTTGTCTTTCATCGGAGCCGGGTCAAGTATCGGCGATGTTTCTTTTATCGAATTAGAATTCTGGTTCTTGATGCGTTCGAAACGAAATGGGTTGCCTTGCAACAAACTGCTTTCGGGGTTGGCAATGTAATCCGGTGGCGGCAAAAGAAATTCTTGATTTACGCTGCGAAACGTGCGCGGCACGACGAAGGGAACGGCACTGGCGACGGAAGGACCCAGGCTGAATGGATCGCGATGAAATCCCCACCACAGAATCGCTTGGGCAACCGGAAAAGCGACCAGTCCGCCCAGCACGACTTTAACGAAGTCGCCACCGGTAACCTTCGTCTTTGGTTTGCGGCGGCGGCGACGCTTAACCGACGTAACATTTTTGGGCAGACGGGTCCGCGAATAATAACGGCGTCGCGCCACCTTGGATTTCGGTTCGGTGCCAGGCGAGTTCGCTGCGCTAACGTGATCCGTAGGGGCTTGTTCGTTGACCAAAACATCATCGGCGGCGTTTCCCTCAGGAAGACTTGCGACCAGTTTTCGAACCGGAATGTCGGCGCGACAGCGCGGACAACGCAACATTGCGTTCGGATCGCTTCGATCCGTAATGGCTATGGCGCATTGGCAATTGGGACATTTGGTCATGAATAGAAGTCGGTTACCGGATGGTTTGCGGAAAAGTGGCGTGGATCACGGACGTCCTGCACTTGCAGTAATATCGGCTGTATTGCGCGGCGGCCAGAACAATAATAATAGCATCAGCGCGGCGGCCAAAGCCAAATACATCGGGATCTTAAACAAGCCCGCCCAATTCGATCCGCCGTTGGGAATATATTGATCGAACAGCATTGGACAAATCGCCCCGGCCAATAACGCCCCCATTCCGAGGATCATCAAGTTGAATAATCCTTGGGCGCTAGCCCGTGCGTGTTTTGGAAAATGTTCATCGACGAAAATGTACACGGTGGCAAAAAAGAACGCATAACAAATTCCGTGCAAGACCTGGACCGCGACGATCCCGACCGGAATTACGGTCGCGTAGGTTTTCGGGTCGAGCTGTACCATTGGCAGAAAAGCGTACACGGCAAAACGTGCCGCGTGACCAAGTACTCCTATAATCAGCGTCGTCTTCCAACCCAACCGAATCAGCACAGCGCCCAGAATAAACATGGTCAAGATTTCGGCGATCTGCCCGATGCTCATTACGGGTGTAATCCAATTGCTGGCAATGCCGACTTGTGCGCTCGCCAGGAATCGTCCGGTCCAGTTGAAATAACAGTTATGCACAAACGAATCGATCAGTGCGACAACCCATAAAATGAACACAAACGGGTGGGCAAGCAGCTTGATGGAATCGAACCAAGCCAACGAACTGCCCGTCTCAGTGCCCGAGATTTTCTTGGGTGGCGTATGCGGCAAGAGCAAACTAAAGGCTGCCAATAACAGCGACGCGATCCCGGCAACGATAAAACTGTAACGAGTTGCGGCGAGGGCCGGATCGCCCACGAGCGGAGTCCCCAGTGCCATCTCAACGTGTTCCATCAAGCTCGTCGTCGGCGTCGACTTCACTTTGACCCAATCGATCATGATGAAAACAAACGGCCACGCCGCCAAAATCCAGCCGATCGTTCCGCCCATGCGAATGATGCCGAACTCTTGTTGCGGATCTTTCATCTGCGAAAACGCAATTGAATTTGTGATCGAGATCGTCGGCACGTAAAATAGACAATGCAGCAGCATCAACAAAAAGAAAAACGTGAAGTGATAATCTTGCAAACCGTTGGCTTGGCAATATTCAGTGACGAAGGCGAGTCCAAGAATCGCCAAGCCGCCGATGAAATGGCTAAAGGCTAGAAATCGCTCAGCAGCGAAATTTCGGTCCGCGAACTGATTGCTAAAAAACATGCCTACGATCGCCGCCAGCGGGAAAGCGTTGAGGATCAGCGACTGTTCTGAGAACAGGAACTCGATCTTGTCGGGCAAGTAGGTTGCGAGCCATGCCGGCGGTGCGGTTCCCGAAAATCCGATGCTCGGCAAATATCCAAAGATCAGAGGCAGCCAAGCGCCCCAAATGAAAAACTCGAGCACCATCATCAAAAAGAGTTTGAATCGAACGCCGCCACTCATGGAATGATCCTTTAGGCCAAGTTTCTTGTCGCCGTCGTGGCTGGATTATAGCCGAACTGACGGGAGGAAAATCAGACGTCGAATCGAATCCCCTGGGCCAAGGGAAGCTTTCCGGAAAAGTTCACGGTGTTGGTCGTGCGCCGCATGTAGTTTTTCCAAGCATCCGAGCCCGATTCGCGCCCGCCACCCGTTTCTTTCTCGCCGCCAAACGCGCCTCCGATCTCCGCTCCGCTGGTCCCCACATTCACGTTCACAAGCCCGCAGTCCGATCCAGCCGCCGAGCAGAACAACTCCGCTTGGTTGACGTCGCGCGTGAAAACGCTGCTCGATAAGCCTTGCGGAACCGAGTTTTGAAGTTCGATGGCTTGCTCAAAAGTGTCGTAAGTCAATAGGTAAGTAATCGGCGCAAACGTCTCGCAATGAACGATCGGCGCAGCGGCGTGAATCTCAACCAGCGCCGGTCGAACATAAGCACCGCCGCGCGGCACGCCTGACGTAAGCACTTCCCCACCGTGGACGATTCCGCCTTGTTGCCGCGCAGTCTGAAGCGCAGCTTGCATGTTGTGCAGTGCATCATCGTCGATTAGCGGGCCAATGAGTACGTCTTGGTCCAGCGGATTTCCAAGCGGAAGCCGCGCGTAGACTTCGAGCAATCGATCGCGCCATA
>JANMEB010000477.1:0-3725 GCA_031376585.1 Planctomycetota bacterium | reverse complement strand
TGATTGACGCAACCCGCGCGGCTTTCGTCGTTTTAACCGGAGCCAACGGCGGCGGTGCCCTTCGAGACGTCAACACCGTCGCCGTTGGCTCCGGGTTAAACGAAGCGACTTATTGATGATCGCGCGGCGTTTCTTTCCTCTCTAATTCACTGATTGGGCAATTACCATGGCGAGAACTTTCGTTGTCACGCGAACATTGGTCTTCGGTACGCTTTTTTTGATCGGAATGACTTCGGCGGCTATGGGCGACGACGACCATCGACGCGGGGGCGGGGGACATGGCGGTCATGGTGATCACGGCGGCGGCGATCATGGACACGGCGGGCAAAATTTCTTCGGCTTGAGTTCGGGAGGACTGAGCTACGGTTTTCAAAACGATCATTTTGGTTTTCAACTCGGGCCTGTCGGCGGATATGAACCGTACAATCATTATCCGCAACCTGCGTACGCCCCGGTTTACGTACCGGACGCCCAGTTTGGTTACGCCGAACCGATCGTCAACGATTACGGCGGATATCCGCAGCCAATGATCTCCGCACCTATTGCACCGGAGACGACTCGCGTAATCGATGCCCCCGCGCCGGGTTTGGCAAATTCCAATGCGGCCGCCGAGACGTTTTATCGCCAGTCGGTCGAAGCGTTTCGCAGCGGCGATTACCAGGCTGCCACGCGCGCCTCGGATCACGCGATCATTGAAGATTCCAACAGCGGATTCCTACGTCTGCACGCCGCTCAATGCCTTTTCGCCAACGGCGAATTTGAAGCAGCCGCGACGGCGCTGGCCGATGGCTTGGGAATGAGCGACAAAAGCGAATGGGGCCGCGAAGTCAAGAACTTCCGCGACGTGTACCGCAAGAACGATTACATCACGCACATGAAGCAGCTTGAGAAATTCGTAGCCGAGAATCCGCAATCCGCGTTTGGAAACGCTCTGGCCGCGTATCACTTTAATTACTTGGGGCACGCCGATGCCGCCCAGCGACACCTCGAAGCCGCGCGAAAGGCCGATGCCCAAAACGAATTGGTCGGTCTCCTGAGCAGCGTGATCGGCAATCAACCTACCGAATTATTGCCCGAGCCAGTTTCCAGCTCAATCCCGTCGAAGTAATCGCCTTTACGCCAAGTCGTTGTCGCGAAAAATTCGCGACCTATTGAATTCCGGATTCAGTACGTCGCGAGTTCTTTACCGGCTAGAGGTTCCATCTCAAAGACCCAGGTTGTTTCGGGTTACGGTGAATACAGTCTGTCGGTAACATCCCCATCTTTTGGGAAATGTGGACTAAATGCTTTTGTCAGTACGCCCACTGCTGAATTGCTAATTTTAATGGTAATACTTCAGTTCGCAGGGTGTGAGTCGCGGTGCCCCAGCGGAGAAATGAACTCATGGCGCCATCCCGATGAGGACGCCGCACCACGTGCCCGTAGTTGCGCATTGGCTGCCAAGAAAAAAGGGTGATCTCGTACCGCTGAAGTCCTTCACCAAGGATGCGTTCGAAAGCTACATTGTCAGCTTCGTTTCGAAAGGTCGTCTGCCGGGCATTGCCGCTATTGTGCGCTTGATACAGCCTCCCCAGATTCATCCGCTCGTCGTCGCCTCGACGCAGACACAAGTACAACTTTAAATCAACGAGTCCTGACCCCTTTGATTCGATGTCGGACGTCTCACGAATTCTGGAATCCATCAAAGCCGGTGATTGCCAGGCAAAGGAAGAACTACTGCCGCTGGTCTATGATGAATTGCGGAAACTTGCGGCGCTCAAGTTGGCTCGCGAGAAGCCCGGCCAGACATTACAGGCGTCGGCGCTGGTGCATGAAGTCTGGCTGAAATTCGCGGAAAGCGAGACGCCCCAGGTATGGGAAAATCGCCGCCACTTTTTTGCCGCTGCGGCCGAATCAATGCGCAGGATTCTGGTCGATAACGCTCGCCGGAAACTGCGCATCAAACACGGAGGTGATCGGCAACGAATCGATCTGGAAAACGTGGATGTGCCTGGTGGAGAAGCGCCCGACGAACTCTTGCAAATCCACGAAGCTCTCGATCGGTTGGCAATCGAAGACGAGACATCCGTCGCATTGGCCAAGCTTTGCTATTTCGGAGGACTGGATCTGGAGCAAGCGGCGGAAATTGAGGGTATCTCCCGAGCGACGGCTTACCGGCATTGGGCTTATGCCAAAGCCTGGTTGCAGCGTGAAATCCGGGGAAAGACCTGATTTCGCGGGTTTCCCGGGAAAATTTTTCGGTGAGTGAGATTTTGAGCCCCTGAAAATCGCATGAAACCATAGAGCATTAAAGATCCATCCTCTTTATTGGAAACGCGGCATGAACCCTTCCGATCTCAGCCAGCGGGCCAAAGCGGTTTTCATGGCGGCGTTGGAGAAAGAATCTCCCGATTTGCGAAATCAATATCTGGATCAGGCCTGTGCCGATGATCCTGAATTGCGACGTGAAGTACTTGAACTCCTTGCGTCTTTGAAACAGTCCGACAGCTTCCTGGAAAACAAACCGGGTGCGGCCCTTGAACAGACGACAATGCATTCGACCGATTCGATGCGAGTCGGCAAGATGATCGGCCCCTACAAATTGCTGGAAGAAATCGGCGAAGGGGGTATGGGGTCCGTTTGGATCGCGCAGCAATCAGAACCGATCAAACGCAAGGTTGCGATCAAGCTGATCAAGGCGGGGATGGATTCCAAGGCCGTACTGGCCCGATTCGGAGCCGAACGTCAGGCACTGGCCATGATGGATCATCCCAATATCGCCCGCGTGCTGGACGGTGGGATGACTGAGCAAGGTCGCCCCTACTTTGCTATGGAATTCGTGAAAGGCGTGCCGCTGACCGAGTACTGCGACCAGGCGAAGCTGTCGGTCAAGGAGCGATTGGAACTGTTCCTTCCGATCTGCAACGCGGTGCAGCATGCGCATCAAAAAGGGATCATTCACCGCGATCTGAAACCCTCCAACATTCTGGTCTGTCTGTACGACGGCAAACCGGTACCGAAGGTGATCGACTTTGGATTGGCCAAGGCGATACATCAGTCGTTGACCGAGCAGTCGCTTTACACGGCGCAAGGGATGATGTTGGGGACACCGCTGTACATGAGTCCCGAACAAGCCGAACACAACAACCTCGATATTGATACACGAACAGACGTCTATTCACTGGGCGTCATACTTTATGAACTGCTGACCGGCAGCACGCCGCTGGAAAAAGCCCAGTTCAAGCAGGCGGCTGCGGCCGAAATGTTACGATTGATCCGGGAGGTCGAGCCTCCCAAACCGAGCACGCGTCTGAGCGGCAGTGCGAGTTTGCCCAGCGTGGCAGCGCAACGCAGTATTGACCCCAAGCACCTGACTCGCAGCATCACGGGCGATCTGGACTGGGTCGTCATGAAGGCGCTCGAAAAGGAACGGAGTCGTCGCTACGAAACGGCCAACGGACTTGGCCTGGACATTCTGCGGCATCTGTCGGGCGAGGCGGTGGTGGCCGCGCCGCCCAGTTCGGCGTACCGGTTCAAGAAGTTCATCCGTCGCAACCGGGTAATGGTGACGGCGGGTGGCGCGGTGGCGGCGGCGCTGCTCATCGGCATGATCGGGTTTGCGTGGCAGGCAAGCATTGCCAATACGCAACGCGCCATCGCGCAGCAGAACGAGCAGAAGGCCAACGACGAGGCGCGCCGTGCGGACGCATCCAAGACGGACGAGGCCACGGCCCGCAAGCGCGCCG
>JANMEB010000197.1:0-1871 GCA_031376585.1 Planctomycetota bacterium | reverse complement strand
CACGGAAACTGGGACCATCACAACAATTTGAACGCGGCACTTACCCGCAATTGCGGCGAAGTCGATTTGCCGATTTCCGGCTTATTGGCGGACTTGAGCAAGCGCGGACTACTTAACGAAACGCTCGTCGTGTGGACCGGCGAATTCGGGCGCACGCCGTACGCCCAAGGCCAAGACGGTCGCGACCACAACAACAAAGCCTTCACGCTCTGGATGGCTGGCGGCGGCGTCAAAGGGGGTTTCTCCTACGGCCGCAGCAACGACTACGGCTACGAAGCCGAAGAGAATCCCGTACCGATTCACGACTTGCATGCCACGATGCTTGCGTTGCTCGGACTGGAACACGAGCAACTCACGTTCAACCACGCCGGTCGCGACTTCCGTCTTACCGACGTCCACGGCAACGTCATCCGCGACATCATCGCGTAATCGTCTTGAACTCCCGCTCGATCGTCACCATCGCCGCTCAACTCTCATCCCGCAACTCTCGTATCGAATGTGGAAACGGGGAATGTGGAAAAGGGGACATTCTAGATTATTAATAAAGTAAAATGTCCCCTTATTTCACTCAGCTTCCTTCTCACCCCGGGTCGCCCCGACGCAGTTGCCTTCGCCTTGTGCTTTGTCGATCGGAGTTTTCATTTGGTATACTGATCCGCCGCGGCGGACTCCCAGTCTCGCACAGGGGACTTGCACCCCATAAATTCACGCCCATGACGGGCGTACCAAACGGAAGCACCCAAGCCCGCCTTGCGTTCGTTTTGGAATAGAATCATTCACTCGCGGGCTGGGTGAATGCCGACGTTAGGCCATTATCGATAGTGCCACAAAAATGCCGGATTCTCGCGTCATTCAACGTTTGAGTTTAGTTTTCCTTTGTCTGGGGCCGTTTGTTGCCATTGCACTCGTGGCGCTCCGAACACTCCGCCAATCGAATTGGCATTACGTGCTCGGTGGATTTAGCTTTGGGCTGTTTGTGGTCGCAACATGGACGTTCGCTAGAGGCTTCAGGACCAAACTGCCCGAGACCCGACTAGCCGCGATTGCCGGGATCCTGCTTATACTGCCGTTTTCACTCGTCTCGCTCCTTTGGGTCGGGCTCGGTCCGCCCTGGCTGGCAAGCGCATCAGAAAACCAGCTGCGTTACGTTGTTCTAATCGTGATGACTGCTGCTGTCATCGGCGGCTTCGTTTCACTCAAAGAATCGCTCGTCATCGTCGGCGAACGAGTGTATTCGACGCTGGGTTTCGCCGGGATGATACTCGCCGGTCCACTCTACCTGATCGGCGAAGCTCTTTTGCTTGCCGCTTACGCGGCGTGTATCCGCACCGGAGAGGTACCTGCAATATTTGCTTCCCTGAGTGAACTGCAGGATATTCTGATGTTTTTCGGAGGCGCATTGGTTTACGGTTCAACCGCTGCGTTCGGGGTTTCTATAGGACACGCGGGGTTGATTGGACGAAGGATAAGTTACATGATGGCGAGCGTAAGTTTGATTTCATTGGTTTGCCTGGTGACACGGGGATTACAGTTTCCAGATCCGGCGACGTTCTCTGAGCGGTGGTATACGATTCCAGGCTTTGTTGCTGGGATCCCGGCGGTGCCCTTCGTCCTTCCTTATTTTTTTGGCGTTGCATTGCTTTGTTGTTCGGCTCGAGAGAAACTGTGTAAACTGGCCTAACAAATAAGCATTTGACATCGCGTGTCATCGAGCCGATGTTTCCCGACGCGTCGGGATTCAAGAAGCCCGGGCGCGGCGATGGGGGGCGGTGGCGGGCTATTGGGATTTGCTTCGAGCGCGACGTTGCGCGACGAGAGCTTTTAACATCGGCGCGGAGGGGCTCTCGAGCGCGGCGCGAGCCGGAAGTGGC
>JANMEB010000344.1:0-2621 GCA_031376585.1 Planctomycetota bacterium | reverse complement strand
AGGAATTGTTTACTTCACGGCCAACGATGGGACGAGCGGCGTGGAGCTATGGAAGTCGACGGGGACGGAGACCAACACACTGTTGGTCAAGGACATCAACCCAGGGGCGGGGAGTTCTGACCCAACTTCGTTAGTCAATCTCAAAGGCAACTTGTTCTTCGCCGCCAACGATGGGACGAACGGGATCGAGTTGTGGAAGAGCAACGGCTCAGTCGCCGGAACGAAGCTGCTGAAGAACATCCGCGCCGCAGCGTTATCCTCGACACCAAGCTACTTGACCAACGTGGCGGGAACGCTGTTCTTTGCGGCCACTGATGGAGTCGCGGGCATCGAACTGTGGAAGAGCAACGCGTCGACGGTTGGCACGACGCTGGTGAAAGACATTCGCGTAGGTGCGAACAGTTCGTCGCCAGCCGACCTGGTGAACGTCAACGGGACGCTGTTCTTCACTGCCAATGACGGAGTTTCCGGCGTCGAATTGTGGAAGCGAAAGGGGACCGGCGGCGTCGCGACTCAGGTTGCCAACATCGCTCCCGGCGCGGCGAGTTCCAATCCGACCGGCCTAACCGCCGCTGGCGTGAACTTATTCTTCGCGGCCAACAACGGGACGAAGGGCAATGAGCTGTGGACTTTGTCCAATCCAACGTCGGCCGCGCTGTCGCAAGGGTTAGCTTCCAACGTGCCCGGCGGCCCGGCGAGCGCGGGAATCGAAGGCGTGTCCGCTTGGGAAAACTACACCCCGGCCATGTTGATCGAATTAAACGAAGGTCGCACATCGTCCCTAACGCGGCGGGTGCCGTCCGACGCTATGCTACACCCCCAGTTCGTCAGACGCGGCGCGAGTTTCGTCCAGCCATTGTTCAGTGCTGGCCGGATCGACGGCGCGGCACATGGCTTCGAGCTGGTCGGCAATCTGTCCCCAGTCCGCTTGCCACTCTTCGAGAGTCGTCTCGGGAGGGGCGAGCGGGGCAAATTCGTCGATCAGCAACACCATTCGCAACAAATGCCGGAGGATCAGCCCTTCCTGTTTTTGCAATCTGTAGCTAGTGATATAGCGATTGAAGTCCGTCCCGAACTGCAAGGCTTCGCCGACAACCCAGACGGGCCAGACGCGCACGTCGACAACATCCGGAAACTCGTACTCGAACAAGCGATGTAACTTTTCCGCGAAAGTTAACGTTCGGACATACTCGCCCGTTGCAAATTCATCGACCACTTCGCCGTCGTCGTTCCCCTCCTCGGTTCCCGCGAGGGCTTGCCCTCCCAATTCTGCGCTGGTCGCCAGGCCGAGCTTGAGCAATTGCTCGTGCAGTCGCGAGGTTGCCAGCGGGCCCGGCGGCAAAATATCAAGTGGTGGCACGCGGATGGCCGGACCGATCGATCGGGGAAGTTCCAGCAAACTTTCCAGAGCTTGAATCCGTTCATTGCGATCGGCGATTCCCAACTGGTTCACCAAAAACATTCCGTACAAAGGATGTACGCCGCGCAAGCGAGTCAACAATGGCAATCGCTCTGTAGGCCGCGCGAACTCCGGACGATAAATCGGCGGTTCGGGTGGTGCCTCTTGCTGCGCCTTAATTTTGTCCTTGTGTAGTTTTTCCAACCGATCAGTAAGCAATTGCTGCGCGTCCTGCCCTTGGCGAGCAGTGTTCTCTTGGCGAGCGGTGGGTGTAAGCCCACTGATTCCCGTTTTTCCCTCCCGCGATCGCTGGCCCAAATTCAATCGCAACACGTTTGCCGCCGATTCAGCCCCCGCCGAATTTCCCTGGGTGCCACTGGCTTTGCCAGTGCCGTCCGTGGGATTGCCGGCCGCAACGGCTCCCTCATCCGCCGGCGGTTTCGGCTCCAGTTCAATGTATCCCGCCCGCCACAACGAAATCAGCATCCGATTTAGCTGCAGTTGCGCGCTCTTTTGCGACGACTGCGCGATCAGACGTTGTGCAACCAAAGTCCGAATCGGCTCGACCTCCGGCGAAAGCGTCAGCAGGTGGGCAAGCATCCGCCACGGCAGCGGTCCGCGACTTGCCAGGTCTACAGAAGCCGCCCCAACCAAGCCTTCGAACTGAGATTGGTTCCAATAAGCGACTCCTTCGCGCCGTTTGGGCATCTTCTTCTTGAGTTGCTTCTTGGCCTTCATCAACCCAGGGTCTTTCGTGTCTTCTGGAATTTGGTCGTATTTTTCCCGCCAGCGCAGAATTTTGACGTCGTCTTCATGTGCCAAAGCATAGACGTACCCGCGATCGTCGAACTGGGGTCGGCCAGCACGGCCGAACATCTGATGAGCCGAACTCGGGTCGATCAATTTCATCTTGTCCGGCGGTCCTTTCATCAAACCCGGCAGAACGACACTGCGTGCCGGTAAATTGATTCCCGCAGCCAGGGTCTCCGTGCAAATGCAAACCGACAAAAGCTTTTCTTGGAACAACGACTCGACGATGCGGCGGTATTTCGGAAGCACGCCCGCATGGTGAACGCCCACACCGCGCTGCAGAATCTGTCGCAGCTTGGGACCGGCCCCCTGCGACCAATCGAATTCTTCCAGCGCGATGCTCAGCAGCTTTTGCTGTTCGGTCGAGACAAGTTTCTTCCCTTTGAGCAACTCGGCCACGGTCCAGCATTGC
>JANMEB010000329.1:0-2380 GCA_031376585.1 Planctomycetota bacterium | reverse complement strand
AGCGGATTTTGAATCAACTTGGCAATCCAAATTTCGGCCCTCGCTAGAAGATTTAGGGCTAAGGCTAACGCACGTCGCTCGCACGTTTCGCACCGATCCAATGAAGGAACCGGTGACTGCATTTGAATACGAAAATTTATCTTGCGATGGGCTTGTGTTTCCCGACAAAGCCGCCCAGCTAATTCAAAGGTTGCTTCCGACCGCGCGGCCAGTGTTTACCTATTTGGCCAACCGGCTGCAAGTTGTTCGCGACGGGAAAACGGTCGGTGAGGCGATTCCGTTTTCGATGGTAAGCGGGGTTAGTCCCAATGACATTTTGCCTTTGCAATCGACTCACGAGGAACCGATCACGGCGATTGCGGAGAAAACGATCGTACTTAACGAATGGGCTGCGAGCGATTTGCAAGCAGAGATTGGCGACACGATTCGTTTGTCCTATTTCGAACCGGAAGCTGCCGGCGGAAACGAAGTCGAGCGCAGCGTCGATTTAAAACTCGGCGGTGTCGCCAAACTGACGCGTCCGGCCCAACCTTATGTGCGGCGAGGTCGGCAGTGGCTTGAGGCGCAATTCATAGAACGACCAACTCCCGCGAACGATCCTGATTTCACTCCTCTCGTTCCGGGACTAACCGACGCGGAATCGATCGAATCATGGTCACTCCCATTTGACACTCCCGGCATTCGCCAAGTCGACGACGAGTATTGGAAGTTATATCGAACAACGCCCAAAGGTTTCGTATCGCTTGCGACGGCCCAATCGTTGTGGAACAGCCGCTTTGGAAAAGTTACTTCATATCGAATGCCCGTTAATTTGCCAGCAGGTAATACGTCTGAGAAAATTTCGGATTCGCTTGTCGGCCGTGCAGCGACGTTTGGGTTTAATCTTGTGCTGGCGAGAGAAAATGGACTCCGTGCAGCAAGCGGGGCGACGCCTTTCGATTTGTTATTCCTGGCGCTCAGCATGTTTGTCATGCTGTCCGCACTGATTCTGGTGGCCTTGCTCGTTCGCTTGACGATGCAGCAGCGTGCGGACCAATTGGGGATGCTGACTGCTGTGGGATTTGGGTTCACGAGACTCGCGCGGATCTGGTTGACAGAGATGGTGTTTGTCTGCGCGGCGGGAGCGTTTTTGGGCGCGGGATTAGGTTTGGGCTACGCCAACTTGATGTTGTGGGGTTTGCGCACGTGGTGGGTTGGCGCGATTCGCACCCCTTTTGTTCGCTTGCACGTCTCTGCGACTAGCATCTTGATTGGAGCGACGGTTGGTTTGGCGATTGGCTTGCTGACAATTCTGTGGACTCTATGGAGAATTCGGCGCGTGCCCAGTGTGAGATTGATGGCGGGTAAATTGGAAAGTAATGAAAGCGTTAGTCAGCAAGTTTCACGTTGGACGCGAATCTTGATTGGTGGACTATTGATTGTGGCGATTGCCATGCTCGTTGTGGCGACAAGGCAGGGGGGCGAAACACAAGCCGGTTTGTTTTTCGGCAGCGGATTTTGCACATTGGCCCTGTTGCTGATCGTTGTTCGAGCGTGGCTGCGGCGACCGACCCAGCGATACAAACCTGATTTGCGAATTGCGAGTTTGGCCGTACTGAACGCAAAGCGAAATCCCCTGCGCAGCACTTTGACCATCGGCCTAGTGGCCGTGGCAAGTTTTCTGATTGTCGCAATCAGCGCGTTTCGGATTGCCCCAGACGATTCAGGCACCGGAGGATTTGACTTCGTGGCAACGAGCAACCAACCGCTTTTTGCAGACCTCAATTCAGTTGAAGGGCGGCGCGCATTATTGCTAGAACCAAATCGGCTTCCAGCGGCGACGACCGTGCTGTCGTTTCGACTCAAATCGGGTGATGACGCGAGTTGCACTAATCCATTTCAAGTCGCACAGCCGCGTGTGATTGGCGTGCCGGCATCGGTGACCGAGCAGTTGTCGTCGCCTGCGACGCCTCCGTTTGCTTGGGGCGGCGTCGAACCCAAGTATCGCGCGAGTCCGTGGACGTTGCTCAATGAACCAACCGCGAACGGAGAGCCGATTCCCGCAATCATCGACAAGAACACGGCTTGGTACAGTTTGAAAATCTTTCAACTAGGCAATACGTTTGACGTGCAATATGACTCGGGAGAGCGGGTCACGTTTCGATTGGCGGGTTTGCTGAACAATACCATTCTTCAAGGAAGCATCCTCATTGGTGAGCAGAATTTTACTCGCGCGTTCCCAACCGAAGTCGGTTATCGGTATTTTTTGATCACAGCGCCCCCCGGCCAGCAGCAAGCCGTTTTAAGTCAACTGGAAAATGACTTGGCCGACCAAGGATTCGACGGGCGCGACGCGCGCGAACTGTTGGCAGAGTTGTTGGCCGTGCAGAATACTTACCTG
>JANMEB010000302.1:0-3063 GCA_031376585.1 Planctomycetota bacterium | reverse complement strand
TTTTGGCCCAAAAGCTGCATCGAGTTTTGTGCGGTCGTGGCGATTTGTGAATCGCTCCCGTCGATCAGGACTTGAACCAACGCCTGCTCGCCATGCAACAAGCGTTCGGAAAAATTGGCTGGTATGATGACGCCAATCTTTGCTCGGCCCGATCGCATTGCCGAATGAAAGGCCAACTCGTCAAACACTCGCTCGGTAATGGTAAAGCGGCGGGTGTTGCGAAAGGTTTCGATCAAAGTTTGGGCGGCAGTTCGTCCGTCCAAATCCAAAACCACCGTGGGAATATGTTCGATCTGCGTGTTGATCGCATAGCCGAAGATAATCGTTTGCAGCAACGGAACCAGAAACATGAAAAACAAAGTCGACGGTTGCCGGCGAATGTGAAAAAACTCTTTGACCAGAATCGCCCAAAGTCCACTGAACTCGGAACCACGCCGCAGGGTTTCCTTTGATAAATCGTCGGCGTGTTCGCCAACGGTCCCGACTTCGTTTTCGATTTGTACCGCATTTAACGGCGGCGAAAATAACTTTTCGTGGCCTCGATTTTCGGCCATGCGAGTCAAAGAAACAAACACGTCTTCCAACGTGGGAGGCGTGATTTGTATTTCGACTTTCGCCGGGTCCAACTGCAATCGGCCGACGATTTCCGGCGGTTCAAGGGACTGATCGACCAGCAGATGAATCTTTTCGCCAAACAAGGTCGCGTCGCGAACTTGTTCCACACCGCGAATGGTGCGCAACAGCTCGGTGGGCGAATCCACCCGCAGTTCATAGCGTCGAGTGCCTACCGGAGTCACGTCCGGAAGCTGCTTCAATTCACTGGGTTTCCCCAGAACCAGAAGTTTGGACATGTACAGATAGCCAATATCGGTGCAGCGTTCAGCCTCGTCCATGTAATGCGTTGTCACCAGAAGTGTGACGCCTTGGCTCGACAAAGTAAAAAGCAAATCCCACAAATCGCGCCGCGCGACCGGGTCTATTCCCGCAGTAGGTTCGTCTAAGTACAGGACCTCGGGTTCGTGGATCAACGAACACGCCAAGGCAAGCCGCTGCTTCCAGCCACCGGACAACGTCCCGGCCAGTTGTCGCAGACGATCGCCGATCCCCGTCAGCTCGACGACTGCGGTACGCCTCGCCGCGAGTCGTTGTCGATCGAGTCCGTAGATACGAGCGTAAAAATCAAGATTCTCTTGGACCGACAAATCCGTATACAAGCTGAATTGCTGCGACATGTATCCGACGCGCGGCTTGATCAATTCGCTTTGCCGATAAGCGTCGAGGCTTAAAACTGTAGCCGTTCCGGACGACGGTGGAAGAATACCGAGCAGCATCCGAATAATGGTAGACTTGCCGCTCCCATTGGGACCGAGTAAGCCAAAGATCGCGCCGCGGCGGACGCTGAACGAAACGTCATCTACAGCAACCAGTGAGCCGAATCGACGCGACAGATTTTCAACAGTAATAACAGGCGAGGTCATTTCTGAGCTTTCGCCGTAGGAAGCCAAACGTTGGCCGTCATTCCGGCCCGCAATTTTTCCGCAGCGCGCGGAATCGTCACACGAATTCGGTAAACTTGCTTCGCTCGTTCGTCGGTCGTCTGCACGTTGCTCGGCGTAAACTCCGCTTGGTGCGAGATGAATGAAACGACGCCGACGAAATTTTCATTGGGCCAGCTATCGATGGTGACCCGCAATTCTTGTCCGACTCGCAGTTGCAAGAATCGTTGGGGAACATACGCCCGAACCCAAAGTCGATCCGAAGCCAGCAAGGTCATGACAGGTGCGTTGGGAGCAACCAAGTCGCCTGCTTGTAGATCAAGTGCATCAATGTATCCGTCGGCCGGCGCGATGATGACCAGTTCGCTTTTTTGTCGGCGGACCATTTCCAAAACGGCTGTTGCAGAATCGCGAGCGGCGGCGGCCTTTTCGATTTCCTCGGTGCGAAAGCCCTTTTTTGCCAGCTCCCACGCGAGTCGAGCTTCTTCGGCAGCCGCTTCGGATTGTGCTAGTTCCTGTTGTCGCGCGCCAGCGTTCAAAATGGAAAGTTCATTTTTGCGGACCTCGACATTCGCATTGGCCACGTCGAGTCTTTGTTCTGCCGTATCGAGTTCCGACTTCGAGACAGCTCTCGACTGAACTAGCGCTGTGGTTCGTGTATGTTCGCGACGGGCGAGACCCAACTCCGCTTCGGCGGCCCTCAAGCGATTTTCGGCGGCGGAAATTTCTTCGGCTCGCGGACCGGCCGCCAAGAGTTGAAGCTTAGCACTCCATTGATCGAAGCGCGATTTGGCTTGACCGATTTCCTCCTCGCGCATTCCATTGCCAAGTCGCTTTAATTCCGCGTCGCGTACGGCAAGTTCGGCAATCGCTTGCTGCTCGCGTTCGATCAAATCATAGGGTTCAAATTCGATCAACGGGGCGGCTGCCGAAACGATGTCTCCTTCCTGGACTAACACGCTTTTGATTCGCCCGCCGACGCGCGAGCCTAAACGAATCTCGTCGGCTTCGATAACGCCGGAAACAAAATCAACGGCGGGCCGCATCTGGCTATACAGAATCAGCCCAAGCAACGCCGCCGCGATCGCGAGGAGTACAACTATTCGTTGAACCATATGAGTACCCGATTTCGTTGCCCGAATCGCCCAAATGAGTTTTTGCCTTTTCGCCAGTAGGCTCGCTCGTTCCAAGGTTCCGCCTAGGAAAGCACAGACCCTGAGGCTCCGCCGCGAATTCGGCTGGCGTAGCCAGTCCGCCACGGGCGGACAGTCGGTTCCCAGGCAGGAGCCTAGGAACCAGAGGCAAAATGGCATTGCGCCACTACGCCTGATTTCATTTTACTTCGACAAGGCGTCGGAGCTTCAAAAGTGATTTGATTGAAATTGGGGAAAAGGCCAGATTCGTCCCATCGGCAACGATTGTGCGGGGCCATTAGTTCAGCCAGTGCGTCGGAACTGGGCGACCAGGTCGGAAGCTTTGAATGGAATCCACACGCACCCTTCCGCTGATCGACGCGGCCGCATCGAACAAGCGTTGACGCACGATCGCTTCATCGTTCGTGACGATG
>JANMEB010000290.1:0-2026 GCA_031376585.1 Planctomycetota bacterium | reverse complement strand
GAATAATTTGCGCCAAATGGGAGTTGCCGTATCGAATTACGTTAGCCAATTTGAAAAATACCCACCGGGTGCGAAGTTCAACCAAGGTGCCGGCTGGCACGCATTTATTCTGCCGTACATTGAGTTTGGAAATATTTACGATGTAATGAAGCTGTCCGAAAGCACTCCAATCGCGAACAACCATTGGACGAATGCCGGGCTGTATCCGGGCAACAAGGCGGCGTGCCAATATCTATTTAAGATTTTTAAATGTCCGTCAGATCCTATCCCGCAGACGCTTAATTCCGGATTCATTTTCGGCGTTCCTGCGATCGCAAATCGGGTAACGACAAGCTACGTGGCGTGCGCCGCTGGGTATTATGTCCCAAATGGCGCGACTCCCGTTGAAGGGGAATATGGGTACATTGATTATGTTCCAAACGGCCTTATGCCACACGGATATCCCGACCGGTCTCAAGTTGAAGCCAATCGAAATGGAGTCCTCGTGCCAACCGAGCCTCTCGTCCAAACAATTGTGAATATGGATGACGTTGTCGATGGCCTCGCAAACACGGTGATGATTGGCGAGGCAGTATTCGATGCGGGACCATTTACCTCCGCCGATTCAGACCATTGGGCGGTTGGTAGTTTTGATTTGGACCGAGGGGAAACAGCCGACCCTCCACCGCCACCGCCGATTCCTGGACAAACCATCGATGAGTCTGAGTTTTTTGCGTCGACCATTCATCCGCTCAACTATTACCACAGCTATTCAGGAAATATCTACACGGCTCCTGCGAAGCAGCAACGGTTTATTTCCTATAGTTTCGGTAGTTGGCATGCCGGTGGTGGCGTCCATTTCGTTTATGCTGGGGGCGAGACGAAATTCATTCCAATGGATATCGATCCGATCGTGCGCCAAAACTTGGGTGGGCGAAATGATCGAAAGCCCGAGGTCGGCTGGTGAAAATCTTCGTCTTTTGGACTATAGATGATCAAAAAATTGTCCATTGCGATTAGTGTCTTGATCGGAGCCTGTTTCTTGAGTTCAATTGCTGGGTGTCCGGATCGCTCAATGCTCCGCTCTCCGCCAGATATTTCGAAGCAATCGGATAGCGATTCAGAAGATTCCGCCACCGACGATCCAGAACTTGCTGAATCAGAGAAGTAAGTTCTTGGCTCACGTTTGCGCCGCAATATTTATCCTTTTGAGATTAGGTACAAGTACCTTTTCTCCATAGACTTCGGCGAGTTTGGCGACGATTTTTCGCATGGCGTCGCGGGTGCTGGCGGGCTCAAGAATCTCGGCTTCTGAACCCATCGACAAGACGCGCTGAATGATTTCGACTTCGTTGATCGCTTTGATGTCCAACTCAAACTCGCCCGATTGGAGTTTGGTCATCGTTTGATCGTGATGCCATGGATCCTCCAACACGAGCCGCGCGGCTTGGGGCGACAGCCGTATCTTGAATTGCTGTGGGTCTTGGCCAAAGTACACACCCAAACTATGCGCCATGAATTGATCGACGTCCAAATTCTCCGGCACCTTAAACCACTCGTCCAAGATAGTTGCTTTTTCAAACCGATCGATCTTCCAAGTCCGAACGCGCGCCGCCGGATCTTCATCGACAATGTCGTGGTCGGCCGCAATGACGTACAAACTAGATTGAAACAAGACAATCGCGTACGGCTCGATCTTGCGGACCGCAGTCGGCTTGTCCAACGACTCATACACGATTTCGACGACGCGATGCTCGAGGATAGCGCGATTGACTGTCTTGATGCTGCCATGATGTCGCTCGTAAGACTTGGTCGGTACGCCGCTGACACGCAGCGATCGTGAAAACTTTTCGTAATGCTCCAGGACCGTGGCCGGCAACTCGTCACGAACTTTGTTCCAAAATGATTCGATCCCCATCCAAAACGGTGTGCCAGCCAGTGGATGCAATAGCTGTCGTCCAAGCGACAAGGAAATCAACTCGGAGGCAGTCGCCGTAATTCGATGATCGGAATTATGTCGCGGCCCCAATTTCCAAACTTTGCCGCG
>JANMEB010000252.1:0-4290 GCA_031376585.1 Planctomycetota bacterium | reverse complement strand
AACGAAAGTGACTGCCCGTGAAGCAGCGTTGGGAACCCAGCGCACAAAAAGAGAATCGCGGCTAAAAGGTTTTGTCTGAGCATCTGGTTATAGTTTCACAAAGGCTGGGTTCGTTCATCCGTCGACGGACAATTATTGTTTGTGGCTCTCTTCCGATTTGACAAATTAAAGCTGCAACTAACGAGATTCGTCGCGACTCGAAACCAAACGCTCGCCGGTGTGTGCTGTCTCGGACATCGCGCTCCGATTCTAGTATAACCGATCCCGCATGCCTCACGCAAAAATCAGCTCGGTTTCCCGTAGCCGTTTGGTGGGCGATGACTTGGTACGTTGAGCGTCGTCCCCTAAAACACACGTTGAATCGTGAACGACGAATTCGGCCAACAATTCGCTGACCGCGCGCGACCTTTTTTGGATCGACTGCTTTGAACAACTCATCCAGGGTCCCCAAATCTGGATTCAAAAACATGGCGTTCCAAAACCAATTTTTCTAGCGTCCGCTGAGCCATTGGATCGTGGTCGATGTTCCCTTGTTTCAAAGTAATCGACGTGCCGCACGTCATCGCCCGCCATTCGATTTCTGTTGTGTTACAATGGGCGACAAGTTTTCGTAGGGCATGTTTGAGAATTGTTGTGAGGGTCGAGGAATGCGATCGCAAGTCTTAATTGCATTGAGTTGTTTCGTTGTTGGAGGGTTGGAGTTAGCCGTGACGAAAGCTCAGGAAAAAGCCGAGGAACCGATGACCAAATTCTTTGAGCCGCACGAATTTACGGTCAAGGATGTTGGTGCGCTGAAATATCGATTGCTCAAACCTGCCGATTTCAGCCAGAATCAAACCTATCCGCTCGTGATCTTTTTGCACGGCGCTGGCGAGCGCGGGGACGACAATGTCGCTCAGCTCGTTCATGGCATGAAAGATTTCCTGAATCCAGATCGACGCAAAAATTACCCTTGTTTCGTCGTTGCTCCACAATGCCCGAATGATAAGAAGTGGGTCGAAGTCGATTGGTCAGCCAAGTCTCACGATCAACCCGAACACGCCAGCGTCCCGATGCAGTTGGTGCATGACCTGATCAAAGAAATGATCAAAAACGCCAACGTGAACAAGGACCGCATTTACATTACGGGACTTTCGATGGGAGGCTACGGAACTTGGGACGCGATCGCTCGTTATCCAGAGCTGTTTGCGGCAGCCGTCCCAATCTGCGGTGGCGGTGACCCAGCGACCGTCGGCAAATTTGCAAAACTTCCGATTTGGTGCTTTCACGGCGATCAAGACGAAGCCGTTTCCGTCGAGCGTTCGCGCAAAATGATCGATGCACTTAAAGTCGCTGGCGGCCAACCAAAGTACACGGAGTACGCTGGCGTCGGGCACGACAGTTGGACCGCAACCTATGCAAACCCCGATTTTCACGATTGGCTATTCGCACAAGAGCGCCTTAAACCCGTGATTCCAGCCAATTCGAAATAATAGCCTTCGACGCTCGCGCCTTCCAATCGATTTCACGTCAATGACGACCTGAACGATCAGCGGTCAAAACAAACCCGAAATCTAGTGCTTTGTCAATTATTGATATTTGGGCTAGCCGTTTTGGCTCTAGCCACGGTTCCGTCACAAAAAACCGGGGCTAGCGCCCAAGCGGCTAATTTTCCCAACCCCAATTCTGACTCTGGACTTAGCACTAGTGAGGGCAGTGGGGCTCGAACCCACGACCTACGGATTAATCCCGGCGCGCCGGGATTGCTCTACCAACTGAGATAGCTAGGAGCCTCAAAAAGTGCACACGACAAATTTCTGAAGATTCCATGAGTGTTCCGTCGGCGTGCCTGGATAAGATTTCTTGGTACATTGAGCGTCTTCCGCTTGCCGGTAATGGTTCGTTTTTTAACGGGCTGCTAATTCAGCGAACGATTCTGTCTCATCGGGCGGTTCAATCCGACGCCGATGGAAATCTTCGATTCGGGCCATCTCCGCGCCCGCCATCACGTCGATGTGGCCCTACCCACTAACTCTCGCCATTGCCGTTTTCTGGTTCGACGTCGCATTGCACAGAATTGATTTCACGATGTGGTTCTAATCACTTCGCGACGGAGAATGGACGACCAATTTACAGCGCATCAGTCCATTAGCCGTTCGGCGAGCACATGGACCGTGACGATTTGAACGCTACGGACCTTTTTGAGCTTAAGAATTTCCTTGTCGGCGGTGACAAGGTAATCGGCGTTGGACGTCAGCGCGGTTTGGACTATCGGATCGTCATTGGAATCACCGGGGACGTGTCGCGGAACAAGTTGCGGCAGTTCCACCAACTTCGCTATCCGCAAGATGGCTCGTCGCGCTAGATTTGCAAAACGTCGACTGCGACCGAGGTCGTCCATCAGCGTGCGTTCGAGCTCGTCAAGCATGTATCCAGAAACGAAAATGCGGACACGATTGCGTCGCGCCGTCTCAATCAAGCGATGCCGAATCCCGTCGGGGTTGACGCAATACGACACCCAGATCATCGTGTCAGCGACGACTTTCACGACGACGCCTCATCACTATGCGGTCGATGTCTCGGTCAGTCACGCCTGCGGCTTTAATGTCCTTGCCAGCTTTTTGAGATTCAACAATCCAAAGTTGTTTTTCTAGACTCTCAAGCTTTTTCCGCAACCGAAGCAGTTCGCTAGGTGGTAATCGTTTTGCCGCAGCTACGATCTCATCGACGGTCGTCATGGCCTCAATCCTCCCGTGCAATTGGCTAAAACATTTCCATTCCTAAATTTTCTTTTTTGGCCCAGAAATGCGACTGAAATGAATGTCGACAATCGAGAAATGCAGTGAGGGCAGTGGGGCTCGAACCCACGACCTACGGATTAAAAGTCCGTTGCTCTACCAACTGAGCTACGCCCCCAACTAACGCAAAAAGTTTACCGGCTTGAACACCGATGCGAAAGGTACCAGCGCCGAAGCGGCGGTTAAACGAAGAGAGACTGTTGATGAACATGCGGGCGGGACGCCCGCGCTCCGGCGCGTCGGGTGCCGCAGCGCCTAGGCGGCGGTTATACAAATCAAAACTACAGAATGAATTTGCTCAAGTCCTCGTCTTCGGCGATGGCTTGAAGGCGCTGTTTCACGTAGGCGGCGTTGATTACGATCTTGCCTTGTGTCATGTCGGGCGCTTCAAAACTGACTTCATCCAGAAGTGTTTCCAAGATCGTATATAACCGCCGAGGTTGGGCAGCACTGGTTATGCCAGTGACTTTCGGGATTGGACCCAGTGATGTCTTCTGACTGGGTGCCACTGGCTATGCCAGTGTCCTTCGGGACTGCGCGATAGGTTCAATAAATCGTAATGCCAAATGTTGTCCTAAAACACGAAATGAAAATACGGTTGGGTGGCAGTGGCTATGCCTGCTGTGTGGCACTGGCTATGCCAGTGTCTTTCGCGGTGGCTATGCCTGCTGGGTGGCACTGGCTATGCCAGTGTTTTTCGGGACTGGACGTCAGTGATGTCCTCAGTCAATTTGGTTGACCCAGATCGAAAGCTCCTTGAGGAAGTCCGTGAATGTGGGGCAATTCCGAAAATTGTTGCTTGGGAGGCTCAAGCAAATAGAATCGGGCACTCGACCAAATCCAATCCGTAGGTTTTTCGCTCAATCCACTTTTCACCGGGTTGTTGTGGATGTAGTCGATGGATGCTTCCAGTGCCTTCGGAGTGAACAGATTGCGATCGAAGCCCGCCCCTTCCTGCCAGTATCGAAAGCAGACTTTCCCCGGTCGTTCTCGAACTGTCAACCGCTCCAACAATTCACTTTTCGATTCGACGAGAATCTGCTTTATCTCCTTTGAAAACGGTTGCTTTACGAAAGCCAACAAGCGACCAATTTCGGGTTCTGGAACCGTTGGATAAACAAGCAGGTGGACATGCTCCGGCATAAAAACAAAAGCCACGAGTTCAAACGAAGTTCTTTCGACGGCGGAATCAACATGTCGAGACAATCGAGCCCGCCAGTCTTCGTTCATTAGAATCGGCATCCTTCGGTAACAAGAAAACGTCAATTCATGAAAGTGCCCCGGCTCATGAAAGTGTTTAACCTTTTTTCTGTGTTGCGGTTCGAGCATTTCGTCCATTGTAACGATTCAACTAAGTTGTGTTCACACTTGAATCCAGAAAGACACTGGCATAGCCAGTGGCACACAGCCCGTGCAGTCCTCAAAGACACTGACCTAGCCAGTGCCACCCAGCCGTTTCCAAGATCGTATACAAGCGCCGCGGTTGGGTGGCACTGGCTCGGAAAGTGCTTGC
>JANMEB010000171.1:0-7612 GCA_031376585.1 Planctomycetota bacterium | reverse complement strand
CCGGTAACGCGAGACGCATCGGTCGTCGATCCGAGGATATCGGAATTGTGATGTCGCGATAATAGAAAGGCCCCGGCCGTGCCAAAGGAAACCACTGTATGCGCGCAGCGCGATGTGCCATTAACGCGAGGATTGTAGGTCAGTTCCCAAAACAGATCTTGTGCCGTTCTTTCCCAAGATAATTGGTGGCTGATCTGGACTTCACTGCCGCGGAGGTCTTCGACCGTCATGACCACAATCAGTCGTTCGGCAAAGTGCTGGAGCAAGTGGTCCCACAACGCCCCCTGCACAACGGGCTTGGCGATTTTGAGCACGACCCAAGTCTCAGGTTTTGGATTTAGAACCGATGGCGGCCAGAGCGATGGCTGATCGCGAAAGCCGAGAGCAGCATCGTCCAGAACCACGACGTCGGCCATAGTCGATTCTCGTTTTGTTGGTGCCGTTGGCTTGGCGGGCATTTGCGACGCACAGCGATCAAGCCCCAAGAATTGAGAGATTCGCCAGACGAGTTTTGGCTTGCCGTCGGGCAGCCGTTCGCCAGAAGCAAGCGGTTCCCACAAAGCGTATGAATGATTGAACCGCACATCACTCGGCGCAATCACCTCGTCGGGGATTGACGAAACTCGCAACGAATAGGCGGCTCGGCCAGAGTCTCGCAAGTCGTTGGCGGCGGCTTCAATCAGATCCGCCAAGAGCGCCATTCCACCTCGCTGGCGGCAGGCGCGACTCACATCGTCGGGAGACCACGAGTTTCCACTCCCTTGAGCCGCTTGTATATGCGCCAAATTCCAATCGATTGTAATATCGCCTGCGATGTCGACGATTCCGGTTTGGCCGGACTGCTGATTCATGGAACAAGTGCTCCGCTGAACGGGCGATGAAATCGAGAGGCCAGCGATTCAAGATCTTGAATCGCACCTTCCAGCCTATCACAGTCGCTGACCACAATAAAGAAATCGACATCGATTTCCAACCGGAACAATCAAAAGAGCTTGATCAAAAGCCGGGCTGAGTCTCAAGTCTCTGATTCCGCAGGTCAGCCTGACACAGACTGGCGCGTTGATAGTATTCCGCTGGCGCATGAATTAAAATGCGAAGGGCGAAATCCTCTTAGAGAAATAATCCGAGCCATTTTCTACAGAGCACGATCCCATGCCGATTTTGGTAACGTGTAAGTGTGGCAAGAAGTTTCGTGCCGATGAAAAACACAACGGCAAGCAGAGGTCCTGCCCCAATTGCGGTCAGTCGCTCGAAATCGCGGGGCCGCAGGTTTCAGCGTACGACGTGTTCGTCAGCTACTCGAGCAAGGACAAGACCACGTGCGATGCGCTGTGCGCCACTTTTGAAAGCAAGGGACTGCGCTGCTGGATCGCACCGCGCGACATTCTGCCTGGCGCGAACTGGGGCGAGGCGATCATCGGTGGGATCGAACAGAGCCGAGTGATGGTGCTGGTCTTTTCAGCACACTCGAACGAGTCATCGCAGGTCAAACGCGAAGTGGAACGGGCGGTGAGCAAAGGGATTCCCGTTATTCCACTGCGGATCGAGGACGTCAAACTTTCGCGGGCGATGGAATATTTTATTAGCTCGCAACATTGGCTCGACGCGCTCACTCCGCCGCTCGAAAAACACTTGGAGGAGTTGGCGCGCAAAGTGATCCGGCTACTGACGGACGAAGGCAACCCCCCTCCCACGACGAGCCAGAGCGGGTTCGATTCGATTCCCATGGCGCTGCCGATTCCCGAGCCAAGCGCGGCTTCGCTTAACACAGCAGCGACAGCTCAACCGACGTTGTCGCCAATTCACTCATCAACTTTGGTGACTAGTTCGCCAGTTTCCACACGCCCCGCAACGCGGCTAGACACGTGGTGGTCGCGGATGTCTTTAACTCGGCGCTGGACGTATGCGTTGATTGGGATGCTCGCAATTGGTTTGATCTTGTGGAGTTTTGGACAGTATTTCAAATCGAGTCCCGCACTGGCGAGATTACGAATCAACAGCCCGGACGTTGAAGTCTCGTTCCAAGGTCAAACTTTTGGCGGTGGCGACGTGGATCAGGAACTCGAGTGCGAGCCCGGGGAAAGTACTCTTTTAATCGCTTTTGGCGACAAGAAGTACAAGACGAACTCGTTTACACTCCGTCGAGGCAATAACCCTGAACTTAATGTCAAATTAGTGAAGGGCATTTTGACGGCAACATTTGGTGAAATAAAGATTTGGAATCCGTCAGCCGTCGGAAGCCATCCACCTCGCGAATCGTCGCAGGTGCAAACAATTCCCACCCCCTCGATGCCAAACGCCTCGTCGAATGTGCCCAATGATTCCAAGTTGAAAGATGTGTCAAAGTCGACGTTTGAGTTAGACGGCCCGCCAGGTGTCATTGCGACTTGGTTCGAAGTTGGTCAAGGACCGGTGATCCATAGTATGGCGTTCTCCGCTGACGGCCGCCATTGTTTGATTGGTCACGAGGATAACGCGCTCAGTTATTGGGAAGTTGCGACGGGTCAACGGATCCACATCTTTAAGGACCTCGGCGGGCCTGTTGATTCCGTCTCATTTTCGCCCGATGGGAATAGCGCGATTTCTATCGCTGGCAAGAGCAAACCGATTCAATGGGACCTTCGTACTTTAAAAAAGATTCGAGAATACGACGGTCCGGGCAGCTTATGGCGTGCCGCCACGTTTGCCCCTGACGGCCGACACGTCTTAGTCGGTGGCAAGGGCTCACCCAATCTTGTTTACTGGGACACTTTCGATGGGAAGACGACGTCTTGGGTCGGCCACGAGGGGCCAGTCAGTGCGATCGCATTCTCGGGTAACGGCCAGTCCGCCATCAGCGGCGATTCCAACGGGGGCACGATCGTCTGGAGCGCCACCAAGGGCGAACAGCTTTTCGAATTCAAGAAACTAGAAGGTGCTGTAGCTTGCCTTCGATTATCCCCTGACGGACTGACTGCATTCTCAGGGAATTACACAAGCGCGCCGCGAATCGCGCCAGCTTTTGTCAGAGTCTGGTCATTGCACAGCGGTCAACCGATGGAAATGCGAAGGATGCCCGGCACTTTTTTTGAGATCAGTGCGGACGCGACGCGAATACTAGGTAACGGCGAAGGAAATGCTCCCCACTCGCCGACGATGATGCTTGATTTCAAGCGAGGACAATGGTGCGAGAGTACCTACCCTTGTGAGTCACCGCGTTATGTCTGTACGGTTCGAACGATTTCGTCAGACGGACGCTTGGCGTTGATCGCGGGGCAAGATCGGAGGCTGTTGCTTTGGCGTCTGCCGAAACAATAGCTGCGTGCAAAGCACCCGATCGAGATTCCGCGAAACATTGACTAGAATACGAACGGCAACTTCACCCAAAGCCATGTGCGCATCTATAAACCGAGCACCATTCGATGCCAATCCTGGTAACTTGCAAATGCGGCAAGAAGTTTCGCGCGGATGAAAAGCACGCGGGCAAGCAAAAGCCGTGTCCCAAGTGCGGCCAGGCGCTCGATATCGCAGGTCCGCACGTCTCGGCCTACGACGTGTTCGTTAGCTATTCCAGCAAGGACAAGACAACTTGCGATGCACTCGTCGCTACGTTTGAACGCAAGGGAATGCGTTGCTGGATCGCGCCGCGCGATATCCTGCCTGGCGTGAATTGGGGCGAGGCGATCATCGGAGGGATCGAACAATGCCGCGCGATGGTGCTGGTCTTTTCCGCCCACTCCAACGAGTCGCCGCAGGTCAAGCGCGAAGTGGAACGGGCAGTCAGCAAAGGAATTCCGGTCATTCCGTTGCGGATCGAGGACGTCAAACTTTCGCGGGCGATGGAGTATTTTATTAGCTCGCAACATTGGTTGGACGCCTTGACGCCCCCGCTCGAAAATCATTTGGAAGAATTGGCCCGCAAAGTGATGCGGTTTTTATCCGACGATGGTTCGTCCGCAATGGGGCCGGGTCGGAGCGGGCCTGAAACGATTCCGCAGGCGATTCCCGTCGGCGAGTGGACACCTCCCGCACCTGATCCGTTTTCGCTGGAGCATCCGTCATCTGGTCCAGTGTGGCCTGCGTCTCCCGTGGTGAACGATCCGGCGCCGCTCCGACCAAATTACCTCCTCCCTCGTCCGTCACCCCGCACAATGTGGACCCGCATTCCGCTTGTTTGGCGCTGGATTGCCGTTGGCGGTGCGGCAGCTCTTTTTATCCTGTTGATCTTCAATTTTCTCCGTCCGTCCGGTTTGGGAACGATCAAAATCGACATCCCTAGTTCCTATGCAAATTTGACGGTGAAGATTGACGGAGAAACGATCAATCCTCCTCAACTCAACAATCCACTCCGGCTCAAAGTCGGCGAACATCGATTGGAGGTCGCGGGCAAGGACATCGAGCCGGATAACAAGTCGTTCATGGTAAGAAAAGGCGACAACCCGGAACTCAAGATCGTGCTTGTTTCGAAGCCGCACCCTGCTGAATCAAGCCCGGCAGCGGCCAAAACACAAGCGTCGGAACCGGAAGGCAACGTCGTTCACAAAAATTCACCGGTTGAAGCGCAAGTTGGCAAGTCCAAGACGTCTGATGTGGCCGCGGCTCAACCCAAGACGGTGACAGCGCCCTCATCCCAGCTCGTAAAGGAAGACGCCCCGGCGTCCGACCTGGCGGCGATGCAAGGTGTGTGGAGCGTAGTCGCGGAAGAGTTTGGTGGGGTCGCGACTTCCCCAGAAGAACTCGGCCCCATGAGAACAACGCTGACAGTTATTAGTAATAGTTTTGTCATTGAGCGGTTCAAAAACGGCAAGCCGCAAAAACGTGTTGGGACGATACAGCTTGTCCCCAATTCCTCTCCGAAGCAGTTCAATTGGTCGGGGACTTCGTGGGACGGTACGTCGGCGGAATTGTTGGGGATTTACGAACTGAGTTCGGACACGTTGCGGATAGTCTACGACTGGCAAAATAAAGAGTCGAACATCTCGCGCCCAACGAAGTTCTCATCCGCCCTGGGCACGTCCATCAACGTGGTTACTTTCCAGCGCACCGCCGCGGCGTCGGAGGCAGAATGGACCGACCTGTTCAACGGCCGGGATTTTGCAAGCTGGGTTCGACTATCCGACGGTAGTACAGTTACGTCCGGCTGGAGAGTCGAAGGAGGCGCGATTCATATGGTCCCGTCGGGGGGTGGAGATATCCGGTCAACGGCCAACTTCGACGACTTCGAATTGGAATTTGATTGGAAAATTTCAATAGGCGGTAACAGCGGTGTCCTCTACCGAGTGGGCGACGAACCGGCGACTAGCAACCAATTGGAATACCAAATCCTCGACGACGATTTGCATGTTAACGGAAAAGATGCGATTACTTCTGCGGGCTCGATCTTTGCGGTTGATGGAAGAAGAAGCAAAGCACTCAACCCTGTCGGACAATGGAATACTGCCAAAATCATAGCGCGAGGGAATCACCTTGAACACTGGTTGAACGGAAGCAAAGTTGCAGAAGCCGACATTGGCAGCGAGTTCTGGAATCGAAACGTCACTCAAAGGCCCTTTGCGAAAGAGCCGCAGTTCGGAAAGTCGAGTGCAGGTCACATCGTACTTCAGGATCACGGAAATGAGGCATGGTTTCGCAAAATGCGTATCCGCAAGTTGACTGCCGATGTCGCCAACCTTCCGACTCCCGATGTTTCTGCCAATTCGGGCTCTCTCGCCGAAGCGGACTGGATTGATTTAATCAACGCCAAAGATTTGAAGGGCTGGACACCCGTCGCAAGCAAAGGTGCTTGGAGCCAAAAGGACGGCATTATCACGGCCACTCCAGGGGACGGATGGCTTGCTACGGACCGAGACTATGGCGACTTCGAGCTGGAACTCGAATATAAGCTCCCGCCCAAAGGCAATTCGGGAGTCTTCCTTCGGGCGCCGCTCGAGGGCGCTTCAAGTGGTGCAGGTCTGTTGGAAGTACAGGCCATCGATGACAATGCATTTAGGAACGAACCGGATCACAACCGTACAGGGGCCGTGTGGGGGCTATTCGGCGGGAAACCGCGCGCCGACGCGCCGACAAACAAATGGAACAAGCTGTCGATTCGAGCCGTTGGTCCGCGAATCACCGTCGTCGTAAACGGTACCAAGGTGACGGAGGGAAACCTCGCGGACGAACCGGAGGCAGCGCTGAAACCGAATATGAAACTGCCGACGGGCCGCATCGGCCTGCAACGACGCGCCGCAACCGGAGTCGAGTTCCGCAACATTCGCATTCGAGAGTTGAACGCAAATGAATAGGCGCTGCTCCAAACTCATCGACGATGCAAATTGATTTCACGCAATAGAAATAGAGCCAGAATTTTAATCCGTTGAGAGTCACCGCGATTGAACTGTGCGATTCGAACGATGTCGTCTGACGGAATATCAACAATGATTGCGAAGCAAGATCGAAGGCTTTTGCTTTGGCGTCTGACGAAACGAAGCCGACTGTCAACAGGTCGCAGCCCGCTTGTTCACCAGATAGCATTATTAAAACCCGATGGCGCCCTGGCGAAAATCCTGCACCGATTGTTACCCCTACGACCGGTCTCCCATCATGAGATTGCCGATGCCGCCGAGGAGGGAGCCTTCGTCTTTGCCGCCGCCGGGACGAACGGCGTTGGCGAGGATGCGACCCGCGAGTCGCGAAAGCGGCAGTGATTGCAACCAGATTTTGCCAGGCCCGGTCAGGGTCGCCAGAAACAGCCCTTCCCCACCAAACAGCGTGTTCTTAATTCCGCCGACGAATTCGATGTTGTAATTTACCGAAGGGGCCAAGCCGACGATGCACCCTGTGTCCAATCGAATTCGTTCGCCCGCTTTTAGTTCACGGTGCAAAATCGTGCCGCCAGCGTGCACGCACGCGATTCCGTCACCGCGCAGTTTCTGCATGATGAAGCCTTCGCCGCCAAATAGACCAACGCCAATCCGTTTTTGAAATGCGATCGTGATTTCGATGCCGCGAGCGCCGCAAAGAAACGCATCTTTTTGCACAATGATCTCGCCACCCATTTCGTCCAAATGCAGCGGAACGATCTTGCCGGGATAGGGCGCTCCAAAGGCAACTTTTTCGCGCCGATTCGATTGATTAGTGAACGTCGTCATAAACAACGATTCGCCCGTGAGCACTCGCTTGCCGGCCGAGAGGACTTTGTTCCAGAACGATTGGCCCTCCTTACCAGGCGTACCGAACACGGTCTCCATCTTGATACCGTCGGTCATGTACATCATTCCGCCAGCTTCGGCGATGACGGTTTCATTGGGGTCGAGCGTAATTTCGACGTACTGCATTTCCGAACCGAAAATCTCGTATTCAATCTCGTCCGCAATCCGTCCCTTGCCAGAATGCTCGTAAGCCATTTGATTCGGAAGTTCCCTTTCGGGTGGAGCTGAGTCGACGACATGCATCTCGTCATCGGTCACGGAGACCAGAAAAACGTGCCCGCAAGCCGTGCAGCGAACCCGCTTGCCCAAATAATCGTTGGTCAACGAATAAGACTTTCCACACGCATGGCAACTGAAATCTGGCATGAGTAACTCCCGGCACCTTTGGTAAGATATTGCTGCATGGCCCAAGGCCAGTCGACTCTCGCTCTTCGTCAAACGCA
>JANMEB010000210.1:0-21661 GCA_031376585.1 Planctomycetota bacterium | reverse complement strand
GGTGAACGATTGGTCGGCGCGCGACATTCAGCGCTGGGAGTACCAGCCGCTTGGTCCGTTCTTGGCCAAGTCCTTTGGCACGACGGTTTCTCCTTGGGTTGTTACGCTTGAGGCACTGGCGCCGTTTCGATGCGAATTGGCGGCACGTGCGGCAGGCGATCCGCAGCCGCTGCCTTATTTAAGCCACGGTGCAAACTTCACGCACGGTGGGCTGGATCTGAACTTGGAAGTCTCAATTCGCACGGACCAGATGCGCAGCGCGAACCTGCCTGCCCAGCGAGTCAGTCGCGGCAATTTTCGGCACATGTATTGGACATTGGCACAGATGCTCACGCACCATTCCAGCAACGGTTGCAATTTGCAACCGGGAGATCTAATTGCCAGCGGCACGGTCAGCGGAGCGGCTCGCGATTCGCGAGGTTGCTTGCTGGAGTTGACTTGGGATGGCGAGCCGGGGCGCGTCGTGCCCGCGACGCAACGAACGCCGCTCAAGTTTCCGACTGGCGAAACGCGGACCTTTTTGCAAGAAGGCGACGAAGTCACCTTGCGAGGCTGGTGTATTTCCAACGGTTACCGCCGGATTGGATTGGGCGAATGCCGTGGCCGAGTTCTTCCGGCGCGTGCATTCGCTCAGTGAAGTCAATCAGCTCGTTACCGCAATGAAATTCGCGATATGCAAGTTCAGCCGGAGCACGGTGGTGTCCGGTTTCTTGACCGGCGGCTGAACAGAGGACAGGAATTCACGTGGAACTCAAACTGACACTCAGAAATCGATGTCTGACGCTTTCGATTCTCGTTTGCTCAATGCAACTGGCCCATGCTCAGTCACCTGTATCGCGTGCGGGTGAATTTCCCAACATCGTCGTGATCTTTGTCGATGACTTGGGCTACGCGGATGTGCGGCCGTTTGGCCAGCCGCGATATTCGACTCCCAACATTGACCGGCTTGCCCGCGAGGGCCGTGCGTTCACTGATTTTTCAGTTTCCAGCGCCGTGTGTTCAGCGTCGCGGGCGGCGTTGATGACGGGCTGTTATCACATGCGAGTTGGCATTTCCGGCGCGCTGTTTCCAAACGCCAAAGTCGGCTTGTCGCCGGACGAGACGACGCTGGCGGAAGTCTGCCGATCGCGCGGTTATGCGACGGCTTGTGTTGGCAAGTGGCATTTGGGGGACGCGGCAAAATTTAGCCCGCTTGAACAAGGCTTCGATTTTTTCTACGGCTTGCCGTATTCCAACGACATGTGGCCGTTGCATCCTGACGTAGTCAAGCTGCCTGCAGACGCCGCCGAACGCAAAGCCCGCTTTCCGCCTTTGCAATTATTCCTAAACAACGAAGTCGCCGATCCCGAAGTCACTGCGGAGGACCAAGCTCGATTGACGACCGACTATACGCAGCGCGCGACCCAGTTCATTCAAGAGCACTGCGAGCAGCCGTTTTTTTTATACTTCGCTCATTCGATGGTCCACGTTCCCTTGTTTGTCGCTCCCGCGAACCGTGACCACACGGGTCTTGGACTTTTCGCGGACGTGATGCACGAAGTCGATTGGTCGGTGGGCCAAATCTTGGAAGCTCTCGATGCCGCAAAAATTGCCGACAAAACTTTGGTGGTCTTCACATCCGACAACGGGCCTTGGCTTTCGTACGGCGAACATGCGGGCAGCGCCCTCCCTCTCCGCGAAGGCAAAGGGACCAGCTTTGAAGGTGGCGTGCGCGTCCCGACGATCATACGCTGGCCGGGCAAAGTTCCAGCCGGGACTCGCTGTGATGAATTCGCCGCGACAATCGACTTGTTGCCGACGATCGCCAAATTAATTGATGCCGAGCTGCCTTCACAACCGATTGACGGCCTGGACATTTCAACACTTCTGTTTGCGGATGGGCCTGTCGAATCACCTCACGATTGCTTTTACATTTATTTCGGCGGTCAGTTGCAAGCCGTACGCGATCGGCGATGGAAGTTGATGCTGCCCCATAAATACCAATCGCTAGGCGGTCGTGCCGGTGGCGTCGGCGGTAGCCCCGTTGATTACTCCCAAGCGGAACTTGAAATGTCGCTGTTTGATTTGAAGAGCGATCCGGCGGAGTCGCGCAATGTTATCGGCGAGCATTCGAGTATCGTTGCCCGCTTGCATGCAGACGCCGGCCGAGCGCGGGAAATGTTTGGCGACCAACTGACCGACGCGAAAGGGAATTCGATTCGCGGGCCGGGCAAGATTGAATAATGAGCCGCTCGGTGGTTTGGCCCTCTTTCTCCCTTTGAAGGCAAATGTTGGCCGTCGTCAATCTCGGCCAGTTCGCTTATAATGCTCGGGTCAATTCGCGCAGAGATTTCCTTAACTGTAGCGGCTGATCCGCACTCGACTTGCGAAGTGCACTTGCGCTCACTTGCCGCGTCAGAATGAACACCGAATTCGTTAGTTACGTTGCGCACCCATGCTTGAGTCCTCTTTAGTTTTGCGAGCTTTTTCGGCAGTATTGATTGCGGTCGCGGTCTGTGCGGCCCTTGGCTGCCAAGACGAGCAAATTCGAAAATACTCCGTCACGAAATTGGACCCCCAACCGCCAGCCTCCCCGCTTGTCGCCAATACCAAAACGGCCGAGCCGGGCGAGATTTCGCGGATGGTTGCGGCAATTGCCGAGCGTCCCGAGGCAGCTTGGATTTATAAAATCACTGGCACCAAGACCAACGTGGATGGGACCGAGACTCAATGGCGAACATTTCTGGAACAAATTGCTTTTGACGAAACGAATAACGCGAAATGGCAGTTGCCTGACGGCTGGAAGGAGTCTCCCGGTGATGCGTTTCGCTTTGCAACGCTTTCGATTGCCAGCGTTCAGCCGCCGGTGGAGATTGCCGTTTCGCGGCTCCCCGCCGGACAAGATTTGTCAACCAATGTGAATCGCTGGCGCGGGCAATTGGGATTGAGTCCGGTATCAGCCAGCGAAGTAGAATCGAGCCTAAAGAAAATGTCAGCCGGCGAATTGACGTTACTGTTGTTCGACGAAACGGGCGAACTTTCCGCAGCGATGCCTGGTATGGGACCAGCGCCGGTGCCGTCGAAGGCCAAAGAAAACGCTCCCGTGCCGGAGACGTCGACGTTGCCATTTGATTTTACGCCGCCAGCGGATTGGGAACGCGGGCCAACGACACAGTTCACCGCGCATCGATTCTTAAGAAAAGTTGGTGACCGATCCGTGCAACTAGCGATGACGCGTTTGCCTCCAGCAGCGCAATCTTGGACGGACAACGTCAGCATGTGGTGTAGTGAGCTGGAACTGAGCGCGCTTTCTGTCGAGGACATTGAAAAGCTAACCACGGACGTAACGGTCGACGGCCGAGAGGCGAAATCCATTCTCTTGAAGTCCGTCGCTGAGAATGGGCGCGCGAGTCAGGTCGTTCGTTTGACGACTGATACGGATTCGTGGTTTTTCAAATTGACCGGGGATGCGACTTTGGTGGCCGAGTCGCAAACGACCTTCGATCAGTTCATTCAATCGATTCGCTTCAAAGCGCCGTAGTCGTCAGGAGAGTTTCATGTCCGTGAATCCGATTGTCGAAACGGTCTCTCGCGCGGGTGGCACTAGCGGCAAGGTAACGCCCCATGCGTCGAATGCACTTTCGCTGACGAGGGTCTTTGGCGAGTTGATCCGCGGCCTGGCGTCGCTCAAGCTGACCGTGTTTCTCATGGTAACGGCAGTGCTAGTAATTTTGACTTTTACATTTCAGCTTACGCGGATGGATATTTGGCAAGCCAAGTCGATGCATTTCCCGCATTTGTTAGTTTTCATTTCGTTTCAAACATTCTTCCCGCCAAAATGGTTTCCCGAATGGCAGAATGTGTCGGGCGGATTCTTTATCCCCAGCGGCTTTTCGATTATGGCGGCGATGATCGTCAATCTATCAGCCGCGCACCTGTCTCGATTTCGGATCGTCGGGTCACGCCGCGAAAACGTCGTTGGGTTGATCTTGATCGTGTTGGGTACGGCTTTGGCAACAGCCGTGATTTTGAACGGACAAAACCCACAAGGCTTTCAAGCCGAGCCGCCGATTCCTTGGTCGACTTTGTGGAAATTGATTCAAGCCAGCTTTGCTATATGCGCGGGAGCAAGCCTCATCGTGGGAATTAGGCTTGGCGCGCAGCGTACGATTGAGCGAATCATTTTCATCGCTGTTGGCGTTTTTCTGTCGGGCCTGTTCGCGTTCCTAGCCGCGCGTGGTTCCGCAGCCTTCATCGGCGATTCGGCCATGCGGATTTTGTGGCAGATGCTGCAATGCTTGGCACCCAGCTTGGTGGTCCTGTTTGGGGCTCGGCAGATTTTCGGTCGCAAAGGCGGCATCGTGTTGATTCACGTGGGCGTCGCGATATTAATGCTGAACGAAATTTACGTTTCGGTTTTCGTGATCGAGCAGCGCATTCAGTTTTTCGAAGGAGAAAAAGCCAATTACGGCGTCGATCTGCGACATAACGAATTGGCGATTGTCGATCGGACGGAAGCGACGACCGAAGCGCACACCGTGGTCCCTTCGTCGCGGCTTGTGCCCGGACGATTGGTGCAACATCCAGATTTGCCGGTGGACATTATGTGCGTCGAATACTTTCGCAATTCTGTTTGGCAACCCTTGAAGCCAGGCGAAAAAAACGAAATTGGAACACAGGGTTTGGGGCTGGCCTCAACCATAACCGAAATTCCAGTAGAGGATGGAACAAGTGATCGCGTCGACATCGCCGGTGCCTACATCAAAGTTTTCGACAAGCAAACGCGTCGCGAGCTGGGAACGTATTTAGTCGGACACAGCCCCAATGCGGTTGAAGATGGCCGCATCGATGACCCAACATTTCCAGCTAATGTCTTCACCGTGGGCGGCCGAAAATACCACATTTCGCTTCGATTCAAACGCTATTACAAACCGTACACGCTCACGCTACTCGACACGGAGCAGCAAACGTATTTGGGAACCAACACGCCGCGATCGTTTTCCTCAAAATTCCAATTGACCGACACTGAAGCGAAAATCGACGTGACCCAAAAAGTCTGGATGAACAACCCGCTGCGTTATCGCAACGAGACCTTTTACCAAGCGAATTACAACGACAGTACGGGTCGCCAGTATTCCGAATTACAAGTCGTCAAGAACAGCGGTTGGATGATTCCGTACTTCTGTTGCGTCTTCGTCGGAATTGGATTGGTCGTTCAGTTTGGACAGACGCTCATTGGCTATACGAAAAAACTTAATCAAGAGTTGGCCAAGTCGCGCAGCGCGAGCAGTGAGCGAACGAGTCCTTGGGTCTGGTGCATTCTGGCAATTCCGTTGTCGCTCGTCGGTTGGGGTTTATGGACCGGATCGAAAGCGCCGGACAAGTTCAACGAATTCCGCATGGACCTGTTGGGGCGAGTTCCGATCGTCCATGCAGGGCGCGCCAAGCCGCTAGATTCCGTCGCCCGAAGTATGGTGCGCCGGGCGTCTGGATTGGAAAGTGTCAAAAAGGGTGCTGACGAATCCACGCGGATCGACGCGGTGGCTTGGATGGCTGACGCGATGTTCGGCGGCAAGGAATTTGGCCAATATCAGCTTTTCAAGATCGACGATCCTAACCTACGTGGCAGTTTGAATCTGGAGCCTCGCAAACGCTACCGTTATTCCATCGACGAAATAGAAAAGGCAGACTCCGTTTTGCAAAAGCTTTACAACGACGCAGTTGCGAAACCAGAGGAGCAGCGGACGGCCTTTGATCGACGGGCTGCGGAGCTTTTCCAATTCTTGATTGAAGGCCGTACCTTGGGGCGGCTGCTGACCGTCGATTGGGACGGGAAAAATGTGATGGACCTGTATCACTGGAGCGTGCTTCCGGACTTACGACGGAGGAACGCGATGTTGCTTGCTCCTTTGCCCAACGAAGTTGAACCATGGGGCTCGCTCAGTTTGGGCCTTTTCTGCCAAGAGATGCTCGAACGCGCCAAGCGATTTGGCGTGACGACGTGCAGCGCGGTCGCCCAGCGTGTCGTACAAGAAGAAAAGAGCGTCGTGCGTGAATATGAAATTCGCTTGCGCATTTTCAAACAGCTAACGAGTGACGATTCGATCCGCCAAAGCAGTGGCGAGTTGTCTCGCGAAAAATGGCAAGTTATGGTGTTTGAGCAAATTCAGAACGCGCCGTTCGCTGAATTGGAAAAGATGGCTGGACCTGTTATCGCGGAGGTTGATCGCAATCTCGACGCCAGCCTCGCCATGCAAGCCAGCGCGGTCGCCGAGGACTTGTGCCGCTGGAACGGCAGTGAGGATTTAACTGGGGTGACGAGGGCTTACGATGCGAGGTCGTTATTCGATTTGAAGAGTGCTTACCAAGCCAACGACGCGGCAAAATTCAACGCAACGCTTACGTCGTATTTGGCTTCGATTGAAAAAAATCCGCCGGCAGGGATCGCGCTTTGGCGACAATCGTGGGAAGCGTTTTACAATCGGCAGGCGCCCTATTATTTAGCGACAATCTGCTACTTTTTCGGTTTTTTGTTTACCGTGTTGTCGTTGATCGCACTGCCGCTATGGTTCAATCGAATCGCGACCGCAGTACTGCTCGGCGGCTGGATGCTGCACTTGATGGGGATCGTCATGTCGGTCGGCATTTCGGGCCGCGCGCCGGTGACAAGTCTGTACTCAAGCTTTGTGTTTGTCACGTGCGTCGTCGTTGGGCTGTTCATGTTGATCGAGCGATTCACGCGCATGGGGCTCGGAAATTTTTTGGGCAGCGTGCTGGGAGTGTGCGGGCTGTTGTGGGCGTCAAACATCGCGATTGGCAGCGACGACATATTTTCGGTTTTGGTAGCAGTATTGGACACGAATTTTTGGCTTTCGACGCACGTGATTTGCGTTTCGCTGGGTTACTCGGCGACGCTGGCCGCAGGCGCGCTCGGCGTGACTTATGTTCTGGGTGGCTTGTTTACTCCGCTAATGAACGCCAAAAGAAAACAAGAAATTGCCCGATTGATTTATGGCACCGTTTGTTTCGGACTGCTGTTCAGCTTTGTTGGAACTGTGCTCGGCGGGCTGTGGGCCGACGATTCGTGGGGACGATTTTGGGGCTGGGATCCCAAAGAAAACGGCGCGGTCATGATCGTACTGTGGAACGCGGTCGTGCTGCACGCGCGATGGGGCGGAATGGTCCGTCAACGCGGTATGGCGGCCCTGGCCGTGATCGGAAACGCCGTGACGGCTTGGTCGTGGGAAGGGGTCAACCAACTAGGAGTCGGCTTGCACGCCTATGGTGCGTCCGAGGTCGATAAGTTCCGAATGTTGGTGTTCTTCTGGGCAGCACAATTCGTGATCGCGGGCTTGGCGCTAATCCCGGCGCGGTTCTGGTTGAGCAATTTCGATTCAACCGACCATCCAAAGGAAACGGCTTCCAGTTAGCGAACGAGCGGCAAGTGCGACAACATTTGTTGCGCCGCGGAAGACACCGGAATCTGAATTTGGTCGACGCCCGAAAACCAGCCGGCTAGACATTGCGGCGAGAGTCTCTGTGATGCTGGCGTTGCAACAATCAACGGTCGTTGGTTGGGGTCAACGGCGATGAGTCCGTTGTTGGAGTCTCCCCACACAAACAGCTCGCCGTCGCGTATTTCGAACCCGACCAACAATTTCGCGAATTCAACGGAAGCCGCGTTAATCGGTTCAACAACGTCAACTTGCAACCATTTTTTGGTTGTCAGCAACCACGAGGGGTCGAAGTATCCGCCGCTTGGACAATGAATTTGACAAAGCAGAGAATCAAGCCGGCCATTGATCACCCGCCCATTTTTAACGATCGCTTCAAATTGGGATCCTGTGCTGGCCGCAATCGGCATCGGCTCCCGGCGTGTCCCGCAAACATCGCAGAGCATTTTTGGAACATCCAAATTGACGAGTCGCAGGTCTTGCACATCGTAAGCGACATGCGAATCCGATCGTTCACACTTCAAAATGCCGGAGAACCAGCAATCGTTGCCTAGACTCTGCGCGGCAGGCCAGACTTTGGCTAAGAGCCAACACGGAAGTAATCCGTTGGACGTGTCGAGCGTCCATTGCTCTGGCTGCGACGGATCGCCGAACTGTAATTCCCAACGAATGCGAGCGGCGTCGGCTACGTCGGAACGAAATTCGATTACCACGCGAGTTTGCGTGCCGCGTGGTTCGATCTGCATCAGGCAATCTTTGGCCACGAAGCAATGTTCCGTAGTCGCTCCTTCGATATCGGAACGAATCGTCAGCCGCTGAATCTGAACGCTAGTTGTACCGGATTTCCAATCCATTTTCGGCAGTTGTTCCGCCAAGTTTTGTAACAGTCCAGTGACTTGGCCAAGCGTCTGTTCGATGGGCGACAAGGTTAGCACATAGCCGTCGATCGATTGGCTCAAGTCAACGGTTCTCATATCCACGAGCGGTTGCATCTGCGCGTTCAGAATACGAAATTGGTGAAAGCGAACTTCATTTGGCGATGGGGTTTCGATTGAGGCGATAGCGACGCGGCAACCTAACGTATGGCGAGCCAATGTTTGCCACTGAGCCGTACTGCGCGGAAAGAGAATCCAATTCGCGACAAGGATAGTTGGCAGCGCGCAGCAAACGACGAACGCGATGCGGCACATCAATCGTCGTCGGTCATCGCTCATGAAAGTACCTACCTCTGCCGCGCTAGTTCCATAAACGAATCCCAGTGTTGACGCATTTCCGAGACACTGTCGTTGCCGAACTTTTCGCAAAATGCGGCGGCGATTTCGAATGCGACGACGTTTTCGACAATGACGCTGGCGGCCGGGACGGCGCAAATGTCGCTTCGCTCGTAGCTGGCCGATTCGGGTTGCTTGGTTTGCAGGTCGATGGATTCAAGCGGTTTTTGCAGGGTACTGATCGGTTTCTTGGCCGCGCGCACAACGATCGGTTGGCTGTTACTCATACCCGCTTCGATGCCACCGGCGTTATTGGTGGGTCGCGTATAACCAGCAGCGGCAGTTTGTTTTTGCACCGGGTCGTAGTGAATCGGGTCGTGAACTTGGGAGCCAAATCGCTTGGCTGCGGCAAAGCCGAGACCGATTTCGACGCCTTTGATGGCTTGGATTGACATCACGGCAGCCGCCAGTCGTGCATCGAGCTTGCGATCCCATTGTGCGTGTGAGCCAAGCCCAAACGGAACGCCTTCGACGCGAACTTCGATGAGGCCACCCAATGTGTCGCCGGCTTTTTTTGTTTCGTCGATTAACTGGATTGCTTCAGAGTCGCGTTCGGGGCACAAGGAATAGACTTGGCTTTGCTCGCGAAATTGCCTGAGTTGTTCGATCGGAGCGGATTTGGCCGGCAGTTCGAGCGGGCCTATTTGGATGACGTAGCCGACGGTTCGGATGCCGAAAACGCTCAACAGTTGTTGGGCCAAAGCTCCGGCGGCGACTCGCGCGGCGGTTTCGCGCGCACTCGCTCGTTCCAGTACGCCGCGGATTGAACCGAGGTACTTGATCGCCCCCGATAAATCGCCGTGGCCAGGGCGCGGCCTGGGAAGTTCTTTCAGTCGATCGAGCTTGTGGTCTTGGTTAGCGATTTGCAAACAAATCGGACTGCCGATCGTGGATTCTTGCCAGACGCCGGAGACGATTGAAACCGTGTCGTGCTCAAGCGTTTGTCGAGCACCCCGACCGTAACCACCTTGCCGACGCCGAAGCTCCGCGTCGAGGTGCGCGGAATCGACCTTGAGCCCTGCGGGAAATCCGTCAATGATGGCGACGAGCGCAGGGCCGTGCGATTCGCCAGCGGTTAAGTATCTGAGCATGAGCAATGTCTCAAAGCGGACGAGCCGCGCTGGTTTTGCGCCGCGCGGACCATTTGCGTAAATCGTTTGGAAAAAGCGCGGGATTCTACAGTTGTGTATTTAATTGGAACAGTGAGATTGACATTCCGCTAGCAGCGCCGCCGGTCGGCGTTTAGGCTGTAGCCAGCGGCGACGCCTTTCGTTTAACCCGGAGTCAGCGGCAGTGCATTTCGTTTAACCCGGAGCCAGCGGCGACGGCGTTGACTCGTAACGTGGTACCTCCACTGTCGGCTCAGACTTAAACATATTATTTGGATCGGCATGGTCTTTATCTCTCGAAATTGGTTCATGCTGGGCTTGTTGACCAGTCTGTTGATTGGTCAACAGATTGCCGAGCCCTTGCGTTTGCTGGCCGAAACGAAATGGCTATCGCACTTGATCGTCGTCACGGTGATGTTCGCGATGGCATTGCCACTGGAGTTTCGCGAGATTCGTCGGGTGCTTCGTCGGCCGGTCGCACCAATTTTGGCGAGCTTGGTGAATTTGGGATTGGCTCCCCTATTGGCGTGGCCATTGGCGCAACTGCTCGGAGCCGAGTTGGGACCGGGGCTAATCGTTGCTGCGGCGACGCCATGCACGCTCGCGTCCGCGTCGGTGTGGACTCGAAAAGCCGGCGGTAACGACGCGATCGCCATGATGGTCACACTGATCACGAACGCAGCTTGTGTCGTCGTAACTCCGATGTGGGTTCGCATTTTGACCGCTGGGCAAGTGAAACCATTCGCGGTAGGCCACATGATGTTGCAGCTTTCGCTGATCGTGCTGTTGCCGATTGTCGTCGCGCAACTTATGCGAGCGTTGCCGCGAACCTCAAGATGGACGTCGCAATTCAAAACGGCGCTTGGAGTTTATGCGCAGCTTGGCGTATTGACGATGGTAATGATCGGCATGATCCAGACGACGTTGCGATTGGCCCAAGTCGATACGCCGAAGTTGTCGTTTGGTTTGTTGCTGAGCTGCGGGGTAATTGTGCTTGCCTTGCATTTGTTATTGTTTTGGGTTGGCTGGCAAGGTGCGGCTTGGCAAAGAATGTCGCGAGGCGATCAAATCGCAGTTGGATTTTCTTCAAGCCAAAAAACACTGATGGTCGGATTGGCGACCGCCATCGAATTGGGTTTGTCGGGAATTCCGCTGGTCACGTATCACATTTTACAGCTCGTCGCGGATACGTTCTTGGCTGCATGGCTAAAGTTGCCAGCGGTAGCCCAGACGAAAACTATTGTCGATCCACCAGTCGACTGATATAGTTTGACCAATAGGCCAGCGGCAAACTTCTACCTCTCCTTTTGACTTGGCATGTTCATTGAGGCAGCGACAATCCGAAGCAATTTATTCAGCCGGCGCTTGAATGGCCGAGTTGAAATCGTCGCGTCGCGCCAAGACGGCTTGTAGCGGTCGGACCTTTTATCGTTTGATTCCGGCCTTGCACCTGACCGCAAAGGGAATCGAGGGCCGGGTTCTTGTTGCGGAGATTTCCGCTTTTTTCCTAAATGACGAGCTGCCATCATGCGTGAAATGTTGGATCAAAAATTGGCCCGGTTTGAAGTCCTGGAACGGCAGATGACCGATCCGGCCGTGCTATCGGACTCCGCCAAAATTTCCGCCGCGGCTCGCGAGCATGGTTCGCTGGTTCGCTTTGCCACGACGTATCGTCGCTTCCTGTCGGTCATTGATCAGATTGGACAGGTTCGTCAGATGGCCAATAGTGCTGATGCGGACGAACGAGCACTTGCCGCCGACGAACTGGGCACGTTGATCTCCGAACGCGAGAAGCTATGGAACGATATTTTGGAAAAGTCAGTTGGGGGCGAAGACGCAAATCGATCGCGCTGCGTTATGGAAATTCGCGCCGGCGTTGGTGGGGACGAAGCGGGGATTTTTGCCGGCGACTTGTTCCGCATGTACAAGAAACACGGCGAGAGCAGAGGCTGGAAAGTCGAAGTGATGGACTTGAGCGAAGCTGAACTAGGGGGATTTAAGGAAGTTATTTTGGGCTTCGAAGGGGAAGGGGCTTTTCGCGAATTGCAGTACGAAAGCGGTGGCCATCGCGTACAGCGAGTGCCGGAAACTGAAACGAAGGGTCGCATTCATACATCGGCCGCGACGGTTGCGGTGCTTCCCGAACCGGAAGATGTTGAAATTGAAATCAAACCGGACGACTATCGCAAAGATGTATTTTGTTCGAGTGGCCCCGGTGGACAGCACGTCAACAAGACGGCTTCGGCGGTGCGGTTGACGCATTTGGAAACCAACATCGTCGTTTCAATGCAAGACGAAAAAAGTCAGCACAAGAACTTTGCCAAAGCCCTGCGTATTTTGAAAGCCCGCATTTACGAGCGAAAGCAACAAGAAGAACATAAAAAGCGTGCCGACGAGCGAAAAACACAAGTTGGCTCTGGCGATCGTAGCCAGCGGATTCGGACTTACAATTGGCCGCAAAATCGGGTGACCGATCATCGGATCGGCTTTCAATCAAATCTCGATACAGTGATTGCCGGCAATCTGCAGCCGTTGACCGAAGCAATGTTGAAGTATGAACGCGATCAACTCCGCGCGACGATGGGAGACTTGGATTGAACGGCGCGCGGGGTCTGTGGCCCAATAGCCAAGCCTTCGAACGGTTCGGGATCCGACCCCGTCGCTTCACAACGAAAAAAAAAGAGATGGGATGAGCGACGAGCAGCCATGGACCATTCAACGCTTGTTGGTTTGGACCGCTGATTATTTCAAGCGGCACGATGCGGATAGTCCGCGCTTGGATGCCGAAGTCCTGCTCAGCGCGACGCTCGGCTGCCAACGGATCGACTTGTACACGCGATTTGACCAAGTCCCTGAACCTGCGAAACTGGAGCGTTTTCGCCAATGGGTCAAGCGCCGGGCTGCGGGAGAACCGGTCGCGTATTTAGTCGAGCTAAAGGAATTTTTCTCGTTGTCGTTTGCGATTACGCCTGACGTGCTCATTCCGCGCCCCGAGACGGAACAACTCGTTGTGGAAACATTGGATCGAGCGCGCAAGTACAGCACCGACGGAAAACTTTTGATCGCCGATATCGGCACGGGGAGTGGTAACGTAGCGATTGCGATTGCAAAACACTTGCCGCAGGCGACCATTTTGGCCGTCGATATCAGCCCCAAGGCGATCGCAGTCGCCGCGGCGAACGCTAAATCGCTGGGCGTTGCGTCGCAAATTGAATTCGTGGTAGGAGATTTGCTCGCGCCGATCGCGTCGCGCGGCCCATTCGATTTCATCGTCAGTAACCCGCCGTACATCGGATTGTCCGAGCGAGGTTCGCTCCCCGACTCGGTCGGAAAATATGAACCCGAAGCGGCACTTTTCTCGACCGGTCCAGTCGGGACGGAAATTATCGAACGACTTGTGCACGAATCGCTTGACGCGCTTCGCCCAGGCGGAATTCTGTTGTTTGAACTTAGCCCCCTCATCGCCGGTAAAGTCCATTCGATTCTGGCCGCGAAACCCGGTTGGAAGCAAGCAACGATTAAAAAAGACTTGGCCGGCCTGGACCGAATCGCCATTGCACAGAAGGCGGCTGGCTGATTCGGTTGGGAGTTGAAAGTCGAAAGTTGAGAGTTCAAAGCCGAACGCTGCCACACGCAATTGGCGAGAGGGAGTGTCAGCCCCAGATTCGTTTACTCTTTGCCGTGCAGTCGCCTTTTTCTCCATCTACGCTATCCGCTAAATCTGCGGTTTCCATTCTTGCCTCGTCGCGCACCGTCCCGTTAACTTGTTCCGATTGTGCAATTCGCAGCGGCGATACAAGCGTGCGGCTACAAATTCTTGCAACGCGGATGCGCCCCAACAACGATACTCATAAACAGTATTGCGAAATGTGCGGCGATTTTTTGCCAATGCGAGACGGGCGATGGTTCAACCCAAAAGAAAAATCTTGGCGGTCAAGCGAAAGTTGACCGAGGACGCCGGTTCGAACGCGCAGTGGATTGCAAGATTCGTTGAGTACTTGCGACGCGAATGTCGATTGTCGGAAAACACGGTCGCCGCTTACACACGTGACATGCGCCGCTTTCACCAATGGCACGCCGAACGGTCGATCGTCGCGCTGACGATCAGTCGCTTGACCGACTACGTAAGTTTCTTGGCCGATCAATCCTTGGCTCCGGCATCAGTTGCGAGGCATTTGGTCGCGCTCAAGATGTTTTTTCGATTTCTACAACTGGAAGGCGTCCTCAAAGAAAATTTCGCCGAGTTGTTAGGAAGTCAACGCTTGTGGCAGCGATTGCCTTCGGTCCTTTCGCCCAAGCAGATCGATACGTTTCTCGCGTCGCCTCGGCGAAATGATGCCTATTATATGCGCGATCGGGCACTGTTGGAAATGTTGTATGCAACTGGTTGCCGCGTTTCGGAGATTTCCAATCTTAAATTAAGTGACGTGCATTTGGTCGAACGGATTTGTCGCTGCATCGGAAAAGGAAGCAAACAGCGGATGGTCCATTTGGGGCGCGCGGCGATTACCGCCGTGCACGAATATTTGGAAAAGCTACGTCCGCGCTTAGCTGCCTCAACAAGTCGAGACGCTGATTGGCTATTCCTCTCGCGTTCTGGTCGGCGTTTAAGGCGAGAAGCCATTTGGGAACTAGTCAAAAAGTACGCGTTGCTCTGCGGCGTCTCGACCGAGATCAGTCCGCACACCATGCGTCACAGCTTTGCCACGCATCTCTTGGCAGGGGGTGCCGATTTGCGTCAGGTTCAAGAGATGCTTGGCCACGCGAGCATTGCGACGACGCAAATCTACACGCATGTCGATCAATCGAGGCTCAAAAAAGTTCATCGCCAGTTTCATCCACGAGCGTAGTTCGTGACGTTGCGCATTTCCGGCCATCCTAACCCGTAAGTGAGGAAACGACTTGCGGCGTGTCGGCAGAGTTTCGTTTTCCCTCGCCGACGCATTGGGTTGTGATTGAGAAATCGCAACTTCAAAAAAGCGCAAGCCATGCGGTGACTATCTAATTCCTTGACGAGCGATCCAAGCGGCAACTTGCAATGATTTCGCATGAGTGTGGGCAAGCTGCGCAACTTCAAAAGGCGTACGCAAAATATGTTCTAGGTTCTAAAGCGTATTCTGATTTTTTCGGCCTTTGATTCCGCGCTATTTCGTTGCCAAATGCGCCATTCTAGGTAGGACGCGAGGGTTCAATGCATAGCCTGTTTGGGTCATAGTCCAAACGCGGCGCGATCCAACATCGGTTTAAACCAATCAACTTGGTGCGATGACTTACCGTCGCATGGCTTAATTCGATTTCGGCAACTCGAAAGGTGATTTTGTTTTGACTTTCAATTCAACAAAAACTCAATCGAGAGGTTGCCATAAAATCATTGACCCTCACGAAACGAATGTTTAAAATTCTGAAAACTTCAGCGATGCAATTGTATTGGCGATTTGTATCGAAGCGTTCGATTTTTTAATCGAAGGAGCGCACCATTGAGTACCAGTACTCGCAAGTTTGATCAGTCACTCGCTTATGCTCCGACATTTGTCGGCAGCCCAGTTCTTTCCTCAGATGCTCTCGGAAGTGATGCACATCCGAGTTCGGGCAACGGCACCAGCGAATCGCCGCACGCGACGGAACTCTACGAACTCTTGGACGTTATTTCCAATTTACGAAACAAGCTGTGTCAACAGTTACGTGCCCATTTGCCTGTCAATGCCGTTGAGCTTTTGCCCGAGGCGCTTCGCCGCCATTTGGCCGTGAATCTTGAATTGCTGCTGCGAGAATACGCTGTAATGCTTGACGAAGACGACCAGCAGGACGTCGTTAGTATGATCCTTGATGAGGTCTATGCGTTCGGCCCGCTGAGCAGCTTGATGCGAGATTCAGACGTGAGCGATATTCTTGTGAACGGGCCTTTTCAGGTGTTTGTCGAAAAGAATGGGCGGCTTGAAACCTCCGCAGTGACGTTTGAAAATACGCCGCAATTGGTGCAGTTAATGGAGCGCATGGTCAGCCAGGCCGGCCGCGTTCTCGATGTAACCCATCCGATGGTTGACGTTCGCCTTGCCGATGGTAGCCGCATGAACGCGATCCTAAATCCGCCAGCGATTAACGGACCTTTACTGTCGATTCGTCGCTTTGGAAGCCGGCCCTTGACGGTTGACGACTTGCTCAAGCGGGAATCGCTCACGCCGGAGATGCTAGAATTTTTGGCCGCTGCAGTCCGAGGCCATTTGAATATCGTGATCTCGGGCGGTGCCGGCAGCGGCAAGACGACGCTTTTGAACGCGCTCTCGCGCTTCATTCGTTCGAGCGAACGAATCGCCACCATCGAAGACACTGCTGAACTCGATCTTCAGCAGCCCCACGTCGTCAAGATGGAAGCTCGCGCAGACAGGGACGGGTTCTGTCAAATCACAATGCGCGAACTTGTAAAGAACGCGTTGCGCGTGCGTCCGGACCGCATCATCATCGGCGAATGTCGCGGTGCCGAAGCACTCGAAATGCTGCAAGCCAAGAATACGGGCCATGAAGGCAGCATGACGACCGTTCACGCCAACTCGCCGCGCGAGGTCTTTTCGCGCATCGAGTTGATGACGAGCATCGACGGAGGGAGTATCCCGCTATGGGCACTTCGCAAGCAGATGGCCACATCAATCAATCTGGTCGTCCAAGTCGCGCGCCAGCTCGGCGGCCAACGGAAAGTAGTCTGCATCTCTGAAGTGACTGGCATGGAGGGTGAAATCATCTCAATGCACGATATCTTCCGGTTCGAAGCAACCGGTGTGGATCATGACGTGATGATCGGAAATTTTTGGGCCACGGGTATTCGCCCGATCTGTGTGGAGAGACTGATGACAAGCGACGCTGGGGTTTTCGCTGCTCCCAATTTCTTTAAGCCACGAAAACTTTCGACCCAAAAAATATAGAAAGGTAACCCAGTGACCAGTAGCGTTGTAGGGCAATCTGTGGACGTCCTGAAACAGACACTACAAAATCAGCACCCGGAATTGGGCGGCGAGTTGGCAGTAGCGATTAATGCTCTGAAAAAGGTACAGCGCATCACGGGGGCGTTGCTCGACGACAGTTCGCCGGAAATGACTGGTCTCGATTTGCGGAATTCAGCCAACTCAGAGACCCAAGACATTGCGCCCTCGACCGATGCAGGCAAACGCAACGGATCGGCACTGGCACAACCTTCGTCGTCGCCCAAGTCACAGTTGATGTCGTCGGGTCAGACGTTCGGCCGTTATCAAATCTCACGTCAGCTCGGCCAAGGAGCGATGGGTGCCGTGTACTTGGCTTACGACCCACAGCTCCAGCGGTATGTCGCGCTAAAAACTCCATTCCTCGCCGACAAGCCCATCGTGGTGCAACGCTTCTATCGAGAAGCTCGCAGCGCCGCACAAATTCGCAGCCCCTTCGTCTGTCCGATCTACGAAGTCAGTAACGTAGCGGGCGCGCTTTATCTGACGATGGCATTCATCGAAGGGCGTCCGCTCTCCAAATGGATCCACAAAGACCAGCCTCATACTCTGGATGAAGTATCGAGCATGTTCCACAAAATCGCCACCGGAATGCAAAAAGCTCATGCGCACGAAGTCATCCATCGCGATCTGAAACCAGAAAATATTATGGTCGATTCCGATGGCGAGCCAATCATCATGGATTTTGGGCTCGCCCGTCGCGCTGACGACGACGATCAGTTGACGATCGCTGGCAACATCACGGGCACACCTGCCTATATGTCCCCGGAACAAGTGCGCGGGCATCAAGACGAGATCGGCCCGCAATCCGATGTCTACAGTCTGGGAGTCGTCCTTTACGAGATGCTAACCGGCACCGTCCCGTTTCGAGGATCAGTAGTGACCGTTTTAGCTAAGTTGCTGAACGAGCAGCCCGCTCCCCCATCGACCGTTCAACCCAACTTGCCCCCCGATTCGCCGATCGAAAGAATCTGTCTAAAGATGATGGCCAAGAACAAATCCGATCGCTACGCCAGCATGACCGAAGTCCTCGCGGCCGTGACTCCGTTACTTAGACAACCCGCGCCGCCAGTTGCACCCCCCAAGCCTACGCTACTTAGCGCCATACGGAAATTCTTCACGGCCATCGCCGCCACTCGTCGGCCAAGCCCCGCCAGGTAATCATCCGCAAGAAAAATTTTGTAGCCAAACGGGTTGACCTGGATCAACCGGAACGCGCTACCGCCGGTTTTTTCAACTCGAACCGCGCTATCGCACGATGAGTGCCCCGAAAATTAAGCTGGAGCCAAACTGAATGCGTCTGAGTAGCGTTGGATCACCCTGGAATAACCTTTATTGTGGTTTGCTAAATTCTCCTGAATCAGTTTTTATCTTTATCCACGGAACCTTCGCGAATGCGGAGTCCAGTCTCTTGAGCTTGCGTTCGCGGCCGGAGAACTATGATTCCTGGAAAATCCGCAGGCGGGTAGGTGCGAACGTCCGAGAAATCCAAATCCAGAGTTACGAACACTCTTCGTTCGGATTGACAAACCGTGGCAACTTGCGGATCGGGTACGCCAGTCAACTGTTGATTGAAGATCGTCATTGCATCGTGCTCAACCGCGCGTAAAATCTCGGCAGCTTCAAGACCGTGTAAGGAGAGCGACGTGACGCAACCAGATCAGCCCAACGAAGGCGAACTGATCCTCTACCACACCCCCGATGGGGCGGTTCGGATCGAAGTCCTGTTCGAATCCGAGACGTTTTGGCTCAACCAAAAGCGGATCGCCGAACTTTTTGGGGTGGATTTGCGGACGATCAGCGAACATCTGCAGAACATCTACGCGAACGGTGAACTGAAGCCGGATCGAACTCTCCGGAAAATCCGGAGAGTTCAGACCGAGGGAATTCGCGAGGTTTCCCGCGAAATCGAGTTTTACAACCTCGACGCCATTATCTCCGTCGGCTACCGGGTCAACAGCGTTCAGGCAACCCAGTTCCGGATCTGGGCAACTCAAACGCTGCGCGAGTTCGTCACCAAGGGATTCGTGCTCGACGACGAACGGCTCAAGCTAAACAGGCGATTCGGCAAGGATTATTTCGAAGAGCTTTTGGGGCGAATCCGCGAGATTCGAGCCAGCGAGCGCCGGTTCTACTTGAAAATAGCCGACATCTACGAGCAGTGCAGCATCGACTACGACAAGTCGGCCGATGTCACCGAGAAATTCTTCAAATCGGTGCAGAACAAACTGCACTGGGCGGTCACCGGAAAAACGGCGGCGGAGATTATTGCCGCTCGGGCCGACGCGTCCAAACCGTCGATGGGGCTCACGACTTGGAAGAACGCACCGGCGGGCAAAATTCTCAAAACCGACGTGGCGGTCGCCAAAAACTACTTGATTGAAAAGGAAATCAAGGAGCTTGAGCGGATCGTTACGATGTACCTCGATTACGCCGAAAATCAGGCCGCCAAGCAAATCCCCATGCGAATGGCGGATTGGGCCGGCAAACTCGATGCGTTTTTGGAGTTCAACGAATACGAAGTGTTGACCGATGCGGGCATGGTCTCGGCAGAAGTGGCCAAACGACTGGCTGGGGAACAATACGCGTCGTTTCGCGTCAAGCAGGACCAGGCTTTTGAAAGCGACTTTGAGAAAGAGGTCAAACGAATCGAAGGTGGGCTTAAGCCACGGAAAAAGCGCGAATGAAGTTGCACGTCGACTCCAACCAGCAATTTCAAATCGACGCGGTCAACGCGATCGTCGATCACAATTTACCCCGTAACGCGCGCAGCAAATTGGAATATCGACAATATGTCACTCTGCCGTTCTACAACCAAGTCTACCAATCCCGCCTCAAAAAAGTTCATCGACAATTTCATCCAAGGGCGTAACTTTGCGTACTTTGCATTCGCACCTGAAATTCTGCCCCAGCGCATAAAAAAAGCCGCAGGTCGTTTGTGCGAGCTGCGGCGGTCGCCCGTAGGCGGTGCCTGCGAATTTTTTCTTGTTGCGTAAAAGCGCAGACCAGGATTGGTTACACTAGAACAATCGTATCAAATCTTTGAGCTACGTCAAATATATATTAAATTTTTTCGCGAGTCTGAACATGACGAATTCGCTTGGACTCGACGTTGGCTCGAATTCGGTTGGATCAGCGTGGATTGATCACCAGACTGGCGAGATCACCGTTGGTTTGAGCATCTTCCCGGCAGGTGTTGATGAGTCAGACGAGAAACGTGGCGATCCGAAGAATGCCAAACGCCGAGCGACACGGCGGGCGAGGATCACGCTCGCGCGCAGGGCAGAGCGCAAGCGACTGCTCCGACTGAAACTCATTTCCGTGCGATTACTGCCCCCGGAAGCCGACGAGTTCAAGACGCTGTTGCAGGAAACCGATCCGTGGGCGCTGCGATGCAAAGGAGTGACGGAGCGATTGTCTTCGCATGAATTCGGGCGTGTGCTTCTGCATTTGGCTCAGCGCCGGGGAGCGTTGGGCTTCGATGCGGATGTCGGTGATCAAGGTTTGGTCAAGAAGGCAATTGTCGATCTTCAATTGAAGATGTTGGAGCGATTCGGTTCCGAGCAGGCCCGAAAAACCGAGCGAGAGTTGCGTGCCCTCATTGAGTCGCTCAGCAAGAAAAAGCGAACGGAGCAAGAGGACACGGAACTCGACAAGGCGCAGGAAGAACTTTCAAAGCTCTGCAAGTCCCTCCTGCAAGACAATACGGTGACATTCGGACGATTCATCGCAAGCCTTCGTGACGAGCGGCGGACGCCCATCGCCACTCTTGATCTCAGAAAGAGCAAGCGTGGCCCTCGCGAATGGCGACAGGCGGTACGCAATAAAGCTGGGAAGTTTGAGTTTCACGCGGATCGGGCGACGATTCGAGACGAGTTCGTCAAGCTGTGGGACGCACAGAAACGTCTTGGCGGGCCGCTGGCTGAAATCCTGACCGATGATTTACGACTTGCGCTGGACGACGAATCTCGCAACTCAGATTGGCGGCACAAAGGTCTGCTGTTCGGCCAACGAATGCAGTCGTGGGACTTGGGTACGCTCGGCCGTTGCGTTCTGGAACCGACCGAACGCTGCGCACCGCACGCGGACATGGATGCGTCGCGTTACTTGGTCGTCGAGACGGTCAACAATCTCAAGATCATCGAGCGCGGAAAAGAGACGCGCTCACTCACGGCTGCCGAGCGGAACAAAATCAAGACCTACCTGAGCAGGCCGCTTGGTGTGGCTACGAGGGGCAAGCAGAAAGGCCAAGCCAAGCGATCTGTCACGGTTTCTGACCTCCGCGAACTCATGGGTTGGGGCATCGCAACCAAGACATCGCCATTCCGTTTCAATATCGAATCGGACGAGGAGCGCCTAATCAACACCGACTGGTTCAGTCGCGAGATCATCCAGGGCGCAATCACGCCTGAGAAATGGGAGCAACTGCCAGAGCGTTCACGCGAAGGGATCAACCGCGCGATCATCAAGCACGATCCAGGTGAAGAGACACACGCGGCAAAACTCAAAGCGTTGGTCATGCAAGACTGGGCTGGACTCAGCGACGCGCATGCCGACGCGCTGGTTGCCGCCTGGAAGAAGCGACCCCGGCCTGACGCCAAGCGGCTGAACATGAGTCGGCACGCGGTGCGCAATCTCCTGACCGTGATGGATCGCGATGAACCGTGGGCGGACCCGAACCGCCCCAGCCAGACTCGCTGGCTGACTCAGATCGAAGCTCGAAAGCGGATTGCTGCGGACGCGAACTTTCTGGATGTCACGACCGGCAAGCCGTTTGACGAACATGCCCGCCGCCGATACGCCACTGGGACTAAGGGTGCGACGGCACGCGATCGCCATTACATTCGCAAGCACCTGTTGAAGAAAAACAAGGA
>JANMEB010000191.1:0-1577 GCA_031376585.1 Planctomycetota bacterium | reverse complement strand
TTGGTGTGATAGACTTCGCCCTCGGGAAAGATCGCCAGCGGGTTGACGCGGTTCTGCAAAAGTTCGATCGCCGTGCGAAACGAATGCGTATCGTTTCCTTCGCGGTTGACGCTAAAGCAGCCGCTGCTTTGCAAGGACCATTGGCCAATTCGTCCGACTTTATTGAAGACTTGCCAAGCCGCCATGTAATAAAACGGCATCCGCAATTGATCCGACGCATGAGCCACGCAATAGGTGTCGTAGTGGAACGGATGGTTGGGCGTCAGTAACACGCCGGAGCCAGACGAGACTGCTTGGCGAACATGTTCAAGTCCACGAATGTCGATGTCGACAATACCGTTCTTGCGGCACGTCCGCCCGCGCCAGCCGCGCGTCCCGGCCACCCACCAATGTTTTAACTTCGGCTGCCAAAATCGCGGCGGCGCTTCATAAGGTTGATTGTTCATGGCACAACGGTATCAAATAGGCCGCGTCCGAAAAAATCCATTGTGCCACAAAACAGTCGTTCATGCATTGGATTGCTTGACGACAAACTCCGCGTCACCTCCGAGAGATTGGCTATCCCTTCATGTTGCGAAAAGTCTATTTTGCTCCTGCCGATTCGATTTTTTTGGCGGCGGGGTTGGGTGAGACTCCGAGGATGGCATTGAAGTTCCAAGCGTCGAAGGTGTTCTTGCGGATCGCAGCCAAACGGGCGTTGATGTCGGCGACGGATTTGGCGGCGACCGCATTGACCTCTTGAAAAAGTTTCACCACGACCTGCTGCGCATCACTGCCGCGATCGGCGACGAAACGATTGTCGTTCATCCAATCCATTAGCTTTAAGCCGTTGTCGATGTCTTTGGTCGCGTCAATCAGTGGAAATTTTGGACTCGTGGCGATGTAATTGTCTGCCGTTCGCGCCGACTGCTTGACCTTGACAAGATAAAGCTTGTCTCCGGAACCGATCAAGGCACTCGACTCGAACCAAACGTAGCTGGCCCAAGCATTACTGTAGGCGTTGGTTTCCAATTTGGAGCCGCGCAATAGCCGCAGCGCGGCCTTTTCCCGGTCCTCGACTTGTTTGATCTCGCGCTTCATCGAGGCTTGAGCTTGGTTGAATGCTTTGAGCTCGCGCTGAATCTGATCGATGACTGTATGCTTGGCGCGAACGTCAGCCCAAAGGTCGGCGGCCTTGGCGATTTCCACTTCGGCTTGTGCCGTTTTGAGCTTGTATTCCGCCAACGCTTTGATGTAGTCGTTGTAGACCTTAAGTCGATCTGTCCAATCCGCAAAAGTAACTTCGGCCATGGTATCCTCTTGATTCAGAATGAAATTGAATATGCCTGAACGCGAATGTGGCCCGCGCCCCTCACCCGGCCCTCTCCCCCAAAGCCAGAATGATAATCAAAATTAAATTACGCATGATTTTCTCCTCTACGGAAAACGTCGATCGCCGCTGCGAATTAGCTTTCCTAATGAGCCTGCGAACCAATATGCGAAAAATCAAATTCCATTTTTGAAAAGCCAGGTTTAGCTTCCGAAGTCCACGCGAAATTGGTTTAGGGTACATTGTACAAAATTTGAAATCGCCAAAA
>JANMEB010000125.1:0-13803 GCA_031376585.1 Planctomycetota bacterium | reverse complement strand
CGCTCGCGACAACCAAACAGGGCCCAAATATCCACGCTACCTATAAGGGATCAACAGCGCAACCATATTTAGATCAACTTCCTTGCGCAGGTCCCAAATATGGTGCTATCACTGAACATTCGCTAGCACCAACTGCGCGATGAAGCATACGCTTGCGCGACCGCGCGGTTCGCATTTTTCAATCTAACTAGAAACAAACGTGAACCTCGACGGTGCACGCCCGTGGCATCTTGTAACTCTCAACTTTCAACTTTCATCTCTCAACGCTTAATCAAACATCTCCTTCATGCATATTTGCGACCAAGTTTCAAACTGATCGAGATCGTGCATTAATTCTGAGACCGGTCTAAAGCCCGCTTCTAACATGGCCGCTTCTTTGGCGCTCAACTGAGGCGACTCTACATCGCACAAGTGCACGATTCCCAAATGGACTTGGCCCACTGCGCTTTGATCGTCGTTGATGAGTCCGACGCAACGCGCGGTGTACGGAGTATCGATAATTATCTCTTCATCCAATTCGCGGCGCATGCCAACTTCGTAAGGTTGATGATCGCCCGCATCCAACGAAGAAATATGCCCACCGATGCCCACGCTTCTTTTTTGATGCAATCGCGATTCGCCTTGTCCCTTGCCGCGAGTGTACTGAAACACATGTATGCCCGTTGAGTCCTCGTATCGAAAGATCACGTAGGGAATCAATTGCTTGAATTCTGGATCGTGTTCCATTTCGTCGCGCGGTCGGTAACTGGTATGCAGCGGGTCCAATAACGCGTCGCGGTAACGTTGGACGTCAGCGCAAAATCCTTGGAAATAACCGAGTTCGCGAAATAGCCTTGTTGGAACAACCAACACATGTTCCGTTTGCACCATCGACATGGCAGTTTTGACCTTTCCTTAACAAACTATAGTGCGACAAAGTTTATCCGTTTAAGCACTTTTTGGAAATCATCCCGTCTGAATCCGAGTCCGAACGGGACGGCACATGGAATGTGCCTGCTACTTTCTGGTCGGTTCGCTTGTTTTTGCCGCTCGCCTCAAAAGTGTCAACGCCAGCGCTAATCGTCGCAAAATGGATATCGACAAGGTCATCAAGATTCCGTGCGTAGCCCCCGGCCATCGACGCGGCGACGGGCACATTCGATTTCGCGAAATACTCAAACACCATGAGATCACGCGTTCGTAAACCGGCCTTAGTAAGTTTTAGTTTCCCAAATCGATCGTCTTCAAAAGCATCCGCGCCGGAAACGTAAAACACGATGTCGGGCCGAAATGGCGCAAATGCCTCGATCAGTCCGCGTTGCAATTCGCACAAATAAAGTTCGTCGGTCGTTCCGGCCGGTAACTCGATATCCAACTTGCTGTTCGTCTTCCGATACGGAAAATTATCGCGGCAATGAATCGAAAAAGTAAACACGGTGGGATCATCGGCGGTAATGGCTGCGGTACCGTTTCCTTGGTGCACGTCCAAATCGACGATCGCCACGCGTTGCGCCAATCCCAAATGTTGCAACCATCTCGCGGCGACGCAGGTATCATTGAATACGCAATAGCCTTGACCGCAATCGGCAAACGCATGGTGTGTTCCGCCCGCCAGATTCGCCGAAAAACCATCGACTAATGCACTTTGGCCAGCCGCGATGCTCGCGCCAACGGATCGTTTCGCCCGTTCGACCATTTGCAACGACCAAGGAAATCCAATCCTCCGTTGTTCGATTTCGGCTAACTCGCCACCCAAAACGCGACTTACATAATCGCGAGTATGGGCCAGCACCAGTTGCTCGACCGTCGCTTCCGGCGCAACTAACAGCTCGCACGTCTCCATCAACGCCGACGCTGCTAGCCGATCGCGTAGCATCCGGTACTTAGCCATCGGAAACTTGTGATGGCTCGGGAGCGGCAACACGAAAGTATCGCTAAAGTAGAATTTCACAATTTGGATCGCTCAAAAATGCGGTACTTATACTCATTTGCGCGTCGTTTTGGTGATTCATCGAGACGCTAATTCCCGATTGCCGAATCATCCAGAAAGACTTCGGCGCAGGCGTCTTCGGTTTCCCAAACCGCGACGCGAGACACGTGCAAGTCATACCCCGACAAGCCCGCCAATAACTTGGGGCCGATCTCCGTAAGTAGATGCCGCGCGATATTTTCCGCCGTCGGATTATCCGGCAGCAAGTAAATTTTGTGCGGCATCACGGATCGAACGGCGCGAATGGTCTCGCAATCTTGATCATACAATATTATTCCGTGATCCCAATGTTCGTCGACCCAGCCTTTGAATAAGCGTTTCAAATCGGCGAAATCAACAACTCTGCCAACCGAGTCGACGCCGCGCCCCACGACACAAATGTCGGCGACATAGTTGTGTCCGTGCAGATTCTCGCACTTGCCGCCGTGTCCGACGAGCCGATGGCCGGCGCAAAATCGAATCCTCCGCAGAACTTGTAAATTTTTCATGAGGTCAGCTTGGTGTTGGATTGGTGCCGCGCGGCATCCCGTTGGGTTTTCTTTTCCATGGTTTGAGCAAATGCCGCTTGCAAATCGACTCCGGTTTGATTGGCGATACAAACCAGCACGAAAAAAACATCCGCAATTTCGCCAGACAAATCGGACGGCTGTTCACCAGCCTTGAACGATTGGTCGCCGAATCGCCGCGACATGATTCGGGCAAGCTCGCCGACTTCCTCCATGAGCTGTGCCATATTCGTCAGTTCCGAAAAATAGCGAACGCCAAAAGTTTGAATCCACTGATCCACTCGCTGTTGAACTTCGTGTAAGGTAATCTCTGACATGATTATTCTTTTTTATTTTGATTTTGACTGTCGGAGCTAATTAGAACTTAGTGGCCAATCATCTGCGGATTGTTTATCCCCTCGCCTCACTCTCTCCCCTTAGAAACGAGAGATCGATTGGAATGTTAATTGTCGCCAAGTCCTAACGTAAACGATCATGAAACTTTTATTGGGCTTTCCTGTTGAGCCTCGCCACGTCCAGCGAATCGCTGCGATTTCGCCTGCGGTCGACGTCGAACTCGTCGAGCAAGCCGACTTGAATCGCCGCTTGCCCGACGCCGATATCTTTTGCGGTCATGCCAAAGTCCCGATCGATTGGTCTGCGGTTGTCCGCGCAGGTCGGCTTCGATGGATTCAATCTTCAGCAGCCGGTTTAGACCATTGTTTGGTGCCCGCTATTATCCACTCCGACGTACTTGTTTCTAGTGCGTCGGGGGTTTTTGCCGATTCCGTTGCCGAGCAGGCGGTTGCGCTATTGTTGAGTTTAATCCGGCGTTTGCACGTTTTTTCCGCAGCTTGGAAGCGTCGCGAATTCGTTCGTTTGCCGACCGACGATTTAAAGGGCAAAACCATTTGTCTCGTTGGACTTGGCGGCAATGGCTCGCGAATCGCCCAAGTCATTCGTCCGATGGGGGTTCGCATCGTCGCGACCGATTGGTTCCCCCAACCCAACGCGGCAGTCGATATGGTTCAGCCGCCGGATCGACTGATGAGTATGCTTGCCGAGTCCGACGTGCTGATCGTCACGGTTCCGCTAACCGATCGAACTCAGCGTTTGATTGGCGCGGCGGAGCTTGCACGATTGCGCGGCGGAGCGTACGTCATCAACGTCGCGCGCGGACAAGTCATCGATGAAACCGCTTTGGTCGAAGCACTCCGATCAGAACGATTATCTGGCGCGGGTCTCGATGTGACTTTTCACGAGCCCCCTTCGCCTGATAGTGAACTGTGGGATGCACCCAACTTAATTGTGACGCCACACGTCGCTGCGCAATCAGCAAGCCGCATCGATCGAACGACCGATTTGTTCTGCATCAACCTGCAACGCTTCCTAACTGGCCAGCGAGTTTACAACATCGTTGACAAGTCGTTGGGATTTCCCGCACCCGAAGATCGCTGGCACCCGCAGTGAATCATGCCGCCGCTAAAAGAACTTTCAGCCAAACAGAATGCCGTTAATCGTCGGTTTGGGTGAACTTGTGCAATTAATAGCGTGTCAAAATGCACGAAGTCGACGCCTAGGGTGGCTTTTCGCACTAGACCTCCGTTCGGTTGCCTGACTAAGATTTAATGATTGCCTCACCTCGTTCAACCAAGGATGGTTCTGCTTTGCCATGGAATTACACACTCAAACTAGAAACGAAACTGACCTCACGGTTTCGCGCATCCCCGACGAATCGCCGGACTTGGCAGTTTGTTCCGAGCTGTTGGACCAATACCGGAGCTTGATCAACGAAAGTCGATTTCACTGGACGACGCATATTCGCTTCAAGCGACGATTAGGAGCGGGCGGACAAGGTGTGGTGTATTTGACGGAAAAGAAGGGCGCGGACGAGTTCACTGTTCCCGTGGCGCTGAAGATCTTTTCGCCCGAGCGCTATTCGTCTCCGGAAAAGTACGACGAAGACATGCTGCGAATGGGCAAGATCGCGGCTCAAGTTGCACGAATTCAAAACGAGCACCTTGTCGGCGTAGAGAACTTTCTAGATCGCAGCCGCGTTCGCATGTTGGTCATGGAGTGGGTCGAGGGCTTTGACCTGCGCCAACTTTTGTCCCCCAAAATGCTGACCGTTCTCCGCAAACGCGTCAGCCAACGCCGCTGGCAATACCTGAATGATGTAGTGGTTACCGCGGGTGAAACCCAGAGCCGTTTCAAGTCCGGTGTGGCCATCGCGATCGTGCGGCACTGCTTGCGGGCGCTTGGCGCGTTGCATCGACGAGACATCGTCCACGGCGACATCAAGCCCGCGAACATTATGCTCAAGCGAAGTGGCCACGCGAAGATCATCGACATCGGGGCGGCTTTTGAAACGACGGCTCCGCCACCACGCCTCGCCTGCACACCTGCGTACGCTGCCATCGAAGTCCTCGAAGGAGAAACGCCGACTCCACTCAGTGATTTGGCAAGCCTCGGTTACGTGCTAATCGAGGCCCTCTCCGGCAAGCCGCTATTTAACGGCAAAGAGCGGTTGCCCGAAATGATCGCTGCCAAGCGAACTCTATCCGATCGCATGTACGACATTCTTCCGACCGAGGTTACTTGCAACGAGTTGCTCATGTCATTTTGTTATGGCTTGGTGGCCGCAGATCGCCACGAGCGATTCCCCTCCGCCGAAGCCGCCGAGCTTTTCGACGACGGCGCTGCCGCCTTTCATCGTCAACTTATCAAAGGCGATATGGCCAGCGAATACGAAAACGATATCCGCATTTGGATCGAAGAATTGCTCGAAGTGCAAGAACTCTTCAACGAATCTAACCCTTGAGCCGAGGTTGCTTGCCGCCAGCTCTTGAACGCTGAGCCCTGTTGCCGTCGATCACCGCCCAGTTGCCCGTTGCTTTGCCCATCAGTCTTCGTCATCGTTTTTCGGCTCGCGCTCGAGACGCTTTAGTTCGCCGTTAAGCTGTTCTTTGCGAAATTGACTTCGGCTGAGCAGTTCTTCGCATTTTTTTGACTTTCGACTGAAATCCAATAACGACGACTCAACCGCACCGATTTCGGATTGCACACGACCAAGTGAATCAATTGTTTTTCTTGCACTGACGTATTCTCCTAGAAGCTGATTAACCTTGTTGAGTCGCGCAGCGGTTTCGGCTCGAACTAACGAAACATTCAATAATTCGGGATCCATTGACGACCCGCGATTGTCATTGGCAGCATGATTTTTTTCCGCCAAACGAATTTGTGTTTCGAGTAACTGTTGTTTGGCATTCAAGACATCCGCCGTCGGAGCGCTCCCTTTGGCGCGCAATGCTTCGACTGAAGAAAGCCGCTCTTGTTGGATCTCAATCAGTTGATTGATCATTTCCGAAAGGGGTTCTTCTTGCTCTTCCGCATTCTTTTGGCCAGACTCCCGTTGCGCGACGAGAATCTCGCGACGAGCTTCGATTCCCGCTAAGTCGACGGATAGCTGTACCCTCTGCGTTTGCAAGAGCCGAATGATTTCGTCATACGAAACGTTGGAAACACCTAACTCGTATTGCTGCCGCAACAAATCGGACCGCATTTTGTCCAATTCATCCGCGCGAATTTTTGCTTCTGCCTGTCCCGCCTCCGCAGACGATTTCTCGGTTTCAATCGTCTGAATTTCAAAGCCTAATTCCGCAAGCTGTTGGCCAAGTACCGTGATTTTTGGCGAGGCGTTAGGCGCACCCGATTGGGCCAACATCCTTTCGTCGCGAATGAGAAATAAAATTGCGACAATCAAGCCTGCCGTTTTGGCAAATCGATGCAAAGTCATAGCTACTCCTTGTTCAAAAAAATTATTGAGTCTCAATTTGAGCGATAAACTGTTGCGCATGGTTCGCGCCCGCAGTGTTTGGAAACCTCTGGATAACACGAGCCATATCGCGCCTAACCCATTCTGGACTGGCACCTAATTGGAGCGCGGATTGATCGGACAAACTGACAATCAAGGCCGTGCGCTGAATCCGATCAATCGCCGCAACATTCGCCTCACTCGAAAATGCGTTGAGCCTTTTGCTTAACTCGCGGACTTCAGCTTGGTGGATCACCTGGTCGATTAAGGCGATTTCGGCTTTGATTTCCCCTAATTCACGGACCAACTCTGGATTGGTTGCTATGGTCAGGGACTCGGTCGATCGATTCAAACTTTGAACGAAAATCGCGACGCCAAAGACCGACGCGGCAATCGCTAATAAGGAAGCACCAAACAGCAGCGAGCGCTTGGTGCGAATCACGACTGTTGACGCCGGTTGAGAAAACGCCAGCAGGCGCTCATTCAAGTCCTGCGGGACTTCAATATCTCGCAGCCAAGCATCAATTTGTTTATCGTCGATCGTCATCGCACTTGTCTTTTTCTGGTTCAATTCCCAAGACGCGAGTTAAAATTGTTTTGAGTTTTTGTCGCCCTCGATGAAGCCGCGACAAAATGGTTCCGCGCGGAACGCCAAGCACTTCTGCAACCGCTTCCACCGAATGCCCTTCCATCGAGACTAGCAGCAACGGAAGCTTGTGATCGTCGTCCAACTGATCGAGGGCTTCTTGAAACTGCCCGCGGAATTCGTCGTGGTCTTGCGACGAACGATCCGTTAAATTCTCAATCATCGGGGTAGTTAAGTTTCGCTCGCGGCTAGTTCGCCGCGCGACCTTAGAATTTTGATTTCGCAAAATCGAAAACATCCAGCCCCGCATCTTGGAATCGTCTTTCAATTTGGAAAGGTCCTTCCATGCATTCAAAAAAGTCTCTTGAACCAGCTCGTTCGCCGACTCATGACAACCCGTCAGCCGAAACGCGACTCGATACAGCGCCGCCGCATGCTCTTGAACGCACTGCTCGTACAATCGCCGGCGGTGATCGTCATTTCGCATCTGAGGGGGCAATCACTTATTGGTTTCAAGATAGGTAGTACCGCAGCGGCGGCTCTTGATTCCCACAAACTTCTCGTAATTCGGAAATTCCTGAAAAGGTGCCGTTTTCGCTGCAAAAAGAGCAAGCTACCGACGCGAGTCGGTAGTGATGACACAAAAGGCTAAATAGCCAAACACTTATGGCGTGTTCTGTTGGAGGTTCCCGTTTGCGTTTTTTAGCCCGCCGTATGAAACTCTAGCGACTTGCGTCGGTAGTTTCAATGAATACCCTTCCGACATTGCCATTCCGGTCTGACCCTCTCGCCTTGAGGCAACCAATGAAAATCCCGGATTTTAAACTCGAACGGTACTTTGCCAAATACGAATTCTGCACGCGATACCTAATGTGCAGCAGTGATTCGGAAAGCTGGTCGACGCGTGAGATTTTAGGTCTTGAACCGGGGAGCGAGGATCGGTACCTCGACCATTGGCTGGGCTACACTCCCAGCGAAGGCACGCCTAGCTTGCGAGCTGAAGTCGCCAAGATTTACACGACGATCAACCCCGACGATGTCCTCATGTTCGCCGGCGCGGAGGAAGGCATTTTTTGCTTTATCAACGCGCTGCTCAATCCGGGCGATCACCTCATCGTGCATTCGCCTTGCTATCAAGCGCACAAAGAAATCGCCTCAAGCATCGGTGTCCAAGTCACCGCTTGGGAATCGCGCGCCGATCAGAATTGGCGATTGAACGCCGACGATTTGACTCGATTGATTCGGCCCAACACCAAAGCGATCTTGATAAACACGCCGCACAACCCAACCGGCTATTTGATGGATCGCGAAACATTCTCCGCGATTCAAGAAACGTGTCTTATGCGTGGAATCGTTTTGTTCAGCGACGAAGTCTTCCGCGAATCGGAACTCGATCCAGCGCAGCGGCTCCCAGCGGCTTGCGACGTGAATCCAATTGCGGTTTCGCTCGGCGTCGTTAGCAAAACGTATGGTTTGCCAGGCTTGCGAATCGGCTGGGTCGCCACTCACAACGCGGCTTTGCGACAGAAGATGGCCGCGCTCAAGGATTACACCACGATCTGCAATAGCGCCCCCAGCGAATTCTTGGCCGAGGTCGGGTTGCGGCATCGGCAAAAGCTAATAAATCGAACGGTTGGTTTATTGACGGATAATCTCGAGTTGTTGGACACGTTTTTCGCGCGGCATAGCGAGAAGTTCTCGTGGGTTCGACCACTGGCCAGCCCGATGGCTTTTCCACAACTTCTGCTCGGAGAAGTCGATGACTTTTGCGACCACTTGGCACGCGATGCCGGCGTGTTTCTCCTTCCTGGCACGGTCTACGACGACAATAACAATCACTTCCGCATCGGCTTCGGCCGCAAGAACTTTCCCGAGGCGCTCCAAGCTCTGGAAAAATGGTTGAGCCGTTCGTGGGGTTCGTTTCACGCGCCCTGCGATTTAACTTGACATCGACTCCAATATTTTGCCTTGGACGCGTCAAATCGGAATGATGACAGGAATGATGGGCGGCTTGATCGAAGAAGCATTCATTGCCGTGCACGCACTTCATCGCGTTCAACGCGACTCGACCAGCGCCAATGCGCGATGTCGCGACTGCCGTCCGCATGTAAATCCGCGCCAAGATAAATCCGCCGCAATAGGTACACGCGTTCCTTACAATTAAAACTCGCGGGGCTAACGCTTGGCGGCTTCCTTCCATCGCCCACAAAGATCCTCAGCGGCGGCTTCCCAGTTATTAAAGTCGAATTGAAAGCCGGATTGAAGCAACCGCGTCGGGACGACGCGACGACTTTTCAAGATGAGTTCGGTTTCAGTTCGCAAGAACACAGCGCCGATTTCCGCCATCAGCTTCGTTGTCGGCAATCCGATTCGAATTCCCCAGGCAGAGCGGAGGGCACGCATGAAGTCAACATTGGGAAGCGGGTTCGGAGCGGCAATGTTGACGGGCCCGCTCAAGTCGTGTTCGATCAGCCAATAGACGGCGCGAATAAAGTCTTTGTCGTTAACCCACGACACGAATTGTTTTCCGTCGCCGTGCTTGCCGCCTAAGCCATGCCGCACCAAACCGAGTAGCACGTCGAACGCGCCGCCTCGATCGGGACTCATCATAATCGCCGATCGCATGAGGACTAATCGAGTCGCGGGAACTTGGGCTTGGTTGGCGATTTCTTCCCAAGTCTTGGCGACGTCGATACTGAATCGCCAGGTGTCCGGCGCGTTCGGCTCGCTGCCGCCAATAATGCCGGTGGCTTCATCGTTTGGCGCGTCAAAGCGGTGAGCGTAGATCGTGGCCGTGCTGGCTTGCAGCCAAATTCGCGGCGGGCTTTTTGCTTGCGCGATCGCTTGGCCGATGATTCGAGTCGACTCAATGCGCGAGTCCATGATCGTCCGGCGATTCTCGGCACCGTATCGGCAATTGACACTTCTCCCAGCCAAGTTGATCAGCACATCTGCGTTTTCGAGTTCCGCAGTCCATTTTTCCATCGTTCGGCCATCCCAGCCAACAACCCGCCAAGCTTCGTTCGCCGTACGCCGACTGAGAACCACGACATTGTGCCCGTCGCGGACGAACGCTCGCGCCAGCACGAAGCCGACTTGGCCGGTTCCGCCAGGGATAATTATTTTCACTACGTTCTCCCTTGAAATTCTGCTTCGCGTCAATTCACGTTTAACCGAACCGCTTGGGGCCGCTCTGCAAGGTCGTAGCGCCCGATAGTCGGGTAGATAAACACGGAACAATTGTTGGCCCAACAAACGAATTCTGACAGCAGTTCGTCGCATTCGTCGAGCCGCCATTCCGTTCGAACTTCAGCGGAATTCGCGGCGCTTTTTGTCAAGCTGGGAAAGTCCGGAATTATTTTCCGATAAGTTCAACTTTGATCAAAGAACAGGCTGTTTTGATTCCGATGACTTTTCCGGTAGCCGTAGATTCTAACTCGGATTGGCTAGCATTTTTGCTCAAGGAAAAGTCTATGCGTCGTTTCAGAGCCAAATTAATATTCGCCGTATGCTCGATGGCTTGTGTTCCGCTAACTGGGGCGATGGGACAACAACGGTTGAGTCCGTCGACTGGCCAGCAACAAGCCACTACAACGTCTACCACGAGTGGATCGCGAACTCGGGCTTCTGCCAAAACTCCGACGGTGGAGGTAGCGACTCGCTCTGGCAGCCGAGTTTTTTCACAACCGAGTACCCGCACAAGCACTTATGTGCCGCGGCATCTACGACAAGACGCTGGCCAAGTTCCCTCGGGCGGAACGCCATCGAATTCTTCGTCGCCGAACCCTCAACCGATTTTGGGCACGCCTCAATCGATGGACGTCGACTCCGAAGCCTACGGTTCTGGAATTGGATCTTCGGTCGACGAAGTCATCGATGGTGATTGGGTTGAAGATGGCGCGATGGGTTGCGATGAATGCGGAACTTGTCCGACGAATGGTTGCGGAGATCGTCCACCATGTTGGTTGGACGGCTTTGGCGGAATCTTGTACGGCGGCGAATATTTTATAGGTTCCGAAGCTCACGCGGGAATCGGAGTACGGAATCAACAATTCGAAGGTCGCGATGAATGTGGCTTTGGATTCTTCGGAGGTGCTAACTTTGGAGCACCTTTGAACTGGCTGACTTGTGGGTTGTTCTCCGGACAGCTTGGCATTAACCACGTCAGTTCAAATCTTGGCGGTCGGCAATTCGGAGCAGTTAACAATCAGCTTTTTGTGACCGGCGGTTTCTTCCGACGGGTCGATTACGGTTTGCAAGGTGGCTTGGTTGCGGACTTTTTGGATGCGGATTGGAATTTTGAACCTCGTGTCGTTCAAGTCCGCAGCGAGTTGAGCTGGGCTTATCCCGAGGGCTATACGATGGGCGTTCGATACACCAAAGGCGTCCAGGACTATGTCGACCCGAATGCCCAACAGTTCAATCGCGAAACGTTGGATGCCTATCGCTTTTTCAGTCGTCATCCGCTGTGTGGCGGCGGTTACTCTGAAATCAACGGCGGCTGGACGCGAGATGGCCAAGGGTTGTTGGGCGGCGATGTTGATGTCCCCATGACCGATTGTGTGGCGCTCAAATCCGGATTCACGTATGTGTTTACGGATGCGGAAAGTGACTTCGATGCCTGGAACATTTTCGTGGGTATTACTTTGCGTCCAAGCGGTCGCTGCTGGTACGACAGTTATAATCGCCCGATGTTTGACGTGGCGAACAACGGCAGCTTGATCCTGCAGTAAATCACTCGGCTTAAACAAGAATTACTTAGCCCGCCGTTGCGCGGGCTTTTTTGTTTGGTATCCGCGAAAGTCGCTTGTCACCGCTTTAAATCAAGCGTATGCGTGACCCTGATGTTGGCGATTCGCGCTGTGTGATCGCAGTTCTCGTGTCCAGCCAGCTTCAATTTTGGCTTATATTGCGGTATATTCACAATAATAACAACTTGCCGAAGAAGTGCAGCGACGACGCGATTTGCGTTGAGGAGAAATGAAAATGGGCGATAACGTATTTGATTTTTTTGGTGGCATGGCGAACTTGCCCGGCGACGCAGATGACGAACTTGATCTCACCGAGTTGGAATCCCTAAATGAAGAATCCAACCAAGACGACAGCGTCGAAAAAGTCGATGCCGTAACCGCTGCTTCCAAGGACGACGATGTTGAGCCGGCGCAGGATCGACCGACTAAAAAAATAATTTCCAACAGTCGCCAGGACGAGTCTCATTGGCTCGATTTGGCCAGTACCTTGGGTATCGCCGGTGGCTCCACGCAATTTGAATCCGCGCCCGAAAAGCCCCATAAGCGTTCCGAGCGAAAGGCTCCACCCAGCAAGAAACCTCGTACCGAACCCAGGCCACCACCGCCAAAGGCAGCCCGCGACGATTCAGGCTTCGGCAAGGGACTATTGGATGAAATCGATTCTCCGCCCGAAGAAGTCCGTCAGAAACAGTTGCTTTCCGAATTATTTGTCCCAACCGGCGAACCGATTGACGATTCTGATTCCCAAATCCGGCAAGTCGACGACGTCGAGATCATCGATGAAATCGAGATACTTGATGATGACATGGTTGAATTCGAAGTCGAAGAGCTTACCGGTGAGCATGAAGTAAGCCATCGCGAATTTGGCCGCCGTCCCAGCGAGAAACCTCGGCCAGTCCGAGATCGCGCCGATGAAGCAGATTCAGATTCCGATGCGAACGAAAGGCCTCGCCCATCTGCACCCCGTCAGCGAGACCGAGACGAAAGACCAGCTCGCCGACCAAGACAAGGTGAACGGTCCACGGAACGACCGAGCGAGCGTTCGGGTGAACGAACTAACGAGCGATCCAGTCAGCGACCGAGCGAGCGATCCAACGAGGGACGTTCGGAACAACGCCCCACGCGTTCCGGCGAACGGCCAGCCCAACGCCGTCCCGAGAAAAAACTAAGAAGCGAAGTTCTTCCCGCTGACGAAGATTTCATTATCGATCCGATCGATGAAGATTTTGAAAACGATGCGACGACGAGTTTACCTTCCACGGGCGACACGAAGTCCATTAAGTTTCCCACTTGGCAAGAGACAATTACGCCAATCATCGACGGCAACATCGCGCGACGATCCACGAACAAGCCGGGCCCACGGCCTCGACGCCCGAATCGTGATCGCGGCAGCCGCGACTAAAGCAGTCGCCCGAAAACCCCGACACCTCAGACCCAAGTTTTTCCCGATTTCCGGGAAATAGTTGCGAGCGGACGCCAAAATGTTCCAGCGCACATGCTCATCAAGGCAGGGCCGCTTTCAATCGTTTGCGCAAGTCGACGGTTTCGTACTTGGCTTGTACTGGAACCCGAATCAGTGGCAAGCCGGCGCTGCGAAAAGCTGCGTTGACGAATTCGTCTCGCTCAATTCGATCTTGGCGCTCGTGCGAAGCGTCGTCCAATTCGATCGCCGCGACCACTGCTAATGTATCGGGGTCACACAGTACGAAATCCACGTGCTTGTTGGAAATCCGGTTGAACCAGCCACGACCTGGAGATTGAGCATTGTCGACAGACAACACGTCCGCAATTCGGACCATTGCGAATATCGCCCACTCGTTGCCGACACAATTCTGGAGTGCAAAATAAAATCGCGTTTCCGCTTTGGTTAACAAAGTCTCACGCCGTTGATACGGGAGCGCACGCGTCGCGGAAAACGCGCGCAGCAAAATGATCGCGGCAATCACCATTGCCGCCAACACCAAGTAAATCCACGTTGCAACGCCGACTAACATGTCACCCTTCGCCAGTCCATCGAATCCCAACGCCGACTCACCGTCGCATCATCGTTCGACTAATGCAATGTCACCGACAAAAAAATGAGTTGGCAGGTGAAAGAGCAGCCACGGCAAACGGAGTGTGCCTACTACAGTAGCAGGCACACACCGTGTGCCGTGGCTGTAACGTAGACTGTAGCAGGCACACTGCGTGTGCCGTGG
>JANMEB010000124.1:0-12870 GCA_031376585.1 Planctomycetota bacterium | reverse complement strand
GAGCGTACTTTTGACGGGAGTCCAAGCCCAAGCGCAAATGCCGCGCATCGACGATCGCGCGGGAATTCTCTCCGTGCAACAACGGGCCGAGCTGGAGGCGTTGTCCTTGCAGGTCGACCGAGAGACGACGGCCGAGATTGCTGTGGTCACGGTGGGTTCGCTGGACGACAAAACGATTGATCAGTACGCCAACGACTTGTTCAACGAATTGGGAATTGGCAAAAAGAACATGAACAACGGAGTGCTCTTACTGGTTGCTCCACTCGAGCGGCGCATGCGCATCGAAGTCGGCGATGGTTTGGAGCAAGTGCTGAGCGACTCGCTGTGCGGTGAAATTCGGGACAGTGTTATCATTCCTCGATTTCAAGCCAACGATTATCCCGGCGGGATCGTCGCGGGAACAAATCGGATCGCCGCAGTGCTGCAAGCGAATCCTCAAGCGGCGCATGGCGTGCCCGGCTCGGGGCCCCTTTTGCTCAAGTCGAAAAAAAAGGAGGCGTGGGTGGCGACGCTGGTTGCCGGAGCGGTCGCGATCCTTTTTGCGCTGGCTGGCATTTGGATTGCCTACCGACGGCTTTATAACACGCTCACATTTGCTGTTCTGTCGGCGATCGTCGTTGCAGTGTTGGCTATGGCTGGGTTCATCGTTTGGCGGTGGCATACTCGCGACCCATCGGTGATGATGGCACTTGGCGGGATCGGAACACTGGCGGCAGGAGCGTGGGGCTTCAATTGGACCAAGTATCGTCGGTTTGGGCCGCATGGTTGTTCCAAGTGCGGGACGCATTTACAACTTCTCAGCGAACAAGCGGACGATCCCAAGTTGTTATCGGTACAATTGCTCGAAGAGACGGTTGGCTCAGTGGACTATGACGTTTGGGTCTGTCCCGCTTGCCTGAATACCGATACGGCGCGATACGTCAAAGCCTTCTCGGGATTCTGCGACTGTCCCGCATGCAAAGCTCGGACGTTTAAGCGCGATCCGCAAACAGTGCTGGTCGCGGCGACCGAATATTCCGCGGGACGCGCTCGAGTTGACGGCCGCTGTGTGTCCTGCAACCACAAGACGGTAGAGTTCGTTACCATCCCGCGAATCGTACGCTCGCAAAGTTCGTCCAGCGGGAGCGGCTTCAGCGGAGGGAGTGGCGGCGGCGGGGGAGGTGGGTTTGGCGGCGGACACAGTAGCGGCGGTGGTGCCTCGGGAGGTTGGTAAGATGGAATTCACGGTTGCAGCATTGATACTATGCGCGGCGGTGGTGATTTGGTATTTGCTGACTTATAACTCGTTCGTCAACGCGCGAAACGCCGTCGACCAAGCTTGGTCGCATATCGAAGTCGAACTCAAGCGGCGATTTGACTTGATTCAACAACTCGTCGAAGTCGCCAAAGGTTACGCGAAATATGAAAGCGACACATTGAAACAACTGGCAGCTTTGCGGTCCCAACCAAGACCATTCGCAGATGCCGCGGTGACCAACAGCGCTCAACCCAGCATGTCCCAAACCATCAGCCAAATCATGATCTTGGCTGAAAACTATCCGCAGCTACGGGCCGACCAGACCTTTCTCAATTTGCAGAAAGAACTGACCGAGACCGAAAACCGTATTGCCGACCGTCGTCACGCCTACAATCAATCGGTTAATGTCTACGCCAATCTGTTTCAGGCATTCCCGTCGAATCTTGTGGCAAAAATACAAACCATGCCGACGAAGGAATTCTTCGACGCGCCCGATGCGGAAGTCCGCGAACCAACCGTCGTGAAACTCTCATGAAAAAAAGTGTATTGCTCTTGGCATTGGCGGCAATGGTGCTTCTCGTCTTTGCGGCGTTTGCATGGGACAGCGTTCGGCGAGTGGATCAGACGCGTCGTCGAATGGAAACGGCGGACTCCGACATGCGAAGGAATGAGCAGCGACTGATTAAGTTATTGTCTGGAACGCCAGACGTCGGACTTAAGGTTCAATCAGCGATCGAGGCATACGAAGCCGCCAGCGACATTCCAACTCGGCATGATGCCTACGACGAACTTGTCGCCCGCTTTCGCCAAGTCGGTCCGAGCGAAATTGACGCGACGAATCCACTCGATCGCAAATTCATGGATGACATCGCGGGGGCAATTAATCGACGAGAGGTCTCACAAAAGGAATACGAGATTGAACGCGCGGCCTACCGAAAATCACTGGACGGCTTCCGCGGCCGCCTTGCACGCATCTTTTCGTCCAAATCCCGAGAGGACTGGAGCGACTCAGATTAATCGAAGTGAGAAAGTAATTCAGGCGATCATCGTATCTTTCGCGATGAAGAGATCGTTTCACGCATGCCTGCCGAAAATTGTGGTTCAATACGTTGATGATTGAACGGGCGAAACAAAAGTTTTCGGACGCTTTCGGCGGATTGCCGGAATGGGTCGTCCGTTCGCCAGGACGAGTGAATTTGATCGGCGAGCATATCGACTACAACGACGGATTGGTTTTGCCGATCGGGATTAATCGATCGTGCATTCTTTCCGCAAGGGTCAGCGCTCGACGACCGGCTCAAATCCGCATTCGTTCTGAAGCGTTTCCGGAAATGGCAGTGATTCCAATCGACGAGCTGCGTCCACCCCTGGGTAAGCCCTGGTGGAGCTATTTGGCAGGTGTCGCCGCGCAATTTCAACGTCGATTTGTGGCGGAAGATTCGCCCGCAGTTTCGCTCCCAAGCTTGGATATTGCCATCGTCTCGGATTTGCCATTGGGAAGCGGGCTTTCGTCGAGTGCGGCGGTCGCCATGTCACTCACGGAATTGTTGGATGCGATCTTGGGTACAAGTTTGACCGTCGTGGAAAAGGCTCGGCTTTGCCGCGCGGCGGAGCATGAATTTGCGGGCGTACCCTGTGGACTCATGGACCCGCTCTGCATTGCTGCGTGCCGCGCCGATCATTGCGTGCTTCTGGATTGTCAAACGGAAGAGTACCAACTATTGCCATTTGATGATGCAGAAGTCGTTGTGTTGATCGCCGATACCAAAGTCACACGTGGCTTGGCCCGCAGCCAGTACGCAATTCGGCGACGAGAATGTGAAACTGCGGCGGCGGCTTTGGGTTTTCTAACCCTGCGCGACGCTTGTGGGAGAATAGACAACGAAAAATTCTTCGAACTTGACGATGTACTCTTTCGCCGAGTTCGGCACGTAATTGACGAAATCGAGCGAGTGGTGGATGCCACCAAGTGCCTGGGGCAACGAGCTTGGTCACAGTTTGGCGAATTGATGTTTGAAAGTCATCTTTCACTGCGTTTTGACTTTGACGTGAGTTGTCCAGAGTTGGACACAATGGTTGAAATCGCGCAATCGCAGCCGGGCGTTTACGGCTCGCGGATGACTGGTGCCGGATTCGGCGGCTGCACCGTCAGTCTTGTGGAAAAGAAATTTGCAGATCGCGTTCAAGAACAGCTTGCCACAGAATATTTTCGGCGCACGGGGATCGAGCCGGAATTGTTTTTTTCGCGGCCGTGTGCGGGCGTTCAGATCTTGCAGAGGCCGAGCGGCTGACGTATCCAAGATTGACAGGTATTGTCGTTACGCGGCTCGACGCAATTGTGTTAGCGGAATTGATTCCTGAGTTTGCGCCGCGGCTATCTGGCGCATCTCTGCCAACACAGGCCCGTTCAAGTTTCGCTCCAAGTCTTTGATGATATCCATGACAGGCTTGCCGTCGAGCACGCGATGATCGAACGTGAGTAACACGCGGCTTTGCCCGCCACGTGCGACAACGTCGACTCCCAAAATGGTCGTATTCGGCCCCAAGTGATTTGAGGCGAAAGAAATATTGCCGAAGCCAGACAAGCTCATGCCAAACGTGCCCATATAACTAGCGCGTTTGCTGACCCATAAATTGGACATGATCCACCAGCCAAGTTTTCGCAGTGGCCAAGGACAACCGGCGAATCGAAGCTGATGTCGGAACTGACGAACTTCGTTGATCGGTGTGTCGCGAAAATATACCAACCGCTGCTGCAAGTGCGAGAGCGGATATTTTTCCGGCGATTCAAACCGAGCGAAAAGAAGGATGTTTTCACCCTGCTCTTCGCGACCAATTGCGATCTGACAGACGTTGCGGTCGTGTTGATATAGATGCGGCCACGGAAAAGTGACAATGCGTTGTTTCAATTGTGGCCATTGCTCGCCCAATTGCGAATACGCTTTCATGAAGATGACGTTCCACGAAAGCTTAGGCCGAATCTGATTACGGACCTCGGCCAATTCGGACAAATCAAAAGTTGCTTGAGCGGCTCCCAGCGGGATGTTGAGGGCAAACTGTATTACGTCGCAAGTTAATTTGCGCGCACGGCTGAGCCGAACTCGTTTACGTTTGCCGTCCATGGCTGGTCCGGTTTGAAATGGATGAAGCGGGTCGGATTTTGACAAGCTTGTTCAACTATGACAACGTGAGTTTTGCTAGCGTCTTCAACGCGGGGCGAATCAACCAGGCGGAAAGAATTTATCGCCCGGCCCGAAAACAGGAAAGCGAACTTTATGGCAGCAATTCTTTTTTTGCTTGGGCAAGACTACGGGTGTTGAAAACGGTCGAGGGAGTTAGGCCAGCGCGACGGGCTTGCTTGATGCCGAATTTCAATACGTCGATCCCGTCCGGACTGTGAGCGTCGCTATTGATGACGATAGAAATCCCCATCGAAACGGCTTTGGCGCAGTAAATGTCATTTAAGTCCAACCGCGCTGGGTTCGCGTTGAGTTCAAGTTTTTTCTTGTGCGTCACGACCGATGCGAAGACTTCGTCAAGGTTGACCGCATAAGGCTTGCGGCGATTAATCAATCGTCCGGTTGGATGCGCGATGATGTCAACGTGCGGATTTTCGACGGCGTTCAGAATTCGACGAGTGATTTGCGCGGCTGGTTGGTCTTGGCCGTAGTGAATGCTGGCCAGCACCCAATTCGCTTCGGACAGGACGGCGTCGTCAAGGTCCATTCGACCGTCCTCTAGAATGTCGCACTCGATCCCTTTGAAGATAAAAAAATCGTCGAATTCTTGATTGATCTGATCGATCTCGGCCCATTGTTCGCGCAGGCGATCAGCGTCGAGGCCGCGGGCCATCGAGACTCGCTTGGAATGGTCTGTAATTGCGATGTAGGAGAGCCCTCGCTGCCGCGCCGCAGCCGCCATCTCGCGAATCGACGCCGATCCGTCACTGGCTGTGGTGTGCATGTGCAAGTCGCCGACGAGATCATCTAGACTCACAAGCTTTGGCAAATCGCCGCGTTTGGCCATTTCGAATTCCGCGCGACCTTCGCGCAGTTCCGGCGGAAACATTGGCAGCGACAGTGCATGGTAGACCTCTTCCTCCGTCCGACCGGCGATGTAGGTCTCGTTGGAATCCTCGATTCGAAAAACGCCCCATTCGTTGACCTTAAGCCCATGCCTTTTGGCCAAGCCTCGGATTACGACGTTGTGTTCCTTCGAGCCGGTGAAATATTGAAGTGCCGCACCGAACGATTCGCCGGGAACGACGCGCAAGTCGACTTGAAAGCCGTTATCGACGCGAAGCGACATTTTCGTCGGGCCACGTTCACTGACGGATTTCACACGCGGAAATTTTCCGAGATGGTCCATGATTTGGTCCGCTTGGGCCGAGACGACGAGAATGTCCAGATCGCCAACGGTTTCCTTGCCGCGACGATAGCTGCCAGCGAATTCGAATTGGTCAATGGCTTTGCACTTGCCGAGATACTCGCGAAGTTCGGCGACCAATTCATCTGCGGTCGACCAGTAAATTCGCTGGCCGGCTTCGATCGCGAGTTCCATTCCGGCCAAGATTGTGGCCTCGGTTTTCTCGCTGAATCCAGGCAGATTGCGGACTCGGCCCGCTTCGCACGCGGCACGCAGTTGTTCCAAGCTCGCGATGTTTAATTCGTGAAACAGAATCGCAGCTTTTTTGTGGCCAAGCTTGGGAATTCGCATGAGTTCCAGAACGCCCAATGGAATCTCCGCTTGCAATTCCTCAAGTTGGTGAAGCTTGCCGGTCTCGACGATCTCTTTGCATTTTTGCGCGATGGCCTTTCCGATACCGGAAATCTCAGTCAAGTCAGAATTCGATTGGACGAGCTCCGCGACGGAGTTGGAGTGTTCGGAGATCGCCTTGGCAGCGGTTCGATACGCTCGCAAACGAAACCCGTCCGTTCCTTGGATTTCCAAGAGGTCAGCATATTGCTCTAGAATTGTGGCAATCTGTTCGTTGGTCATCGTTGCGACTCGAAGGTGATTCTACCGACATATTAACCTTACTGACGGCAAACGAAAGTTGGCTCTGCGGTCGGCGTCTCGCTTACGCCGCGCGGCGAACCGGTTTGGAGTCGGAGATAGCGGTGATTGCTCGGTACAAATCGATGTACTTGCGAGCTTGTTTGCGAACGTCGAATTGCGATTCGATCAGTTTGCGAGCCCCCGCCGACAACCGCTGACGAAGTCGATCATGTTCGGCAAGATCGCTGATTTGTTTCGCCAATGCCGACACGTTTCCGACTGCCGCGAGTAGCCCGGTTTGGCCGGGCATGACAAACTCTGGAATCCCGCCCGCTTCGTAAGCGACTACCGGAGTTCCGCACGCCATCGCTTCGAGTCCGGTTTGCGGCGCGTTGTCTTCGATCGATGGCAATACGTAAATGTCCGCGGCCGCGTAAATGGTCGCTTGAAGTTCCGGCTGATCGACGAAGCCAAACTCGTGGAAGTTGGGAAGGCCATCGCGTTGATCCGGTAATCGACCGCGACCAAATACGATACATTCGATTGGTTTTTCGTTGTAAAGCAACCGTAGCGAATGAAGCAGCGAATGAAATCCTTTGCGCGGGTTTTCCACGTCTTCCGCCCCGAAAGCAATCAGGGTCACATTTTGCGGGAGCCCCAGTTGCTTGCGCGCGGCGGACTTGTCGATCGGCCGAAACAAGCTTGTATCCAGGCCATTGGCGATGGTGTGAAATTGAGTTCCGGTTGGCCACACGGGACTTTGCTGAGCCAAGCGATTCAACCAGCGGCTGGGGGTGACGACGTGAAACCGATGCTCAGCGAACGCGAGCTTTTTGCTGCGCATCGCTGTGAATGAAACGTCGCGACGGCTTGGCTGTTCGATCTCCGGACAATGGCCGCAGCCCGTTGTAAATTTCCCGCAGCCATCGCTGTAATGGCAGCCGCCCGTGAATGGATTCATGTCGTGCAATGTCCAGACCACGGGTGTGGATGTCGGAATCGATGCGAAAAACGACGGAATGTCAACCAAAAAAGGCACCCAATGCAAATGGATGACACTGCTCATATTTTTGCTTGGATCAATTTGAGTTGGCTCGATCAATTCGGCTTGGGAAAATAACTCCAAGCCGGCGGAACGAACACGCAAGTGTTTTTCGTATTGCTGCACAATGCGTCTACGACGATTCTTTTCGCGCCGCGCGGCAAAAAAGCCACCAGGCTCAACTGCTTTTTCGAACGGTGCTTCTCGGAACGACAAGTCGCCGGATGACCAATTGAGGCCACTGCGGTGAAAGAACCTGCTGTCGATCCCTTGTCGGCGCATTTCCAAATGGTGCCGCACGGCCGCAGTTCCTGCCCCGCCATATGGAAACGTACTGAATTGGCTGACGATCATTTGACGAGGTCGAACGATAGTATTGAATCGTGGAGTTTACGCGGTGCGGCGATTGCAGCGGTCCTGAGCGAGCAGCATATTCTCAAACATCGCCTGTGGACCGCGACGAACGAAAAATACTCGCACTTGGCGACGAGCAGATTCCCAGCGATTCAACCAGGGATTGAATAACTGAGCCGCCCGTTCGCGATCGGTGATCGGCGCCGCGCAGCGCGCGATGAATTGATCTTTGTCTTGCATAAAGCCATGCAGGATGACTTTGGTTGGGTCCAGGACGTCGCGCCGCGCGCGGCTGGTTGTTGAAAAACAGATTTGCGTCGTTGACTTGACGCGACCTGTTTGAGTAATGATCGGGTAGACCGACATATCAAAGACGCCTTGGCGTGCTTCGTTCGGCATGTGATGGGCAAAGTCCTTGGCGTAACAAGCGCCGCCGTTGACGTGAGCGTGCAGCAAGTGTTTGCGACCTTTGAAGACACGCCAACGATACACGTCCGGCACAAAGCAACCCATCATCAGCGGCGTCGGCGAACTACTTGTCCATTCCTGCGAAATTCGATCCATCCAGTTTGATTTGACGATTGCCATATCCGACTCAAGCCACAAGCTGAATCCCGGTTTGCGGTTCATGTGAGCAGCGATGTAATCCATGCAGTCCCAGAACATTGCCGTCGGACCTTGCGGGTAACCAAAAATCTGCGTCGGACATTGAAAACTGGTAGTTGGCGCAACCGTAGCGAATGCCTTGTGAAGGCTTTGGCTGACGTCGAACTTTGGACTCGCCGCAAGCAGAAATTCATACGGCGTGGATTGCGATCCAAATTGTTGCAGGCTGCGTGCGACACACCTGTAGCGTTCGATTTCTGCGTTGCAAAAGTACGGCAGGATCACGACGTGCGATTGATTATGGGCGGCGGCGATCATCACGAAATCTCGACTCGCGAAATTGGAAAGTGCTCTAGTTTTGTAGTTTTTCGCGGGAAAACGGTCAATCTCAGTCGAACTCCATGCCAGCATTCGGGTGCCATGATTGAAGTTGACCTAGTTTGGAAAACCGATCTATGATTCGCGCAAGTGTTTCCCGCTCGAATTGGGGAGTTGCGGCGTTGCCCAAGTTTTTCTTGATTGACCAATCGCTCGAGGGATTGGGGAGTCATCATTTCGATTTCGCTTTGTGCGTCTCAAATGCCGCTCAACAAGCCGGTTGGGAGACGATCGTCGCGGCCCATCGCCGATTTGTTGATGGTCGATCGCTGGGTGCCGGCGTGCGAAGTGTGCGCGTCTTTCGCAACACGACGTATTCCAAATGCAGCTTTCTCGCTGGCCTTGCGGCGATGGCGCGACATTCAAACGACGACGTGATCAGCAAACGTCCGCCTGGCTTCGTTCAAGAGTTTTGCCGAAGAGCTTTTGCATACTGGTCGGCACGACAGCAGTACCGGAAGCGGCGATTGCTGATTCGCCAATTTGCGACGGACTGCGAAAAGTTTTTCGCGCCGCATATTTTTGAAGATGGCGATCAAGTGCTTTTAGCGGGCGCTTCCGAATTAGACCTAATGGGGCTCGCCGCGTTTTTGAGCACTCATCCGCGAACCAATCAAGTTCAGTGGAACGTGTTGTGCCACTTTAACGTATTCAACGGTTGCCCCGTCGAGTATGCGTCTCAATTTCAGTCGGCGCAGCGAGTACGGCGCTGTTTTGAATCGGCCCTTGCCAGGATTCCGTATCACAACGTCAGGTTCTTGACGACAACCGACGAGCTGGCCGATCAATACAATCGCTTGCGGGTAGCATCGTTTTCTCCGCTGACGTATCCGGTGAACTCGCAGTTGGCGAGCACGTCGAGGTCTAAGTCTCAACGACCATCCGACAGGCCGCTGCGAATCACTTTGGCGGGTGCGGTTCGCCGCGAAAAAGGACAATGCCAAGTCGCACAATCGATCGTCGATGAATTATGGGATGAGTTTTTCGCAAGCGGACGAGCTGAACTGCACATTCAGCGGCCGCGGCGAGCCAACTTTTTGCGACCCAAGATCGAAATACAGTTGCCTGAAACGCCAGGCGATCACGCAACTCCAATCAAGTACTTGGACCATCCGTTGCGCCCTGACGAGTATGCCAAACTCATTCGATCGACTGACGTGGGTTTGCTCGCGTACGATCCGCATGCGTATTACGCTCGTCGCGCCGGAATTTTGGGCGAGTATTTGGCGGCTGGCCGACCCGTCATTGTCTTGGGCGGAAGTTGGCTGGCAGAACAGATTCACGATTCGACTCAACGGCACGTTCGTGAGATGATCGATCAATATCAATGCGGGCAACCAATTTTGCTGGAGAAAATGGCGTGCGAAGTGGGTAATGTTCCCCAAAATGGCGGGATCATTGCCTTTGATCGAGGACGCCGACCTTTTCAAGCGGCATTTAAGTTGCCATTGCCGGTCAAGGCCGTGGCTATTGAATACCGGTGTCATTTTCCGGTGCAGAGCGGAGCTTTTTGCCGAATCGAACTTCGACAATTCGCGGAAGACCAAGAACTTTCCAAGGTCCAAGCTGCGTCAATCGGAACTCGTTCGAGCTCGCAAACTTTGGCAACCCTGTTTACGGTCGATCCAAGCGCAAGCCGGTTTCAAGTTCGCTTTTCGAATGCTTGCGACGACAGCTCGTTGAGTTTGCGAAACGTGTGCGCGATCGGGTTAAACAACAACGGCAAAGCCGCGCCACTCTCGGCCGTGGGAGTCGTCGCGGCGGATGCGAAATCGCTGCCCGATGCCATTCGGGAAGTCGTTTTGAACTATGCGCATTACCGCGAATCGGCAAAAGCGTTTGCACCACTATTCTGGGAACGACATCGTCCCGAGATGACGTTTAACGAATTGGTCAACGCACGAATGGCTCGGGCCAAATCTGCTTGATACAATGAGCGTTTTCCAAGCGGGGAGTGGCATGAATGTTTTGGTCGTTGGCGGTGCAGGGTATATCGGTTCGCACATGGTACGGGCCTTGGGTCAAGCCAAGCACAACGTCGTAGTGCTCGACAATTTGTCGACTGGATTCGCGCAATCGGTGACGCACGGCAAACTGATCCGGGGCGATTTGATCGACCGCAACTTGACGACTAGAATCTTGCGAGAAGAGCGAATCGACGCGGTGATGCACTTTGCGGCTTGCGCGCTGGTCGGCGAATCGGTCACGCAGCCCGCGAAATATTACGAGAACAACGTGATCGCCGCATTTCAACTATTGGAGGCGATGCGTGCAACCGGCGTGGGTAAGATTGTCTTTTCGAGCACGTGCGCTACGTATGGAATTCCCAAACGGGTGCCGATTACCGAACAAGAATCGCAATTGCCGGTCAACCCGTATGGCTTTACGAAGTTGGTGATTGAGCGAGCGATGGAGGATTACGCGAACGCTTACGGTTTGGCTTTCGCGGCGCTTCGGTATTTCAATGCCTCGGGCGCGTCGCAATCTGGAGACATTGGTGAAGATCACGATCCAGAATCGCACTTGATTCCGATTGTGTTGCAAGCGGCGCTAAAGCAGCGAACCCATGTTACGATTTTCGGTGACGATTATCCGACACCCGACGGAACTTGCATTCGCGATTACATTCACGTTGAAGATCTAAGTGCCGCGCACTTGGCGGCGCTCGATCGACTGAAGGCCGGCGAGGGCATCAAAGTCAATTTGGGGACGGGCGTCGGATACAGCGTACGCCAAGTCATTGACGTTTGTCGCCAAGTCACTGGCTGTGAAATCCGCGAAGAAATGGGGCCGCGCCGCCCAGGCGATCCACCCGAACTCGTAGCCGACGCGAGCCTTGCGCAACAAGTCCTCAACTGGACTCCGAAATATCAGAAGTTACGACCGATCGTCGAGACCGCATGGAACTGGCATCGCCACCATCCACACGGCTACGAGAAGGCGTCACGCGGAAAATAACGCGAAATTCAAATTTCAACTGCCGATTTTCCCCTACTCACTCTCACAACTTCCTTGAGCATTGTGCATTCGGCCGTTGGGATGGACGCCGGAGCGATCTACGCTGTAGAACCGAGCGATGACATCGTGCCATTCGTTGCTTGACCTAGCGATTGCGAAAGCGGCGCGGACGGCTTCAAACTCGGGATGCAGAATCGAATACTTGACGCCGAATTTGCGCATGAGAATGGGCACGCGACTCTCGCCATAAAGTTGCTCTGCCAAACGATAGTGTTCAAGTATGACGCCGCGCTGCTCGAATAGACTTGGCGGGGCAGGTAGCGGATTTCGTGCCGCCAGCGCACGGGCTTGGGAGAATATCCACGGATTGCCGATCGCACCACGAGCCACGGAGACGCCGTCAATTCCGGTTTGCTCGATCATGGCCAAACAATCCATTGGTGTGAACGCGTCGCCGCTGCCGATGATTGTCCGGTCGCCGACGTGTTGCTTTACGTCGCGCAGAAATTCCCAACGGCTTGGCCCGACGTAGCGCTGTTCAACCGTTCGGCCGTGGACCGTAACGGCGGCTAATCCTGCCGCGAAGGAACCATCGAGAATTTCGAAGAACTTGTCGCGACTTTCGTTGCTGTCGTCAATGCCGCGGCGCATTTTGACCGTGACCGGAATGGATGCGGGAACGATATCTCGTGTGCGACGCACGATTTCAAGCGCGACAGAAGGCTGACTGAGGTGAAACCCGCCGCGACATCGTCCGAGGACTTTTTTGACTGGGCATCCGAAATTGATATCGATCACATCAAAGCCAGCTTGGACCAGTCGCGCCGCGCCGGCGGAAAATTGTTCTGGTTCCGCACCCATAAGCTGGCCGCCGACCGGATGCTCTTCATCGCTGATGTGCAGGAAATGGCTGGTGCGCTGACGATCCTTGAGCTGGGTTAGGAACTGGTCCAGCATGACTTCGCAAAGCGTGTACGGCGCGCCTAGCCGACGAGCCATCACGCGCATCGGCCAATCGCTGTAGCCTGACAAAGCGGCTTGGATGATCGGAAACCCCACGTCGAGGCTGCCGATTTTCAAATCTCTAAGCTGAACTTCTGTCTTCATCGATTTCGAGTTATTCGCTATCGTCACGATATGAAATTGCCATGGAGTATTCTAGTCCCTTGCCGCAGCGTGGTGTTAGGGAATGAGCCACGCGGACACAGAACAGCAATGGCACACGGAGTGTGCCTGCTACAGTCGACGTTACAGCCACGGCACACGGAGTGTGCCTGCTACCGTAGGAGGCACACAC
>JANMEB010000115.1:0-12177 GCA_031376585.1 Planctomycetota bacterium | reverse complement strand
TCATATCCCTGCAATCAGACGTTCGTAGTCGGAGTGTTTTCCAATCCAGAACCATACAATCATATTGCCGTGAATTACGCCAACTGCTCGATAATCAAGTGTGATGCGTGCGGAAAATATTGGTTTCGTCGAATGTACCTTCTTGAAGCGTCAGTTCATATCCAGGTCGCGTATCTCACCGCGAAGATGCTCATCGTAAAGATTTAGGTTTAGGACCGGACGGCTTGCGCCGTTTTGATAAGCATTTTAGCGGCAGGGCGCGAGCCCTCCGGTTATCTTGATCTCCAAAATCAAGCGATCGCAAAGCACTAGAAGTAAATTCGGACAACAGTTACAACACTTTTTCTTCCGAGCATACCTATCCCGGCTTCCTCCGAGAGGATTTGGAATGGCCATTGAGCTGACTTGGTTTGGGCATGCGACGTGGCGGGTGCGGAGTGAGAACAAGTCGATCGTGGTCGATCCTTTCATTACGGATAATCCAGCTTGCAAGGCGACCGCAGATCAGATGGGTCCGGTCGATTTGATTCTGGTTACGCATGGCCACGCCGATCATATCGCCGATGCGGCGGCGATGGCGAATAAGTACAACGCCACGATCGCATGCGTGTTTGAAATTGCGACTTGGCTGCAAGGCAAACATCACGTCGCCGATGCGGTCGGAATGAATTTGGGCGGTCAGAAGGATTTTGGTTTTTGCAACGTCAAAATGACGATCGCGTTTCACAGCTCGGAACTTCCCGATGGTTCGTATGGCGGCAATCCGGCTGGATTTGTTGTAACGATTTCCGGTAAGCGGCTTTATTTCGCCGGTGACACAGCACTGTTTGGCGACATGCATTTGATCGGCAAAATGGGAATCGACGCAGCGATTCTTCCCATTGGCGATCTATATACCATGGGTCCGGCGGACAGTGTCGAGGCGACCAAGCTGATCAATCCGGCGGTGGTCTTGCCGTCGCACTATAATACTTGGCCACCGATTGCACAGGACGCGGACGCTTGGGCAGATTCGATTCGTCAACATTCCAAAGCCAATCCCGTCGTGCTCCAATCGGGTGAATCATTTTCGCTATAATCCGTTTGGTGGGGCGTAATTCTCGAAAGCAATAGGCATGAAAAAACAGCCTGTATTTAATTTGCGAGCCGTTCTGGTGATATTTTTGTTGGCGAGTATTTGCGCCGGACGCGCCAATGCGCAAACTACGTCGCTCCGTTGGAAATTCGCCAAGAGTGACCAATTCGATATCGCGATCGAACAGACGACCCAACTGGAAACAGAAGCCGATCTCGTCAAACAAAACATCGAAACGAGCAGTGCGGTCACGTTCCGCTGGCTCGTCCAAGAGTTGGACGCCAAGGGAATCGCTCAGATCGACATGGTGATTCAATCCGTCCAGCTCAAAGTTACCATGCCAGTTTCTAACGGAATTCGAACTTTGGAAGTCGACACGGCAGCCCCTCCCGAAGCCAAGCCCGATGTGCAAGAAACTGAGATGTTGCAGAACCTCCAGGCCCTCTTAGGAAAGACGATTCGAATACAAGTCACCGATCGTGGCGAGATTATTTCGGTTGATCTTGACGCCGCGACGAAGGAATCACTTCGTTTGGCCCCACAGTCGATGCAAATCCGACAAATGCTAACCGACGACGGACTTCGCGAGCTATTTGCATCGGGCGCACCGATGTTTCCTGAGAACGAAATCAAAACAGGAGAATCTTGGACCGTCGTCAAAGACTTTGCCAATCCGGCCGGCCAGTTTCGCCGAGAACAGAAGCTCACTTGGATGGGAAATGAAACTTACGACAATGTGTCTCAAGAAAAGATTGACGTAACTGCGCGGTTGAGTTTGCTCAGTCCCGCGCCGAGCCCCGCCCTATCGAACGAACTCGCCACGAAGCTTGCAATCAAAAGCCAAAATACCGCCGGGACCATTTGGTTCGATTCGGAAAAAGGAATGATCACGGCGGGCGCGGTCAAAAGTACCTTGGTAACCGAGTCGCCTTATCGCGACAAAGCAATCGTCACGCGAATCACCAGTCAAGTCGAGTTGAAGGTGAGTCGAGTGAAATAGAAGCTTCACGCCTCAGACAATGGAATTCCCACGCAAATTTCGTCGTCGATGATCTTGACTGGAAACGCATCGATTTTGACCCGGCGATTATCGCACCAAGTCCCATCGCGCACGTCGAATCGCCAAGCGTGCAACGGACAAGTCACCACGTGATTTTCCAGATGGCCGGCAGCTAATGAGGCACCCATATGCGGACACATGTCGTCGATCGCACTAAACTTGCCGCCGTCGTTGAACACGGCGATTCGTCGATCGCCAACGTCGTAAGCGCGACCTTGGCCGATAGGAATGTCGACGCAACTGGCGACAGCTTGGAATTCGTAATTCAATGGACCCTCCAACGAAGCGAACTATTCTTAACAATTCCAAGCGTTCGCAACAGCAGACCGAGATCTCGAACTCATTCGCCATGTCGAATTCAATGCGGTTATAATTGTCTCTGACTAGGCAAGCTACTTCCACAGGAAAATGACAATGGCTTCGACGACAACGGTCAACCTCAGTGATTTTCAGCAGCTCATTCGCGAAATGTACTTTGAAAAAGACTTGGCTCGCGGTGTTTCGGGTACGTTTATGTGGCTCATGGAAGAAGTTGGTGAGCTGTCGACTGCTTTGCGGCAAAACGACCGGGCGAATCTGGAAGAAGAATTCGCCGATGTGCTGGCTTGGCTGGCGACAATCGCCAATGTTGCTGGCGTCGATTTGAGCGCGGCGGTTGCGCGGAAGTACGGAATGGGATGTCCCGGCTGCGGTCACATGGCGTGTACTTGTCCCGATCACGAGAAACCCTGATTGAGACAAATTGCCCCCCAAGATTGGCGAACGGGTCTCGGCTAAGATATGCTGTGAAATTCCTGGCCGCTGTTTCTTAATTAGCGTTCGAAATGCATCAGATTCGTTGCTTCAATCCCGAGATTCTGATTGCTCGCGCCAAGCTTGTCGTGTTGGCTTTGGTTGCGGCTGCTTCAATTGTTGCGACATGCGCTGCACAATCGGGTTCCGAATCAAGCGGCATCATTCGCGAAGTGGAAATCGGGTTTGGGGACGTCGTCAAAATCGGCCACTGGGTGCCGATAAAGATTTTACTCGACAAGGCCCGTGTGCCATTTAATGCACGATTGGAATTGGCTACCGTCGACGCGGACGCAGTTCCCGTCATATTCCGTTCCGTCGTGCGGCCGAACGATCAAGGCTGGGTTGTCGGCCACGTTTGCTTTGGTCGCATGAGTGCCGGGTTGACCGTTCAGCTAGTGGATCCTCAAGGAAAAATCGTTGCGAGCAGGGACTTGTCGGGGCTCGACAAGTTGTCGACTATCGTGTCTGCCACGGAACAAGTTTTGTTGCAGTTGGGTTCCCCGCTGAACTTGCCTGCGTCCGGCCAAACGAGTTCGGCGAAACCTCGTCGCGTGATTAAAGTCACTGATGTCAGCGAATTGCCCGAAAAGTGGTTTGAGTATGACGGCGTCGATTTAGTCGTCCTTTCGACGGCGGGAACCGAGAACATTGCCCTAGCGATGTCGGAACTACAAATCGAAGCGTTGTGGGAATGGGTGCAAATGGGGGGACGGCTGGTGCTGAGCGTCGGACAGAACGCAGCCAACTTGATTGGTCCGAACAAGCCGTTTGCGCGATTCGCTCCGGGTGTTTTTCAAAAGGCCGAGAGCCTTTCGAATTCTGATTCGCTGGAGTTTTACGCTGGGTCAGCCACGGGCCAGTTAATCACGGACCCAAGCAAACAATCGCTTTCGGTCGCGGGCTTTGACCAAGTTGACGGCTTTGCCGAAGTCAGCCAAAACAACCGTCCAGTAATCGTGCGGCGCTGTGTCGGATTCGGCGACATCGTTTTTGTTTGTTTTGACTTGGAGCAATCGCTGATCACAGATTGGAAAGGTAACGCGCGTTTGCTAAGTCAGCTATTGGGATATAAGGACGAGGACGTGAGCTTGATCAAGTCCGCTCAATCCGATTTAGGCACTAACTACGGATTCCGCGATTTGAGCGGGCAGGTCCGCGCGGTGGGCGAAAAATTTACTGGAGTCTCTGTGGTGACTTTCATGTTGATCGCCGCATTGATTGTGTTGTACTCCCTTTGCATCGGACCGGGCGACTATTTGCTGCTCAAGAAAGTTTTCGGGAGGATGGAATGGACTTGGGTTACGTCTACCCTGATGACATTGGTTTTTGGTGGAATCGCTTGGGCCCTGGTTGCCAATTCGAAACCCAACAAGATCCTGATCAATCAAACAGAGGTCGTTGATGTCGACGCTGCGGGGCAAACGGTTCGAGGTGGGGTTTGGACGAACTTGTTTAGTCCGCAGACGCGATTGTTCGACTTGGCGATTCCGGAAAACAACGAGTTGGGCATGAGTTTGGATTCGCGAATGATCTCAGCAATTGGCATGCCGGGTGACGGAATTGGCGGCATGGAATCTCGAACGGCGGCGAGACTGTTTGGCGATTCCTATGCAATCGAAATGAAAGCCGATGTTGGTCCGGCTACCACGCAGATCGAAGCCTCCCCAGTGGCCGTCGGATCGACGAAACAGTTTTTCGCCAAATGGACTGGCCATCATGGCTTGAGTGATTTGGGCGAAGTGACATTTCGGGAACGCGGCAAGCAAATGGGTGGGTCGTTTCGCAACCCTTTCCAGCACGAGCTGCGAGATTGCTATTTGTTATATGGCAACACGGTTTATGTTTTGGGAAACGTGCGAATCGGAAGTTCCATTGATTTGGGTTCTGGCACGGAACGATCGCTCAAAGATTTTCTTCAGTTCAAAAAGCCAAATAGCGAAGTTGCGCAATGGCCGCTGGCGAATCGCGAATCGTCCCGCGTGTTTCCAATGCTGATGTTTTTCCGCGCGGCCGGCGGCCAAGACTTTACGGGTCTGACGAACGATTATCAAAATGAATTCGATCTCAGCGAGCAGTTGGCGATAGGGCGAGCGATTTTCGTCGGCCGCATCGATGGCTTTGTTGCAAACCCGTTGGCGATTGAGAGCCAAGGGGGCGTGCAGAATTTCGATCACCAGACTACGTTTGCTCGCTTCGTTTTTCCGGTACGGTTCGTCAAGTCGTCGAGCCGATAAGCGCCCAACAACACTTAACACAATCTCTGAAATCACGTGATTAAAACGGAAAATTTAACGAAAAAATATGGCGAGATGTACGCCATCAAAGGGATCGAACTCGATCTGGCGGCGGGTGATTTGTTCGGGTTCATCGGTCCTAACGGTGCGGGCAAGACCACGACAATGCGGATCATCTCCACGCTACTGGAACCGACTTGGGGCGAAGCCTACGTGTGTGGTTATTCGATCTACAACAACCCCAAAGAAATTCGCCGCTTGGTCGGTTACATGCCGGATTTTTTTGGTGTGTACGACGACATGAAAGTCATTGAGTACTTGGAGTTTTTCGCGGCTGCTTACCGAATTCGCGGCGAGCAACGTCGTAAGCGATGCGATGAACTTTTGGAAGTCGTCGATCTTGAATTCAAGCGCGATGCATTTGCCAATACGCTTTCGCGCGGGCAGACCCAACGACTGGGATTGGCACGCGTATTGTTGCACGACCCCCAAGTCCTATTGCTGGACGAACCGCTCAGTGGTTTGGACCCGCGCGCTCGCGTGCAGATGCGGAACCTGCTTCGCCGATTAGGTCAAATGGGCAAGACGATCGTGGTGTCCAGTCATATCCTTCCAGAGTTGGCCGACATCTGCAACAAGATCGGAATCATCGATCAGGGCGTGATGGACATTTCGGCGGAAGTTGCCGAAGTCATGAAGAAAGTCCGCGACAGAACGGTCTTGCAAATCGAAGTCAAGAGTGATCGCAACCGCGCTATCCAATTGTTGGAACAGCATTCACTCGTCGACTCGGTCGTTGATGGCGATGGACATTTGACAGTTACTTTGCAACCGAACATTACCGACTATTCCGAGTTGGCGACGATGCTCGTGCAAAACGGCCTGTCACTGATATTATTCCGCGAGGAAGAAGTCGATTTGGAATCGGTCTTCATGACCTTGACTACTGGCATGTCGAAGAAGAGTTGAGTGTTGAAGGTTGAGAGTCGAGAGTGAGAAGCAAACTACCGACGCGAATCGGCAGTGTTGACACAATTGGCTATCCGATCGACGACCACTACTCAGCTCAACCTGCGAGTTGGCAGATTGCGTACTTAGCCAACTGTAGGAACCTCTACTGACTCGCGACTTCGGTTTCTTGGAGCCGCACCCGGTCAACGCCGTTAAGTCGATCGAAGAGCATCGACGACACCCATGCGGACTGCGCGGACTGCGGGCAACAGCCCGCCTAAAACGCCCATCGTCAACGCCATGATCACACCTCGCAACAGGACCGGCAGGCCAAATCGGAATGAAAATGTAATCTCGCTAAACTTGGCCCAGTTGGCAGTTCCTGTCGAAAATCCGTTGAGCGGGAGGGTGGCCAAGCACCCTAGCAAACCGCCCATCAAACAGAGAATCACCGATTCCATCATGAATGAAAAGACGATGCTGCTTCGACTGAAACCGATCGCGCGAAGCGTTCCGATTTCGCGAGCCCGGCTTGCCACGGCTGCGTACATCGTGTTGGCCGCGGCAAACATCGCACCTAGAGTTAGAAAGGCCGCGATAACGTAGCCAATGACTTTGAGCGCAATCGACGATGACATTTGGTCGGCGATAAATTCCGATTCGGTGATCACTTTGAGTTTGAATTGTTCATCGTTTTTCAATCGATCGCGCAGCGGTTCCACCGATGCTATGTCCACAACGCGAAGGTTGACACTGGAAACCGCGCCGGGAATTCGGCGGGCGCTCGTGAGATCGCGTCGATCGGTCCAAACTTCCGCTTCGGCGGAACTTCCGCCGGCCGTATAGTAGCCGACGATCGTGAACGGGACTTTGTTAATTTCCAGTTTTTCGCCGATGCTTAAATTTAGAAAACGGTTCGCCATTGCTTGACTGGTGATTGCTTCGTTCACTCCTGGCTGAAGGTCTCTCCCCTCGACGATTTTGAAATTCGGACGTAATGTTCGGCCAATTGGGTCAATTCCTCGAACAATCAAATTTGTGCTGGTTCCGCCGCGTCGCGATCGAACCATGATCATGACGAATTCGCTCGAGCACATTGGTTCGCCCTCTGGGGTACGGGCGATCTGCGGCAAGTTCGCGATGTCGCGTGCGGCTTGCGAGTCAACGGAGCTACCCGTTTCATCGTTTGAGCCTTGACGCATTGCAATTAGATCGGTCGGATCACCTGTGATTTTTAGCGCGTGCTCCAATCCATCCGTCAATCCAAACGTGAGTACGGATGCCCACACTACCAAAGCGGTTGCGACGACTGACATGAGTGTTGTCGCCCATCGCTCGCGAAAATTTCGAAGGACGTACTTGAGTGGGATCATTTGCGTTTTGAAAAAAATGAAGAATTAAAGTAATCGCCTATCCGAAAATCGAAATCGTTCCCTCGCCCCGGCTTCCGGGGAGAGGGCAGGGTGAGGGGCTAGGCTCGAATTTCAAACGACTTGTCTCAAGCCATTGACCACCGACAGTTGTGCTGCCCGAACGGCAGGTACAATTCCGCTGACTAAGCCCAATCCAAGGGCAATCAAAACCAAATAGGCGATCCATGCTCCCAAGACATCTTGAGCTTTGAATTGAAAAAACTGCGGACTCAAGTCATTTAAAACATTGAGAAGAAAACAGCCTAATCCAATTCCAATCAATCCTCCCAACAACGAAATCGCGCACGATACGCCCAGCACCATGCAAAGGATTCGGAGGCGAGAAAAGCCGATTGCCTTGAGGACTGCGATTTCCGTTGTGCGCTCGCGCATCGCCATTGCCATGGAGCTGCCTGCGACCAACGTCAGCGATAAAAATACTGCTAGTCCGATGTTGCGGATGTAACTCTGAATATCGCCCAACATTTCGGCAAAAAATTGGGCAAACGACGCTTCGGTCTGGCTGAGAGTTGGATATTCTGAGTTTGCGTTCCTTTCGTCAATCGCTTTAATGATCGACGGCAAAACGTCAGCGCCTTCCGTTTTGGCGAAAATAGTGCCGGCGTGTTCGGTAAAGCGAGAGGAACCCTGTTTGAGCCCTTCGTTGAGATAATCCCAATGAAACCAAAGCGAATCGATCGGTTGGGGCGTATCGAAAATTCCGCATAGCTCCAAATCCAAGTTGTAAGGGAAATAAGTTCCCTTGAGCGGGATCTTCTCGCCAATTTTCCAACCACGCTTGTCCGCCAGTCGACGGTCGACCACGCAGCCTTGTCGATTGCTCTGCCAATTTTTCAGTTGTTCTGGATCGATCCGAAACTCGTCCCAGACCTTGAACACAAGCTGTGGATCGGTTCCGAATTGCGTAAACGAATTCTTTTCGTCCTTATACTCGCCGCCAAACCAAGCGTACTGTACAGCCTCCTTTACGCCTTTGGCTTCACGAACGTCTTCGACATAAGAAATTGGAACGCGGGCCGCTAAACCCATGGCGTTCATCACGACAAGCCGGTGATGCTTGGCGGCTTCCACGCTCCATGCACCCTGCATGACGATGAAGCCGATCAGAACCGTCAGCAGCGCCACGCTAAACCCAACCGACAGAATCGTCAGCAGTGTGCGAACTTTGTTGCGAGTCATGTTCCGCCACAGGTACTTGAGATGCCTCATGATCTTTCTCCGCGCGATGTCGCTGGAACATCGTCCACCAAAACCCCTTTTTCCAAATGTAGCGTTCGCTGCGCTCGTTCGGCGGCGTGCGGGTCGTGGGTGACCATCATGATTGTCTTATCAAAGTCCCGATTGAGCCGCTCCAAAAGGTCCAAAATTTCCGCACCGGATTTCGCGTCGAGGTCGCCCGTCGGTTCGTCCGCGACAATGATCGTCGGGTCGGTCGCGATCGCCCGCGCGATTGAAACTCGTTGTTCTTGGCCACCGGAAAGCTGCCGCGGATAGTGGTCCAAACGATCCGTGAGGCTAACGACTTCCAATGCGGCTCGCACATGCTCGTCGCGTTGGCGGCGATTCAAATGTGTCAGCGTTAGCGGCAGTTCGACGTTTTCATACGCGGTCAACACGGGAATCAAATTGTAAAGCTGAAAGATAAATCCGACGTGCCGCGAGCGCCACTTCGCGAGTTGCCCTTCGGACGATTGTCCCAAGTCCGTTCCACAGACCGTAACGCGCCCCGATGTTGGCTTGTCCAATCCCGCGACCAAATTGAGTAGCGTTGACTTGCCAGAACCCGATGGGCCCATCAAAGCTAGAAAATCGCCGCGCTGCACTCGCAGATTGATTCCCATGAGAACCGGAATGGTGATTTGGTCCCGTCGAAATTCCTTGTAGACGTTGTCGACGACAACGATTGGTTCGGTCGAATGTGCGTTATCGTTCACTAAAAACTCCCAAAACTCACTAGGTTCCACCGCATTGTCAAACAGAAGTCAAAGGATGCCATTGGCTTGGTCAGTGCTTGCCTCAAAAGCGTGTCAATTTTCGATGACTTTCACAAGCTGACCTTCGGAAAGTCCACTTGGATTAACGACGACTCGATCCGATTCACTCAAGCCTCCCAAAATTTCAATCCGCCCGTCGCGCGACGTACCGCAAGTCACAGAATTGCGATGTGCGCGATTTTCAGCATCAATTAACCATGCGTGCTTACTCCCATCGACCACTGGAATAGCCGTTTCAGGGACAAACATTCGAGGATTGTCGTTTGCCGACACATCGGCAGCGCCTTGAGGCGGCAAAAAATAGACCGTGCAGCTCATTTCAGGAAAGAGTCTGCTATCGGCGTCGGTGATCGCAACTTTGACTTTGATCGTGGCTTTCGCGCGATCGCCCATCGGAATGATCTTGCGAACCAGGCCTTGGTAACGGCGATCGGGAACAGCGTCGACGACGATTTCTGCCGCATTTCCTTCGATGACGCGGCTAATGAAATCCTCTTTGACATCGCAATCCACTTCCAAATTGGACAGATCCGCGATGGTCACGACCGATCCGCGGCCGGAGGCTTCGCCCATGCCACCTGGCATGATCGACTCGCCGACTTCGGCGTCTTTAGAAATGACGGTTCCATCGAACGGGGCGTGAACGAACATGTTTTCGCGAAGTTGTTCCGATTCGCTAACTCGCGCTTGGGCCAATTCAAGCTCGGCTTTCATCGATTCGAGCCGTGCGACCATCGAATCGTACTCAAATTTCTTCTTGTCGAACTCGGCTTCGGATGAACTTTTTGATTGCCAAAGCTGCAAGGCCCGCTCGTAATCTCGCTTGGACTGCGCGATCGTGATTTCGTGTTCGGCCAATTGCGATTTTACCCGCGACAGCGAAGCCCGTGAGGCGGACAGGGATGCATCCAAATCCGCGTGTTCGAGAATCGCAAGGACTTGGTCTTTGGTGACGACGCTTCCCTCTTCCACGTAGACAACTTCGATTCGGCCCGGAGCGCGGGCACCAATCCGTGCTTGGCGACGGGATTCCAGATAACCCGATGCGACGACCAAAGCATCGGCCGAGCGCCCCGCTTCGACTGTCGGTTTCGCCACGCGGACTTCAACCCGTTTTTGAATCATCTCAGGCACTTGCAGCCACTTTGGGGCACTGGCGATCCAGCCGGTTTTCGTGGCGGCCATGTACCCACCGAACAAGAGTCCGGCTAGAAGCGCAACAGCAACGAGCCTGCGGAACCAGCTTTTGCGAGGCCGATTGGTTGGAGCTGATTCGCCGGGCCGTTGTATTCGCAAACTGGCCAGCGCATCTCGCTTTTCAGGTGTAGTTGTTGTCATGATTAAGCGATCATCGGTTGAGATCTTTGGCTAGTTCGAGAATTCAATTGACAAAGGGTCTCAGAACTTGTTTTTACTATTTGGCATTCGAATTGCGATCGCGGCAAATCGCAGAACTGAATTGCAGCTACTTGCATGATAACCGAAACGATCAGAACTACGCAAATCGATTCAGCAAAGCTTAAAGTTCGGCATAGACGATATTCATTGCGACTGTTTGCACATCAACCATTGCAACCCAAGCGATTTTGAGCGACCGAGCTTAGGCATTCCGTGTCAGTCCATATCGGGAGGTTCTTCTTCGCTTCTTGTGGAAGGCGCGGCGGTCACTTTCGACTCTAGCGGAATCGCAAACAAGTGCTCGGCGATCCGTTGGAAATGAAAACTGACCCGACGGAGCCAGCGAAAGCCGTCCAGTATCGCCAGCGCCTCGGTCGTGGACACTTTGCCCAAGGCGGTTTGTTCAACGGTAAGTTGCCGGTGCGAAGCGAGCGTTTCGTCCAATTCAGTGGAAGTCGATTTCAATTTTGCGGCGAACAGCGACTTATTCCCCTCGACGCTTAAGTCCATCGACAGTGCCTCCACCAACGCTTGGCCGCGCTGGCGCAAATCTTCCTTGCGCCGCACGGACTCGGCCCGGTCAGATTTGCGCATCCTCACAAGCAAACGTGCCAAATGATCGACCACATGCAAACAATCGACGTGCTGAGGCCAAGTTTCCGGGTCCACCGATGAGCGCGGAATCTTTTCGAGATACTGTCGCGTCTCGTCTAGTCCAATTTGGCACTCGCTTAACTCGCCTTCCATTTCCTCACTCGAACTCGTCGTCAGGAGGTTGCGGCAAATGACGGCACAGCGAGACGAGATCTCTTCCAGCGTCGCGCGCACGTTGGTCAAAGCCAATCGTGGCTGCGCCAACAGCGAAGGCTCCAACCGTAGGGTGAGTCCATTTCGCTGCGGTATCAGCCATTCCACGGTGCGGGCCGCGGCATCGAGGTCGGACCGTTGCAAACTGGTGGGAACCAATACCGCGTCCGCGCACAACAGCGCATTGACCGTGGAGGTCGTGAGTCGCGGCGGGCAATCGAAAATGACCACGTCGAACTTGTCCCAAACCGCCTTCGAATGCAGCAAACGGCGATGGCGGAATCGCACCTCGAGGTCCTTGACCGCGAATTCCGCCTGCGAGCGAAAGTCCGCATGCACCAGCCGGTCTCCCGACGGAATTACCTCGGCGCCGCCGACGCCGGACATCGGAGCCGCGACGCTGCCGAGGCGTTCCTCCGCCGATTGTCCG
>JANMEB010000158.1:0-1867 GCA_031376585.1 Planctomycetota bacterium | reverse complement strand
GCGCGCAACATTGCGATTGATCGCCAAGACCCGAACAACTGGTCGGCTTCAAGCGGTCGAGGCGGCATGTTGTTAAAATCAAGCATGATCGAATTCTCTTTCCGGACTACATTTTCTTTGCTGAATTGCGCGAAGCACCGTCTCGAAACGATCCTCCAGGAGTCGTGTTGAATTCGAGCATTGGACTGATAATTGTCCGACCATGGTTTTGATAAATGATATGTTTTTCCGTCGCGCGATGATCTTGGATGTGTTCGCCCGGAGAAGCCGCCTTGTTGATGCAAATGCAACATACTCACCCTGATCTGCAATTGGCTCACATGCTGCCGTACGGTGCACTGCTCCACGATTCGGGCGTGCAGTTCGTATTGTTCAGCCGAAATGCCACCGAGATTCGCCTGCTGCTTTACGATCGTGTCGGCGACTTGGAGCCAGCCGAAGTCATCACCTTTGACCCCAAAACCGATCGCTGGGGAAACATCTGGAGCATTTTTATTCCGGGAATTGGCGCCGGGCAACTTTATCATTTTCAAGCCAGCGGGCCCTTCGATCCTGCTCGTGGACTGCGGTTTGATTCGAACGCGCGGCTCATTGATCCGTACGCCAAAGCGCTTGCGGGTGAATTTCAACCGGCCTTGGACGGAATCATTCGCCCGCCCAAATGCGTTGTGATCGACGATTATTTCGATTGGGCCGGCGATCGACATTTGCAAAAACACACGTCGGCATCGGTGATCTACGAACTGCACGTTCGCGGCTTTACGAAACATCCGAACAGCGGGGTCGGACATCCGGGATCGTATTTGGGCGTGATTGAAAAAATCCCTTACCTAAAATCGTTGGGAGTCACCGCCGTTGAATTGATGCCCGTTCATGAGTTTCCGACCAATGAGTTCGATGGTCGCCCGGCAATCCGACCCAATTATTGGGGATACGATTCGCTGGCGTTTTTCTCGCCGCACCGCGGTTATGCAGCGAGCGAAGCCGCCGGAGCACAAGTCAATGAATTCAAGCAGATGGTCAAATCCCTGCACGCTGCGGGTATCGAAGTCATTCTCGACGTGGTGTTCAATCACACTTGCGAAGGCAATCACCTCGGCCCCACGCTCAGCTTCAAGGGCCTAGAGAATTCCGTTTACTATATGCTCGAGGCTGACCAACGCTTTTACAAAAACTATTCGGGCTGCGGCAACACAGTCAACGGCAATCATCCGATCGTCCGCGAAATGATCTTTCATTGCTTGCGTCACTGGGTGCACAATTTTCATATCGACGGATTTCGCTTCGATCTGGCTTCGATTCTGAATCGCGATCGGAACGGGAATTTGGTTCCCAACCCGCCCATAGTTGAATCGATCGGCGAGGATCCTTTGTTGGCGGATACCAAGATCATCGCCGAAGCTTGGGATGCCGCTGGCGCTTATCAAGTCGGCTCGTTTGGCGATGACCGCTGGGCCGAGTGGAACGGTCGCTATCGAGACGACGTACGCCGATTTTGGCGTGGCGATGAAGGAATGCACGGTCATTTGGCCACGCGGGTATCGGGCTCCAGTGATTTGTACCAACCCGGTGGGCGACCGCCGTGTGCGAGTATCAATTTTATTTCATCCCACGATGGCTTTACGCTGAACGACCTCGTGACGTTTCGCGAAAAGCGAAACTTGGCCAATGGCGAAGACAATCGTGACGGCGAGATGCAGAATTTTAGCGACAACAACGGCGCGGAAGGTTTGACGACGAAGGCTGATATTGAATCCGTGCGAGCCCGCCAAGTTCGAAACTTTCTAGCGACCCTTTTGCTTTCTCAAGGCGTTCCGATGCTGGTCGCGGGAGACGAATGTCGGCGAACGCAACAAGGAAACAACAA
>JANMEB010000095.1:0-12510 GCA_031376585.1 Planctomycetota bacterium | reverse complement strand
TTTCCGCCATCGGAAAAGCTATCTGGCGTGACATTAACTATACCCATCAGCAACGGCACCTCGCCAAATCGCAAGGTCCGCGTGCGAAGCTTCCAAGTCGATGCCGGTCCGACAATGCGACTCTGTGCGGGAGTTGTGCCTTGATTCATTCCGCGTTCGCGTTTGAAGTCAGATCCAGTTTCTTGAAGAGCGGAAGATGCCGATAGTACACTTCCAAAGTGCAGACCGCTAATGAGGTGACGTAGATGCGGCCCGCCCGCCGACCCCAAACGTCATTGTCGGGATCCCAACTTCCCGGGTATTTTCCGCGTGATTCTTGGGACACAGTTAACAGGTCGCGAATTCTGCGATTCCAAGTTTTCCATTTGGAGCCGCCATAATGATGCATCGATTGCATGGCGTAATACCAATAGTAGACGTTGAATTCTGAATCGGCATCGGGCAAGTGATACTGAGTCAGCCAATCGACGGCTGCGATCAAACGCGGGTCATCCTTTTGCCAGCCCAGGTACATGCGGCACAAGATGGCTTCGGCGGTCATCGGTGAGGTCGGCTCGCGACCCGGTTGGTAGCGGTACAGGACGCCGGGTTGGCGAAAGCGCTCTTTGATTTCACGCAATTCGCGCGGCGAGACGCGTCGGCTGACGAGATCGAGGAAATAATCCGCCAGTTTGAGAGTTGCATCATCAACTTGCAGACTTGAGCCGGACGCCCGGGCACTTTGCAAAGCCATTAACTGCCAACCGAAGACGCTGGTGTCACCTTCTTCGTGGGGTTGATATCGCCAGCCACCTCGTTCGTGTTGTGCATTTTCGATAAAGCGGATTGCGCGCTGCGCCGGCTCGCGCAATTTCTCGTCGCCGGTCATTGAATAGGCTTCGATCAGCACGATCGAAGCTTGTCCGTGTGCGTACATGCCGTACTCTTTGTTGACGGCGTCACGCAAGTCACCGCTCGACTTCTGTTGATCGATCAGCCATTGGAGGCCTTTGGCTACGTTGGATTTGTACACGCCGAACTCATGCGTTTGCCCCGCGCCCAAAAAAGGCAGCAGTGCCAAGGCCGTCCCTGCGACGTCTCCTTGATTGCGCGGCCGATGGCTTTGGTCATAGTCGGTTAAGCTCCAACTACCGTCTTTATTTTGTACGGTTGCCAACCAGCGCAGGCCACGCGAAACAGCGGCTTCGGTCAAGTTTGAGCCGCCCTCCTTCGTGACGATATCTGCGCGAACACGGGGATCGCGAGCCGCCAACGAGCGAGTTTGCCCCGTTTCCGTCGTCAGATTTCTGCGAACCGAAGCCACGTCCGGCAAAGTCGCAAATGGGGCTTCGTCGATTTGAAGTTGCCGCGCGTCTTGGTCAGCAAGGAGCTTGAATTGCCGCAATTCGGCATCGCCCATTTCGAGTAACGGTGCGGGAAGCAAATCATCGCTTAGCTGATTTTCAATATCCATCGCGGCGATTTCACCGCCAGGTTGGTCTACTGGGTCGATGAAAGTTGTAATGGTAATGGTTTCATCGAGCGACTCATGCGGCATTAAAATTAGCGCGAGAATCATTAACAATAATAGGTGAAACAACATGCTCACGAGCCACGCTGGAATCGAGTGGATGCGCTCTCGAATCGATCGTCGCCGTCGACGCGGCCCAATTTCAAAACTCGGCGCTAGTCCAACCGAACGATCGCGGCGACGAGCCGAACGGGTTTGAACTGACGACCCAGTCTGTGCACGGTCGGCTGGCGTGCCCTTTCGTTCGTCGATGGTCGTCGCGGTTCGCATTGCATCTTCTACCGCGCGCCTTTGGGCGGGCGATAGTTCAACGCAAGACTCGCAGCGCCAGCAATTAGCCATGGCCAGATTCAATCGTAACGAAATCGGTGCAGCGCAATCGGGACAAGAGCAAAGGATGGTATTTCCTTCAACCCATATCGGCCCATCAATTGAATCAATGCGTTGGTGCCGCGACGCGTCGATGTCCAATTCAAATTCACCGCTGGCCGAGCGCGCCCGCGTTGCGCCGGCCACGGCAGACTCATACGGCCCGTCGATCCGAATACGAGGTACCAAGTTGTCGCGCACGATCGGAGCCATGGCCCGAAGTCGGGCTTCGAACGAATGCTGTTCGATTGGGTCGTTCCAACGATTGACTACCATACCTGCGAGCCTATCCGAAAATGGGGACGAGAGTATTCATTGTCTGCTTGAAGGCGCGACCCGGTCAAGCAATTTCTGTCAGCGCAAATGAATGGTTCCAAACAGCCGAATAAAGCACTTTGAAAAGCGATGCGGCGACGGTCATTGCTTGCAGCGAAGGCGTCCTCGTAAATCATTATGCCAAAGCACTTTACGGCCACTGAAATTTCGCTTGGACGATTGTGAATCGGGGTCAAAACTGGTAGATTTTGGTGTGGATTTACCGGTATTAAATCAATTTCGTTTTCCTGTCAGCCGGTACGCTCTGGCGTCCGGTTTCTGTGGACTTCACGTCAGCCGAAACGGAGAAACCGAGTGCTAGCGCCCAGCGGCTGATGTTTCTAAAAAATGAACAGTATCAGATTTTAACTCGCGGTATTCGCGGACTGGAAGCGCACTTTTTAGCGAGGCGTTTTCGCACGCCCGTTCGGACATAAAAGGAAAATCAATTGTCTTCCAAAAACCCAAATGAGACTGCAGGCGGCGATTCGGGCAACGGCAATTCTGGCGGTGGCGGCGATGTTGTCCGACCGGATTGGATTGACATTCCGATCGAGCAAGAACTGAAAAACAGTTATTTGACCTACGCGATGAGCGTGATCGTTTCGCGAGCGCTGCCTGACGTCCGTGACGGTTTGAAGCCGTCGCAACGACGAATCCTGGTGGCGATGAATGACTTGAGTCTTGGTCCAGGCGCGTCCCGTGTTAAGTGCGCTAAAATTTCGGGCGACACCAGCGGCAATTACCATCCGCACGGAGAAAGCATTGTCTATCCAACGCTCGTTCGGATGGCGCAAGAATGGAACATGCGGCATATCTTGATCGACAAGCAGGGGAACTTTGGCTCGGTTGCAGGCCTGCCCCCCGCCGCGATGCGGTATACCGAAGCTCGATTGTCGCCGGTCGCGGCGTTGATGTTGGACGATCTGAAGCATGACACGGTCGATTACGTTCCAACCTATGACGAAAAACGGATGGAGCCAACGGTGTTGCCGAGCAGGTTCCCGAACTTGCTCGTCAATGGAGCCAGCGGCATTGCGGTCAGCATGGCGACCTCGATTCCGCCGCATAATCTAGGTGAAGTTTGCGACGCGTTGTTGCTGCTATTGGAAAATCCGCAGACGTCGATCGACGAGATTCTCGAAGTCCTGCCAGGTCCGGACTTCCCAACAGGTGGGGAGATTTGCGGCCGCATGGGAATTCGCCAAGCCTATTACACCGGACGCAGCCAGATCGTCATTCGCGCCAAATGCGAAATCGTGGAAGCCAAAAAAGGACGCAGCCAGATCGTCGTCAGTGAAATTCCCTATCAACAAACGCGCGATTCGGTTGTGGAAAAGATCGCCGCGCTGGTCAAAGGGGACAAAATCAAAGGCATCTCCGCGATTCGCGACCTCAGCGATTTGAGCGAGCCAGTCAAGTTGCTGATCGATATCAAGGGCGACGCCGAAGCCGACGTTATCTTGAATCAGCTTTATCAGTTCTCGCCGTTGCAAACTTCGTTCTCAATGATTTTTCTAGCGCTGGTTGACGGTAAGCCACGCGAGCTCAACATCAAGCAACTGTTAGCCGAGTTCATTCGGCACCGGGTCAGCGTGATCCGCCGGCGCACCGAGTTCATGAAAATTCGTGCTCGGCGTCGCAAGCACATCGTCGAAGGCTTGCTCGTCGCGCTGGCCAACATTGACGAGATCATTCGTTTGATCCGCACGTCCAAGACGCAAGCCGACGCCAAACAAGGCTTGATGAATTTGAAGTGCCCTGCAGCCATGCTGCTGCGAGCGATTGGTGAGGAAGCGTTCCGGCTTTTCCAACAAGACCGCGGCGTCGCGGAAACTTATGGACTGACCGCTTTGCAAGCCGACGCGATCTTGAAGATGACGCTCGGCCAGTTGGTGAACCTGGAACAGGAGCGGTTGGGCAACGAACACGCTGAGTTGATGAACGAAATTGCGGAGTATCTGCGGATTCTGTCCGACGAAGAAAACATTCGCAAAATCATCAAGGACGACTTGATCGAGATCCAACGAAAACACGCGGACGCACGGCGCACGGTAATTAGCGGCGAAGAAATAGGAAACATCGACGTCGAAGATCTCATCGCCGAAGAGAATATGGTCGTTTCGATCAGCCACCGAGGCTACATCAAACGCACACCCGTAAGCACTTATCGCGCTCAACGACGCGGCGGAAAGGGCTTGAAGGGAGCTCAGGCCGACGAGGAGGATCCCATCGAGCACTTGTTCGCGGCCAGCACCCATGACTATTTGTTGTTCTTCACTAATCGCGGCCGGATGCAGTGGCAAAAAGTGTACGGCCTGCCGCAGCTTGCTCGCGAAAGCCGCGGGAGGGCGATCGTCAATTTGCTGAAACTTGACGAAGGCGAAAAAATCGCCGAGTGCGTGGCGGTCCGCGATTTCTTGCAGGAAGGACATTATTTGATGATGGCCACCAAGAAAGGCCTTATCAAGAAAACGTCGCTCAGCAAATTCAGCCGCCCTCGCGCGGGGGGCATCATCGCGATTAAACTTCGGGAAGACGATGAATTAATCGATGTCTCAGTTGCAAAAACCGGTGATGACATCTTGTTTTCAACCGCTAACGGCATGGCAATTCGCTTTGGAGAAAGCGACGCTCGGCCAATGGGTCGCAATACCAGCGGCGTAAAAGGGATCACTTTGCGAAAAGGAGACGTGGTCGTCGGGATGGTCGTCGTCGATCCTGCAGCGACTTTACTAACCGCTTGCGAAAATGGATTCGGCAAACGAACGACCTTTGGACCTAAATCCGCCGCCCCTGACGAAACTGACGCCGAAGTCGAGATTGGGGTCGAGGTCGAGGATGTTTCCAGTTCCTCGCGTTACCGCACTCAGCGACGTGGCGGAAAAGGAGTCCGCGACATCAAAACAACTGAACGCAATGGCCGCGTTGTCGCGATCGTTCCTGTGCAAGACGACGATGAGATCTTGTTGATGACATCGCGCGGGAAACTTCAACGCATCAATTGCGCGGACATCAAACCGATCGGCCGCAATACGCAAGGTGTCAATATCATGCGATTGGATGAGGGCGATACGCTGGCGGCCGTCGTTCGTGTGCCGCGCGACGAAAATGTCGTTGATGAAGGTGTGATCGACGCCGCGCCGCGAATTGAGCCGCCGCGAACCAATCCAAGCGATATTGCGCCAGCGTTTGACGACGAAGAGGACGACGATTCTGAATCGAACGAGGAATCCGACGAATAATCCCAAACGCCTCACGATAAACTTGTTGGGAACATCATTGTCCATTGGGTCACGCTTGCGGTTCGGAATCAATTCAAGACAATGTGGTTGCGAGTTGCACTTTGCCCTACGATCGAATCGACTGAATATCAATCACCATGCTCGAACTTTGTTTTGATCCATACCCGACATTGAAAGCGGCGCGACTGATGATGCGACGCATCACGGCCGACGACATTCCGGCGATGTTTACGTTGCGATCGAATCGTCAACTGATGAGTTACATCGATCGACCGATGGCCGAAAGCCTGGACGATGCCCGCACGTTGATCGAGAAAATGGAGGCGTCACGTGTCGCCAACGAAGGAATCGCCTGGGGGATTACGCTTGCCGGCGAGCCGATGATGATCGGGACCATCGGTTTTTGGCGAATTACCAAAGAGCATTATCGCGCGGAGATCGGCTACCTTTTGCATCCTGATTTTCAACGACAAGGGATCATGACCGAAGCACTGGCTGCCGCAGTCGACTTTGGATTTCAAACGATGGGGCTGCATTCAGTCGAAGCCAACGTCAACCCAGCCAACATCGCCAGCATTCGCTTGTTGGAAAGTGCTGGCTTCGTGCGCGAAGCGTACTTTCGCGAAAACTATTTTTGGAACGGCGAGTTTCTCGATTCGGCGATTTACAGCAAGTTGGCACCCAACAAAACTTAGCCGCGCCGCATTCGCGCCATAAAACAAAAAACGGCCCAAGACAATCTTGGACCGCATTCTGATCTGATGATTTCCGACCAAAGCGCTTACTTGGCCTTCGCCGGTTTCGCGTCGCCGCTCTTGGATTTGCTGTAGAGAATCTCCATCATTTTCATTTCCTTGCCGTCGGGCATTGCCCCGCTCATCGTGAACAAGCGAGTACCATCTTTGTTATAGACGGATGTCATCTTCATCTTCATTTCGGTTCCGGTCCCGTCCTTGCCCGTTCCATGCTGAGTAAAAGTTTGGGTCTTTTCATCCCATGTTCCCTCGGTCGCCATCGCATAGGGGCTCATTGAGTCAACCCAAGTCCCTGTGTACTTTTTCGTTTCCGGATTGAAGCCCGTTTGCCCGCTTCCCTCAAACTGCATTCCCATCATTTCTCCTTTGAAGTGGCTGACGAGCCACATTCCTCCCAGCATGCTAACCGTTTCGCTCCCCTTGCTGATCGTTGGCTTTTCGGCTGGGTCACCAAACATTCGAACTTCGCAATCCCAGGTTCCAACATCCGACTTGAATCGCTCCATTTCTTTCGGCGGCTCCTGTGCCAGACCAAAGCCCGCGCTGAGCAACATCACCAAAGCCGCAAACTGACACGTTCGAATTTTCATTTTTTTCCCCTAACGAATCTTGATTTTCTTCTTTTTGCGCATTGAATCGCGCAGTGCGATTAACGCATGGGAAGATTATCGCGACGCAATGAATGGGTCGCAACGGCCAAAGCTCACGCCATTTGTGGTTTCCGTTCAAAACAAGCGAATTTGCGAGTCTTTCGCGAGGAACTTACGCTTACGAACGGCTGTCAATTTCTAGGAATTCAACCGCATCCACAGTACGCTAAACAAAAAGGCTGCCGCAGTTTGGACTGCAGAAAATTCAGTTGGCCGATTCGAAACCTGCTTTCTACTCGCTCGCGCTTTGTTGAAGTTGCGATTCATGCTCAATTCCGGTCGTACCGAATGTATCGGTTGAGCGGCCAAACTGTCGGTCAAAATCCAACCGTTTGTTCGCGATCTTCCACATTTGCGGCCAATACCAGTTGTTGGGCTCGTTACCGACTTGCCGGACGCAACGATTCTCAGCGGCCTACAACAATTCCAAACCCGACCAACGGAACATCCCGATACCAGTGACATCGATCAAACCACTTTTGAGCGTGGTGCCGAAAAAGCATATTCGCTCGGTTGTTTTGGGAACGGGAAATCGCCATGTGCAAATTGAGCTTCGGCAAGTACCAAACGCGGATGAATCGCGGTTCGCTGACTTTGATTCTCACGGCGGTCGTCTGTGTATCCGGCTGTTGCTTGCGTGTCGGCCCGCATCAGACATATGTTTCGGAATCGCAAGTTGTCGCGTCATCACGATGCTTGTGCGAGAAATCGTCGTCTACTTGCGCGAAATCACCTTGCACCTGTACGAATGCGTCGGCGCCAACGACTGCAACAGTTGCCACGGTTGCCAAGTCCAATACGCCGAAATTGGTCACGCCGCCTGCGGTACCGGCTCGAACTAAAATCGCACGACCGGCTTTGTTTGCGGCAGATCCGATTGTCGAACCCAATCCAAGTGTGCAAACCAGCAGCCGGCCTTCGAAGGAAGGCGGGTCGTTCATGATCAAGCCACTAGTTAAGGCCACCAAGGCCGCGATCAGTATTCCGCAAATTGAAAGCGCCCCGATAGAGCTACCATCGACCGAATGCGTCGACCCCATTTCGAGGCCCACCAATACGTTGATCCTCGAAATCGAAGACGCCGAGCCGCGATTTCCTAACTCCAAGGACCAAGGAAATGCACTTCCAAAACAAGTCTCTTCGAAATTGACCGCGTTATTTGACGCCCCAACCGACGGAACAATTCAAACCTCAGGGATGGACGAGACCGATTCTGCGGAAACAAGTACACGAAATATTATGTTCGCCGTACCGCCGCTTTATCCCTCCGACATTCCATCAATCGCGCGAATCGTCAGCGTTGAAGGTGCCCCGTTTGCACAATCATCGCGCCGCCCCGATACGCTGAGCATTGTTCCGCGGTTATCCAGCTCGCGAACTCGGCCCATCGAGCCCGTGTTGAATGGTTTGCGAATTGGACGCCGCATCGAGCCGCCCGCCACTGCCCCAACCGTTCAGCGATAGAGTCGGCGCGAAGCCATTCACTTGATCGATTGGATCGAGTACTGACGTTCCAGCATTTGCTATTATGGTCGTTGTTACCGATCATGGTCTCTTGCCACGAAACGACGTCGCACATGGCTCGCATTCTTATTACTTCTGGACCGACGCGCGAATATTTAGACCCAGTCCGATTTTTGACTAATGGCTCGAGCGGTCGAATGGGCGCTGCCTTGGCGGCCGACGCTCTACGGCGCGGGCACGAAGTGATCGTCGTATCCGGCCCAGTTCAAGTCGAGTATCCGGAAGCGGCTCAAGTCGTCCCAATCGTTTCGACCCATGAGATGTTGACGGCTTGCTTGGATGCGTTTCCCAAATGCGACGGCGCGATCGCAGCGGCTGCTCCATGTGATTTCCAACCTCGCAACATCGAAAAAAACAAGATGTCCAAGGCGGACCGCGGGCTGACTTTGGAATTAGTCCAAACGCCCGATATCATCGCCGAACTAAGCAAACTCAAACGGTCGGGACAGTGGACGGTCGCGTTTGCGTTAGAGACTCAAAACGGATTAGATCGCGCGATCGAAAAGCTGCGGCGAAAAAAATGCGACCTGATCGTTCTCAACGATGCGTCCGCGATTGATGCTACAAAAAACGAAGTGCGGATCATTGATAACGACGGAAAGGCAATTCTGGCTCAAGGTTCCAAAGCCGTCGTCGCCGCCGCGATACTTGACCAAATTGAAACGCGGCTGATGGCCCAATGCCGTTCGTAGCGTATTTCGTTTTCGATTACTGGTTCGTCCGAATTATCGGCAGGACAACGTGCGACGAGTTGGTACCATCACAGAACAAAGTTAATTCCATTTCGCCATCGACCGGAATTCGCAGGAACGTGGACTTGTCTGCCCCGGCAATCGCAATCCGAACTCGGTGACCTGCTTCAATTCGCACCGAAGTAGGCCACATCTTGAACGCGACCTCGGTGATTTCTCCCGGAACTAAATCAAGCTTGTCGTTTTCGGCAAAGCTATGAGTAAGAACGTCTTTCGGCAAATCCGGATCGGGGGTTAGTTTGCGATGCATGAATCGGAGGCCGCCCTCGGTGATGTAACGCGATTGCCCGTCTGGGGCGACGTCTTCCAAATAAGCGAGCACGGCTCCATCGGCTTGCGACGCACTCAGCCAAAGATGCGCTTCGGGCGTGCCCGTGATTTGCAGATCAGCGGCCAAAGGCGACGTCGTGTAGCATTGCATCGAGCCGTCCATTTTTTCCCGGCGATGCAAGTTGAAAACAGGCAATCCCATCTGCGTCATCCAACGGTTGTTGGTTCCTGTGTTGGCCTCGAAGTCAACATTCAAGACATTGTGCCCGACAACTTGATTAGAAAGTTGTTGAGATAACACAGCGTTAGACGCAAAATAATACTTCTGCGGCTCCATGCTCGTCGGAGGCCAAACAGCCGACTCGTGCATCTTTTCTTCGCCCATGTTGAAGTACCGAATTGGCGACCATTCGGTCACTTCGTTTTTCTCGCCTTTGAGATAGTGGTTCATGAACGCCAACCACATCGCGAATTGATCTTTGCTACTCGGCACCGGTGGCGCTGGTTTGTCGCCAACAACAAATGGGCTGGCGTGAAACATTCCGCCGTGCGATGACGCCAGAACGACCAAGTATTGAGGATTGTTGTAGTGTTGAAACCGCAGGAGCGCGCCGTCCGCAGTTCCCGCGTCGAGCCAACTCGCGAAAACGAGCATCGGTACGTTTGAGGCTTCGATGTCCTTTTTCCAAAAGACCGACGTGCATTCGGCCATCGGTCGACTGCCAAGGTATCCGATGTCACGAAACTCAACCAATTCTTCGAGCTTGGCGACATCCGGATTGGCTTCGTGATCTTTCAAAGCCGCGCTCAGCAGGCTTGGATCGACAGGGCGCACCGATGCACTCATCTTTTCCACGTTGTTTTCGTCCATCCAGCCAACCATTTGTCCCCACTCGGTCATCAACGCGAATGGACAAAGGCCGTAGGGTCGCCCTGGGCTTGCGAACATATCAAAATCCGACCAGCCGGGTATGACGGCTTTCAAGGCCGGGTGTTTGGAACTGGCGATTAGCTCGGCGGTCGTGCCGGAGTACGAAATTCCATAAGCGCCGACGTTTCCGTCGCACCAATGTTGAGTCGCAACCCAATCGACGATCGCATAGCCGTCGCGGACCTCGCGCGGACCGTATTCTTCCATTCGGTGGCCAAACGAAGCACCCGATCCGCGCACGTCGACCTTAATGATGACATACCCGTTTTCGGAAAAGCCGCGATCGATTCGGTTCAGGCCATTTCCCGATCCGCGCGATTTACCGGTTGCTGGATCAAGGGCCGACCGCCAATAACGAGTCAGTTCCAGCAAGGCAGGGAATTTTTTGTCGGGCTCGTAGTCGATTGGCAAATGAACATCCACCGCCAAGCGCACGCCATCGTCCATCGCGATGTAATGCGACTCAAGCGTTTGTCCTATCGCGTTCGATTGATGGTTGACAATAAAACAGGCAAGCAGCACCAAGACCACGATCGGCAGCTTTGCGAATCTCTAGCGAAAGGTCGAGTTAGACATAGCTGTTACTTGCCTGGTTCCTGTTTCTTTTCAATTGTCGCATCGGACTTCTTTGGCTCGACTTTTTTCTCGGCTTCTTCGGCCTGTTTTGCGAGGACAAAGGTGAAGCATCCGTTTTCGGACGTCGACTTGAAATCGGTGGGACGCTTCACGCCAGTCGGATCGTAACAAAGCGTCATCTTGCCTTGTTCGATCTTGATGATTCCGACTGCCTTGCCTTCCGGCGCTGGTCCGGATTCGATCGTCAAGTCGATCGTGATCGGAGTTTGTTTGGCATCCACGGTGTAAGCCATAACGAAATTTGAATCTGGACCAGCCGGAACGATAAACTTGTCTTTGGAAACCGTGACGACGGAATCCAATCGTTCGGCGGCAATTTTTTCTCCTGCCCGATCGCCTGATTCATATTTCCATTTGCCGCAAAGCTGTCCTACATCAAATACCTTTTTGGTCAATTCAAACAAATGCCATCCATTTTCGGCATTCGATTCAAATTTGTCGGGACGCTTCGCGCCGGTCGGATCGTAGCACAAGGTCAGCTTGTCGCCGGAAAGTCTGATGATTCCGATGGCCTTTCCTTCCGGAACGGGACCATCCGTGATTTGAAAATCGACTTCGATTGGATTTTTCTTTGTATTCAGTTGATACGCCATGACAAACTTAGCGTCCTCACTCTCGATCGTAAGCTCTTTTTCGTTGATCGTTACGCCAGCAATGAGACCCTCGTCGGCAGACGGATTCCCGCCACGCTTGCCCTCGATAAATTTCCAATCGCCGCAAAGTTTGCTTGAATCAAAATCCGGGCCCGTTTTTTCAACTTGTGCTTGAGCTATTCCCATTGTTATGACGCCGACAAGAACTGCCGCGCAAACGCGTCGCACCCAAGGCAAAAATGAATTGGTTAACAACATGTGAAATCTCCCTTTAAGTGAATTTGATTTGAAATATGCGAGTGCCGATGGGCGGTTGTCCGCAGACTGTCGGCGAGTTTCTGACAACTGAAAATCCGTTTTCGCTTTGCAACGTTTAACCCGTAGCCAACGGCGACGACAACTTTTTAGCGTCAAAGCCGTCGCCGTTGGCTCCGGGTTAAACGAATTGGTTGCCGTCGCCGTTGGCTCCGGGTTAAACGCAATACCGTTCATTTTTTTATCAGCCGGAACGCGCTAGCGTCCGGTTTCTGCCGGATACACGCGTTTCGGAAACCGGGGCTAGCGCCCAGCGGCTGATGTTTCTAAAAACTGAACGGTATTCGGGTTAAACGAATCGTCTGATTGGAGGCCTCCAGAGTTGAAAGTTTAGTGCCGATGGGCTCGATTCGCAAATGAGAACGGCGTCAAAACTTGGCTAATTGTGTCGCGGCGAACTTTTCCGGCTTGTTTAAAAAGAATCGTCCAAGATTCTTGGGAGAACGGCGAATTTCCAAATGGTCTTCGACGATGAAGGAAATCAAATGTCCGCTGCTGCCTACGCTGGTTTGCCCCCGAAATTGCAAATGCCCAAAGCCGTAATGTGGGAAAACGATAGCCATAGCCTGACGGTCGGGTATCTACTTTGGCTGATTGGGTTCACAGGTGCCCATCGGTTTTATTATGGTAAACCGTTGACCGGGC
>JANMEB010000078.1:0-1566 GCA_031376585.1 Planctomycetota bacterium | reverse complement strand
GTGCCAAGCAAGAAATCTATCGTCTGATGGACCAAATGGCTGGGCAAGGAGCAGCGATCTTGTTCGTCTCCAGTGATATGGAAGAAATCTTGGCGATGGCCGATCGGATTTTGGTGATGCACCAAGGGCAAATCGCGGGCGAATTGCTCCGTCACGAATTCAGCGAGCAAGCCGTAATGAATTTGGCGACCGGATTGGTAACTGTCGCGATTTGATCGCTTGCGAATTGGTCGCTACCAGTCAGCGCTGGATTGTGCCAAAATCACAACGACGCTGTGCGTTTGTCTCCGTGACGTCTCGCTGGAAAACCCGGTAGGAGGAACTATTGTTTTAGCATAAGACTCCCGCGCGCCAACGCCGAAGCGGCGGTTAATCGAAAACTCTCAACACTGAAAACTGAACACTGTTCTCTCCGCTCTCAACTTTCAACTCTCCACTCTCAACTCCCCCATGAACAACAAAATCACCGGCATTCTTTTGCTGTTGCTCTATGTGTGCATCACGACGGCGCTTTTAAATGATGCGTTCATTGGGCCGTTCAATTTGCAGAACTTGCTTCGTTATGTCTCGCTATTTGGGATCATTGGAATAGGTGCCGTATTCGTCATCATCACTGGCGGCATTGACTTATCGATCGGTTCGATGGTTGGTCTTACTGGTTGCATTTTGACTATGACGCTCAACGGCTGGATGGAATCACCTGCTGCTTCCAACGTCGGATTCATCTTGAAGTTTCTGGGAAGTGAATCGCTCCTTCTCGCCGTCGCATGGATCGGTTGGCGCGTGATTCGCGCACGCCAATCCGATCGTCGGACGACTCGTCCTGAAAAAATTTGGATTTCGGGACTGATCGGCGGCGGACTTGGGTGTTGGATCGTGGCGTTGGCGATCGCGGGTTTAAACATTCCAAGCTGGGTTACGATTCCGGTTTGCCTGTTTCTTTCTTTTGCCTTTGCACTTCATTTGGGTTTGCTGCACGGAATCCTCATCACCAAGCTAAAGCTGCCTCCATTTGTGGTGACTTTGTGTGGGTTGATGTGTTATCGTGGGCTCAGCCGCTGGTTGGCCAACGACAGTACCCAAGGCTTTGGCACGAAATACGACGAATCTTTGCGATTGCTGGCAATCGGTAAGCCTTGCACCGCGACCCTTATTCTTCTGCTCGGCGGCATTGCATTAATCGCATGGGGATTATGGCGAGCGGTTTTCGGACAACCCGAACAGCGGCGAACCAACCGGACTTGGGGCGCGGTACTCTTATCTTTGGGCGCGATTCTGATCTTGGTTTCAAGTTCCAAATATTGGGACGGCTGGACGACGACCTACGGGAAGACGTTGCTCACGCTCGGCTCAGTCGAGGTCAAGACTTGGAATGCCTCGGTGCCGCAGGATTCTATCGCTCGACCCGCACAGTGGATGAAGTATTCTGTTTATCCGCTTGTACTGAGCCTCACAGGATTGCTCATCTCAATGAGTCGCCGACAATGGTTGACCGGCCTGCGCAAGTCCTGGTTGCTGCACGTCGGATTACCGACTGTATTGTGCGGAGTTTCGCTCGGGGCAATT
>JANMEB010000733.1:0-2508 GCA_031376585.1 Planctomycetota bacterium | reverse complement strand
CGAGCGGGCCTCATCGGAACCAAAGATCGGTTTGCTAAATCCTTGCCTCGCGTACCGGTCCAAGCCCCCAACGAGCGGGCCTCGTTGGTGAATGAGACTTTCGGCTGCGAGATTATCGAACGCACTTAGCCCAGCTAATCTGATTCACCACACGAGACAAGCTCGCGGGGGTCTTGTTCAAATGTAACGAGCCGAGCGTTAGCCCAGCGAATCTGATTCACCACACGAGACAAGCTCGCGGGGGTCTGATTCAAATGTAACGAGCCGAGCGTTAGCCCAGCCAATCTGATTCGCCGCACCGGTCCAAGCCCCCAACGAGCTTGCCTCGTTGGAGCGAAAGATTCATAGGCTAATAGGCGACGGCGCCGCAAAAATAGACCCCAACGAGCTTGTCTCGTTGGTGAATGAGAATTTCGGCTGCGAGATTAACGAACGCGCTTAGCCCAGCTAATCTGATTCACCACACGAGACAAGCTCGCGGGGGTCTTGTTCAAATGTAACGAGCCAAGCGTTAGCCCAGGTAATCTGATTCACCACACGAGACAAGCTCGCGGGGGTCTTGGGCACCTAATTTTTTGTTACATTCATGGCAACAACCATCGCCCTGCTAATGGCTTGCAAATGATTCGTTCTCAACCTACCGACCCCGACGATGTCTTGTCCGTTCGCGAGCTGACGCAACGGCTCAAAGAATCATTGGAATCGTCGTTCGATCGAATTGCTGTCGCGGGTGAAATTTGCGATCTCACGGTGTCAAGCTCCGGGCATATCTACTTGACACTCAAAGACGAGGAGTCGCAAATCCGCGCGACGATTTGGCGGCCGGTGGCACAGCGCTTGAAGTTCGAGCTCAAAGACGGTCTTGAAGTCATTTGCCGAGGCGCGATTCAACTTTATCCGCCGCGCGGAACGTACCAGCTCAACGTCAACCAGCTTGAACCGGTCGGAATTGGTGCGCAGCAGCTCGCGTTTCAGCAGCTTTTTCAGAAACTCAAAACCGAAGGACTGTTTGAGCTACGGCACAAGAAAGCATTGCTCAAATACCCGCGCCGAATTGGTATCGTGACAAGCCCGACCGGAGCAGCGATTCACGACATCTTGCAAGTTATCCACAGGCGTTGGCGCGACGTCGATTTGCTCGTGTTCCCAGCCCAGGTCCAAGGCGAGTCCGCTCCGTCCCAAATCGTCGCGGCGATCGCGGCGGCCGGTCGAGTGCGACCTAACCTTGACGCATTGATCGTCGCGCGCGGAGGCGGGAGCCAAGACGACATTGCTTGCTTCAATGATGAGCGAGTCGTTCGCTCGGTATTTCGCTGTGACATCCCTGTGATATCCGCCGTCGGCCACGAAGTCGACGTTACGCTCTGTGATCTGGTCGCCGACGTTCGGGCACTGACCCCCAGCAACGCAGGCGAGTTGGTCGTTCCCGATGGCGACGACCTTGCGCGCGAGATTCAGCAATGGTCGGCTCGCTTGCAAGTTGCATTGACGCGGCGAGCGGAACTTGCCGCACAACGTCTTGGAGCCATCGCACGCCATCCAGCATTTCGCCGCCCGCTGGATCGAATTGCACTTTTTCGCGAGCATTGTGACACGTGCGGGGAGCGAATCGCGCGCGGCCTAGTTCATACTTTGCACCGCCACCAATCGAAAGCCAGCGAACTGGCGGCGCGACTGCAAACGATCAGCCCGGTTCACGTTCTTGCACGGGGATATAGCGTAACGCTCAACGAACAGCGGCAACCGATCACCGATTACCAACAAGTTTCTGATGGAGAGCTGATTGAAACGCAGTTGGCGCTCGGTCGTTTGCAAAGCCGCGTGGAACGCCGTTGGAAAAGCAACAGCATCGATTAAACTGACATCTTTCGATTCGCAACAAGCGACATACTATGAAACAGAAAGCAAAAACTGGCGACGAAACCGAAGCGACGAGCTTTGAACAGCACCTCAAACAGCTTGAGCAAATCGTGCAGCAGCTTGAGACAGGACAAATGGATTTGAGCGATTCCCTAAAAGTCTTTGAAATGGGCGTGCAACATTTACGACAATGTCATCAGCGGCTGCGCGATGCCGAAGAACGGATCGCGCTCGTCGTGGACGTGGACGCCGACGGCTCCGCGCGCCTTAAAGAATTTTCCGAAGCCAAAAAAAACAACCCCGACCGGCCGCTCCCGGCAAAACGTCCCAGCGGAAAAGATGACGATCGTTTGTTTTAGTGGACTCGAATAACACAACCCCGCGCTGCGAATCTAATGCGAATTTGCTACATTTGAAAGCGAATCGAAACCGGTCAACTCACTTTCATGTGAGTGACGATTCGACCCGCAAGGAACATCGATGGCTGTCGGCTCGTGCCCAAGTAACCTGACACAGTTTGAGGCGATTCGGCAACGGATCGACGAACAATTGGCGGCGTACTCACGGCTATCTGCAGGCTGCCCAGCGCGATTGGGCGAGGCAATTCGATATTGCTTGCTCGCTCCGGGCAAACGGCTGCGACCGCTG
>JANMEB010000674.1:0-4505 GCA_031376585.1 Planctomycetota bacterium | reverse complement strand
GGGACAGCGTGGGCTTTTAATGGGCCGAGTACGCAATTACTTTTGACCTCTGCGAATGGGTTCAGCGCACTTTCGCGGCCTGCGCACATAGCCAGCTCGTTAACCGTTTTGCCGCCAAACGCTCAATTCCCAAATGGTTTGCGTGGTGAAAGCGGGTTGGGAAGCACCGCAACGGGGCAAGGCATTCGTGTACTTCCCTCTTTGACCGACAGTCTGTTTTTGCGCGATGCCTACAACTACACGACAGTAGATCCAGAAGCGTTCGGCAATTTCTATTCGGTGTTGAATACGACCACGAAAGAATTGACCGTGCGCGGCCAGTTCGGCAATCTCTTTCCGGATCAGATTCGCATTTCCCACAGCAATGGTGTGATTACTACCAGCGTGGACAACACGGCGGATAGATTTCCCAATGGAACGGCGATCGACGCGTTTGTCACGAGTTATCCGGCGGGGAGTGTTTCGAGCATCAAAGTGCTTGGCACCGATGCCGACAGTATCACTATCGGCCGCGGAATCACCGTTCCAATTTCGGTCACGGGTGACTTTGATAATTTCAATTCGCTCTCGATCGAAGGAGACGGTACCAACGAAGTCTTTACGGTCAACAATAATACAATCTCAGTTATTACGGCTGGGCTGCTCACGGGCGGCTCAACGATCACCTATTCGGGTATGCGAACCATTGGCGTTCGTGGATTTGGTGGCCACGATAGCTTCAATTTTGTTTCCGCTCCAGCGGAGACTCGGGTGAGCCTGCTTGGAGGAACGGGCAGCGACACTTTTACGATTTCCCCGATCGCGCGTAACCTCAGCGGGGTAGTTGACACGTTTGTCGCAGCTATTGGTAACGAAGATATTGATACATTAGTCTTGGACGATCGCAATGAAACAGTCGCCCGCACATTTATCATCACGAATAGCAGCGTGAAGAGAGACAACTTCCAAGTCGCCGACTATAACGGGGTAGAGACCGTGAACCTTAATGCTGGTGCGGGGGCGGATATTTTCAATGTCCAAAGCACTCCTGCCGGTAACTTCATGAACATCGCGGGCTTCGGCGGCAACGACCAATTCAACGTCGGACTCAATAACGACATGAGCGGCATTTTGGGAATTCTATCGTTGCAAGGTCTAGCCGGTGCGGATCATGTAAGGCTGAATGACCAAGCTGCGCTGACCGCCAACAACTACACAATTTTTTCAGACGTAGTTCAACGCAGCAACGGGACAACCATCAGTATCAGCAGCGCCGACATCGACGTGCAAGCGCCGAACACCAATAACACGTTCCGCGTCATATCGCTTGATTCCGTGGCGCGCTATCAATTGATCGGCAATGGCGGCAATGACACTTTCGAAATCGCGCCGACGACACAGCTTGTTAGTTTCCTGGTAAGCGGCGATCTGCTGATTCATGGCGGAGCCGGTTCCGATTCGCTGATCGTTCATGATGAAGCGCGTCTTGGCGGTAGCACGTATAGCGGTTTTGGGGATTCGATCTTCGTGGGAACGACGATCAACGACGCCAACCGTCGGGTTCGCTGGGACACAACGGAAAGCGTCATATTCAACGCGGGTGCGGGCAATGATGTGCTCAATGTCGAAGGTGGCGGTGGCGCGACGCTTCCCACGATCATCAATGCCGGCGCGGGGAACGACACTTTCAATGTCACGCCCAATGTACGGAATTTTGACTTCATCAGTGGACTCTTTACGCTCAACGGCGGTGCGGACGTTGATAACGTGTTTGTTCTCGACACGGCTCGAACTACGTCAACCAACGTCGTCTTTACAAATTCCAGTATCAGTCGTCCGGGGACAACACGCCCGGCGGTTGCACTTAGCTCTATTGAAAGCCAACGATTCGATGGGGGAACCGGCAACAACACACTCAACGCCAGTGCTGTAACGGTTCCAGTAACGTTATTGGGCAATAGCGGCCAGGACATTCTCACAGGTGGCTCGAACAACGATACTCTCATTGGTCTAGCAGGAAATGACACCCTGACTGGCAATGACGGAAACGATCTGTTGTCGGCGGGTACGGGTATCGACACGCTCCTTGGTGGGGCTGGTAACGATACCGCCAGCCAAGTCGATTCCGGAGATTTCGTGGATCTTGGAGCTGGCGAGGATGGCATTCTCATCGTCGGCACCAACAAGAATGACGTCATTCGCGTTGGCCGACAGATTGGTCCCAAAGGCGCGCAAGCCGTTGTCAGAGTCAATGGTCAAATTTCCATCCACGACTATATCAATGGCGAGACAGTTACCGTTTTCGGCGACCAAGGGAATGACGTAATCATTCTCGACAGCAGTGCCGGCCAAACCTGGAAGGCTCTGTTCCACGGCGAAGCAGGCAACGACACTCTCATAGGCAGCACTCGCGCCGACATCCTCCGTGGTGGCGATGGCGACGACGAATTGATTGGCGGTGATGGTTCCGATTCGCTCTATGGCGACAACGGCAACGACGTTCTTCGAGGCCAAGCTGGAAATGACCAACTGTTCGGTGGCGATGGCGACGACCGACTCCTGGGCGGCGACGATAACGACAGCCTCGATGGCGGTTTCGGAGTGGACGTTTTCAAGGGTGGTGCCGGCGCTGACAGTATCTACGCGAAAGATGACGCAGTCGAATTTATCTATGTCGATGATGAAGACTTGCTAATTGCGATCGACGTAAACGACAAAGTGTTCGGCGGCGTATAACATTTAATTGACAAACTGTTTTGACGATAATGGTTGGCCTTTCATCCAAGAGGTGACAACTAGATCGGTCAAAGCCAACTATCCAACTGTGAAATGATGCCCGGAATTCAATAATCCCGGCATCTTTCATTTTGGTCCGGCAACCAACGTTTGCGATTTGCAAGACAACTGTATTCTTCGTTTTGCACAACAAGCTTTGTCGCCGTACGGACTTGGCGATGGCTCGTCGTTTCAATTAGAATACAAGCCGGATCTCAAGCTCGTTTCGAATGGTTGTTGTGGAGTCGCTGTTGGCGCTGATTGAGCTAAAAGGTGTTTCAAAGACTTACGATCTGGGTGAAGTCAAGGTTCATGCGCTGCGCAGTACGACGTTGGATATTGAACGAGGGGAGTTTATTGCGCTAATCGGGCCGTCGGGGTCGGGTAAGTCGACTTTGATGAACACGCTTGGGTGCCTCGACCGGCCGACGGAAGGAAGCTATCTGCTGGACGGCGAGGAAGTCGCGACGATGAGCCGCGATGCGCGGGCGGACATACGGAACCGGAAAATTGGGTTCGTGTTCCAGAATTTTAATTTGTTGGCTCGAACGACGGCATTGGAAAATGCCGAGTTGCCATTGCTCTATTCACGGCACGGAGGCAAAGTCAATCGCCGGAAACGGGCGACAGAAATGCTTGAACTGGTCGGGTTGGGTGATCGCGCGGATCATCATCCTTCGCAGCTTTCCGGTGGCCAGCAGCAGCGATTGGCAATTGCCAGATCGTTGATCAACGATCCCGCGATCTTGATGGCTGACGAACCGACTGGGAATCTCGATACGCACACCAGTCGCGATATCATTCAGCTTTTCAAAAACCTGAACAAAGAACGGAAGCTGACCGTGATCCTGGTCACGCACGACCAACACGTGGCCCGCAACGCTCACCGAACAGTCGTGTTGCGCGACGGGAATATCGTCGCGGATACAACGGACTTTGACGCGGCCTTAAAATCGTTGCATTCGACACAAGACGTCGGCAGCGAAGGTTGAAGCCGGTTTTGAGGCAAAATCGGGACAAGGCGTACTGGAGTTGTGACCGATCTAATCGGCATGAACAGCGTCGTTTCATTTCAACGAACAGCGTTTCTGGCGATGTGCGTGCCTCTGTTGATGGCCGCAGAACTTGCCTATGCGCAACAATCGCGACCGTTTATTTTGCCGGAACAGCGAGTTTTGGAAATTCGCGATACTGACCAAACGCAGTTGTCGCAGTTGCCGCCCGTCGACGTACCCTACACCGTTTCTAGTCCGGATACGGCGCTGACATCAGACCCTTTGACGTTGGACCAAGCGATCCGTATCGCGCTTGAAAACGCTGAAGTAGTCCGGTTCCTGGGCGGAGTGACAGCCTCAACTAGTGGCAGGACCATCTACGACGTCGCAATTGCCAATACTAGCATTGATGAACAGAATGCCCTATTTGATCCGAGCTTGAATGTAACATCAACTCTGGGCAAGATTGACCAGCCAGGATTTGATGCCACCACGCCGCTGATTAGGGGATCGAGTACGGACTCCGTGAGCACATCGGTCGGATTGACCAAGCGGATGTTTAATGGCGCCGACGTTGGATTGAGTGTGACGCCGGTCGGCTCATATTTTCAACGCGGGCCGTTTCTGCTCAATCCACAATTCACCAACGGCGTGGAATTGACGCTGCGTCAGCCGTTGTTACGCGGATATGGGCGTGCGGCGAATTTGGTTCCGGTCGTCGTGGCGCGAATTGACACCGAGCGATCCTATTTTCAG
>JANMEB010000673.1:0-1298 GCA_031376585.1 Planctomycetota bacterium | reverse complement strand
GCCGAAGGCGACTGCGTTCTTAGACCCATTTGCCCCATGCAAAGCAGTCGCCTTCGGCTTGCCGTTAAACAAATCAGGACAACTCGGAAACTTGATTCGTTCCTATTCCTGATTACCTGACGCAAAAAAAGCGACTAAACTCTCGGAGTCACATCTATGTGGAGTCTCAAACCAGCAAAACTCGCCTTTGGCCGTTCGGCTCGTCAACGGGCGAAAGCCGCCAACAAACGCTCGCGTGATCTTGCAGGCCGAACGCACCTCGGCTTAGAACGGCTCGAACCGCGGATGCTGCTGGCCGGATTGCCGACGCTGATCGATCTCGTGCCGGGCGGTGCCTCGTCACCAGCCAACGTCACCAATGTCAACAATATTGTCTTTTTTGTTGCCACCGATCCAACGAACGGCACTGAACTTTGGAAAAGCGACGGGACCGCCGCAGGGTCCGTGCTGGTCAAAGATATTCGGGCGGGGGTCGCCGGTTCAGAACCTCGTTTCTTAACCAATGTCAACGGCACGCTGTTCTTCAGCGCAGACGACGCACCTTTAACAACCGGCCGCGAACTTTGGAAGAGCGATGGAACTGCCGCCGGGACCGTGCTCGTCGCAGACATCTTTCCGGGCAGCTATATCACCGCTTTCAGTTCAACTCCTTTGTCCCTTACCAACGTGAATGGCACGTTGTTTTTTCGCGCCACAGGCCCAAACGGTCAAAACGAGCTTTGGAAGAGCGACGGAACTGCCGCGGGGACGATCGTGGTCAAAGACATTCAAGGGTTTTACGGTTCGTCTCCGTCACAGCTTATCAATGTCAGCGGCACTTTGTTCTTTGTGGCCATCGAACTGGATGTGACGGGCCGCGAATTATGGAAAAGCGACGGCACTGTCGCGGGGACCGTGCGGGTCAAAGACATTCGACCGGGTGCGTCGTCCTCATCGCCAAGTAACTTGACCAATGTGAATGGCACGTTGTTTTTCAGCGCGAACGACGGAACCAATGGCTACGAGTTATGGAGAAGCGACGGCACAACGAACGGAACTTCGTTGGTCAAGGACATCTTGTCTGGATTTGTCGGATCTTATCCCACGTCCTTCGCCAACGTGAATGGCACGTTGTTTTTCAATGCCTTCGCGGAAAGTAACGGATACGAACTTTGGAAGAGCGATGCCACAACCACTGGCACAGTGCTAGTGAAAAACATACGGTTGGGTTCCTACGCAGGCTCAAATCCAACATCCCTAACTAACGTGAACGGCACGCTGTTTTTCAGCGCAAACAACGGAACCAATGGCTATGAACT
>JANMEB010000547.1:0-44495 GCA_031376585.1 Planctomycetota bacterium | reverse complement strand
GGTAGGCAGAGTTCGCGTGCTCGGAATAGTAGAGCGCGCCGTACCACCCGAATGGCAGTCATCCCTGCCGACCATCTGGTGCTCGATCACACCCTGACCCGGATGGCCGCGCACCGCCGCAGCGGTCAGCCTTACTTCCTGTTCCTCAACCTCTACGATGTCCACGCGCCCTACGCGCCCCGCTCGCACTCACCACTGCGCGCCTTCACCTCGCTCGCCGGTTGGATCGATGGCTGACGACCAAATCTCAGTGTTATTGGGCTTCTGCAATTCAACCGATTCTGCTCCTTCAGGGTCGAGCAACTGCACCGCACCGATTTGAGACGTCGCCAATAGAACCTTGCCGTCCTCACTGAAATGAAGCGCTTGAATTTTGCCATCCAGCGACCAGACTTGACGAAGCGTCGGCAAAGATTGCTCGATCATCCCAAGTCGCAATCGTGACAATTGGGGAGCCGCCGAACCGGTGGATGAATTCGCATTGGCCCCAATCTTGCCCTCTACGATTAATGCTTCGACAAACCAAGGGATTGCGCCGAACGGGTCACCGGCGAGCATTCGCGCAAGGCCGTTTTGATTGTGCGTTTCGGCCAGGCGCAAAATGCTCTCGCGCCGATTTGCCTCTGCCTCAATTTTCACTTCGCGCATCAATCGTTCGCGCAATCCCCACGCCACTGAAATCCCGGCAATAGTAAGCAACAGAACCGCCGTTCCTACTGCGGCAAAGGCGCCGGTCGGATGACGGCGACACCAGCGAATGGTCTTGCCGTAGACACCAACCGGTCGGGCAGCAATCGGTTGCGACCGAAGCCAATTTCGCAAATCTTGGGCAAAGGCGTTTGCGGTCGCATAGCGCCGCTCGCGCTCTTTGGCCATTGCTTTCAGAATTATCGTGTCCAAATCGCGCGGGACACGCTCGTCTAAACGCCGGGGGGCTTTGGGATCGTCGTGCAGAACTTGATGAATCATCATGCGCTGGCTGCCGCGGAACGGTAGCTCGCCACAAACCAACCGGTAAAGGATCACCCCCAAACTGTACACGTCGGTTCGTACATCAATGTCCTTTCCAGCCGCTTGCTCTGGTGACATATACGCCGGCGTGCCAAGGATTTCTCCTTCCAGCGTCACTGTGAATTCACCTTCCGTCTGCCGAGCAAGTCCAAAATCGCAAACGAACGGTTTGTTATTGGCATCCAGCAAAATGTTGGATGGTTTCAGATCACGGTGAATAACGTGGTTCGCATGGGCAAATTCCACGGCATCCGCAATCGTAACCATCATTTCCGCCGACTCGCGAAACGTCAGTCGTCGACCGCTGATCAAGTCCGATAACGTAATGCCTTCGATAAGGTCACTGACCAGAAAGGGCATTCCGTTGTCGTTGGCGATCTCGTGAACCTGGACGATGTTCGGATGGCGAAGTTGTGCGGCGTTGCGCGCTTCTCGAACGAAACGGAACTCGTCATTCGGAGTCGCAAAACTTCCGGCGCGCGGGACTTTGATAGCAACGTTTCGGCCGAGGCGAGTATCTTCGGCTTTGTAAGCCGTGCCGAACGCCCCTTGTCCGATCACGGATAGAATTTTGAAATGCGAGATAAACTTGGGCAACCGAACTTGCCGATCCGTTCGAGTCCCGTCCGGATCAACACTGACCGCGCTTCCGCAACTGCCGCACGTGACCTCAGTCTGATTCTGGGCCACGACTTTCAAAAGGTTTCCGCAGTGCGGGCAGCGTACGGTATAGACCCGGTCGGGCGAAATCGTATTTCGATTTTGCGAGAGATCCGATTCTCCGTTTCCCGGGCTAGTTAAGGCCGTTGGGTCGTCTGAACCTTCGTTAATGGAACCTGAGTCCGGCTGCAGCGCCAGGTATACCGACTCTATAAACCGCAAACGCTTCTCAAGCTCCGGCGCTAGATCCGGATGTCCGTCGGCAATCTTACGCCACGATTTCGAACTTGACGGTTCGTGCAGCGCCTTCAAATAGGTTTCAGCGATTTCATCGATACGTTGAAACCGTTCAACGTCGATCGAATCCTTAGGGTTATTGTCGCCGGAAGACATCGCGATCCCAACGTTATTTCGACTTTAACGTGCTTCACAAAAGAACGACTTCGCTTGGCAGCTAATTACAGCTACACCAGCGACCCATCGATGAACGTCCCGAAAAACCAGTCTCTGCGTTCACTTCTTCTTTTTGCTTGGCTTTTGTACCGGCTTGCTGCTCGCTGGCTTCGAAGGATTTCTGAAAGGACCGCAGCTCAATACCCCATTTTGGCAGATCGGATACAGGCCCGCCGGGCATGGAATCCCAACTGGATTGCATGGTCCGTAGCAATATGCTGTGTATGCCCGGAGCCGATCGATCTCTGAGTCGACTTCGGAATTTTCAACTCTTGGGTTCCCGACATTACCACTAGAACTTGGATAAGAAATAATCGATTTGAGTTCTTTACTCGTTTTAGTTTTGCAAACAAAATTTTTGGGGTTATCGACATGCGGATCATCGTTTTCGTCCCAGTCTCCATTGATGATTTTGAGACAATTATCCTCAAACAAAATGACGTGAACTTGTTTTTTACTTGCCGTTTTCCGAACTTTTTTAGCCATGGTGAACCTCAAGTTTGTTGTTGGTCAAAATCTCGTCGAATACGATTCAACTCCTCCGAACTTCGCTCGCGAACTTGGTCATAGGTAAGGCCAATTTCGTCGGCGATTTGTTGCATCGTGTGGTTTTCCAAAAACCGCAGTTCAATGATCCGGCGGGATTGCGGACACTCGATGGCCGCAATCGCCGCGCGGACCCGGGTAGCTTCTTCTTGTTCCGAGGCGAAACGACTAGGGGTAGCGGAATCTTCCGGCTCGAAACACGTACCGCCAAAAAGTCCGTTAAGACTGAGCGGCTTGTGCTCGGGTCGGCGACGATCCGTTTGACGCGATTGCATGATGTTTAAAATGACGTTGCGACTGGTCGTTCGCAACCAACGCCTGAACATGACCAAACAGACTTGTTCGTCTTGTGTTCCAACAAACTGATCAATCTTGCACCAGACCCGCAGCCAAACCTCTTGTTGCAAATCCGAATAGCTTAGGTCCGCGCCGTCAATTCGCACATCAAAACAGACTCCCCGAACATCCGCTTGGAAACAGGAAATAAGTTCGCGCAATGAACTTTCATCTCCAGTTTGGGCCAAACGCAACGTGTCCAGAAAGCCCTCCATCGCCGTCATTCCCTTAGACAGGTTTTCAGGTGCGGCGTGGGACACAATTTTCAATCGAAGATCAACATTCTTATTTTCTCAAAGAAAATGTGACCCAGGCCACAATCGCGATCAAATCCGCGACTGGAAATATTTTCGTTGAGCGATGTGCAATCGCAAAGCCAATTGTTCTTTAGGGCTTCAATAAATCAAGAAATTGCGCTTTAAGGATTAATCCAGCGCGCAAAATCAGGATAACGGTAAGTGAGCTTCGTTGCCTGTTCTGTGCCCACGATGCGCTCGCGGATAAATTGAATTTTTAGCTTATTTTCGCGCGTTTCGCGTAGGTTCGAACCGCTGTTCGGCAACGTGTTTGTCGTCTAAATTGATGGGTAATAAGCGAAGTCACAACATGGGTTTTTGGGCGGATCAATGAATATTGGTAAATGGGTTGTGTGTTTGGTTGCAGTTTTGTCTCTGTCCGCTGAGGGCGATGATTGGGCAAGCTGGCGTGGGCCGTTTCAAAACGGAATTTCGCGCGAACAGGGTTTGGTAAATGATTGGTCGCTCAGCCCAGCGAAAAATGTCCTTTGGACAAGCGAAACTGGCGGGCGGGCGACGCCGATTATTCTTAACGACCGTGTCTACCTCAATTGCCGCACGCACCATGAAGTGGCGAATCCTAAAGAGAAAATTCACTCTCGCGAACAAGTCATTTGTTGGGATGCAAAGACCGGCAAAGAACTTTGGCGCGATGAGTTTAATGTCTTCTATACCGATATTCCTTCATCTCGCGTCGGGTGGGCGTCGATGTCCGGCGATCCGGAAACCGGAAACGTCTATGTTCACTCAGTCAGCGGCCGTTTTCGTTGTTATTCCGGAGACGGCAAAGTCTTATGGGAACGATCGATGGTCGAGGAATTCGGCCAAATTTCGGGTTATGGCGGACGCGTACAGCCGCCAGTAATCGACGAAGACCGTGTGATCGTTAGCTTTTTGGCGGCGAATTGGGGCGCGACCAAAGGCCCTGGCCCGATGCATTTTTATTACTGCTTTGACAAACGGACGGGTGAAGTGCTTTGGGTTTCCGCGCCAGGCGAGGCCCCCGAAGGGACCAACTGTTCCGTTCCGGTTGTTGCCGTTGTGAATGGACAACGCATGTTGATCGGCGGAAATGGCGACGGCAATCTGTATGCGATAAACGCCCGGACCGGCCAAAAAATTTGGGGCTTTGCAATGTCCAAAGCCGCCCTCAACACGACTCCCGTTGTTTTAGGCAATCGAGTTTTCATCGCGCACGGTGCGGACAACATCGACAATGAAGAATTTGGCCGCGTGCAATGCGTTGACGCGACTGGCACTGGCGATGTTACGGCAACCAAGAGCGTCTGGCGCGTCGACGGTATCAAAGCCGGTTTCACGGGTTTGCTCGTAAAAGATGGGATGTTGTTCGTCGTGACCGATACTGGCAATCTTTTTGCCTTTGACACCGAGACAGGCAAGCAACTTTGGACACACAATTTGGGCACGGTCGGAAAGTCCGCGCCGGTGTGGGCGGACGGCAAATTGTTTGTGACCGAGGTCAACGGCAAAATTCACATCTTGAAGCCGTCGCGTGAAGGCTGCGAATCGCTTTCGGTCGTCCATTTGAAAGCCGCCAACGGGGACGGCGACGACGAAATTTATGCTTCGCCTGCGATTTCAAACGGCCGCATTGTGATTGTCACGCGCGATCGAACCATCTGCATCGGTAGCCCCGATGCCAAAATCACGAATGGCGATTCTCCGACCCAACCTGCCGAGGCCGGTGCCGATTCCGAGATTGCATTGGTGCAATTGCGACCGTACGAGGTCGTGGTTTCGCCAGGCCAAAGCCAGAAATTTGAACTTTTTTGTTTCGACAAGCTTGGTCATTTCATCAAGAAAGTTGATCCTGTACTCGCGGCTGCGCCGGAGTTGGTCGGCTTGAAAGTTGACGGTGCGTCGGTCTCCGCGCCGCAAAGCGGTAAAGACATTGCCGGCACGGTCTCCGCGAAACTTGGAGAATTGACTGCGACCGCACGCATTCGGTCTTTCAACGCGAGCAAAGATTGGTCGTGGGATTTTGAATCGTTCACTGGCGTCGCGGCTCCACCCACTTGGGTCCGAGCCTTCGCCAAATTGAAACCGTTGAAAATCGAAAATAACACGGTCATGGCCATCGCTGGACCGAGTGACAAGACCAAAGGCCGCCCCAGCCATACGACTTGGTTGGGTTTGCCCGACATGAAAAACTACACGATCCAAGCGGACGTGCTGATCAAAGGCCAAGGCCGACAGCTTGCGAATATAGGAATCTCGGCCAATCGTTACTCGCTCATGATCAAGGGCGGTCAAGGTAAGCTGCAAGTTTATAGTTGGCCGCCACATTTGCATAACGCCAAAGAGGTCCCGTTCAAAGTTGAGTCTAATGTTTGGTACACGCTGAAATTCAAAGTCGATGTTCGCGACGGTAAAGCTTTCATTTTCGGAAAAGCTTGGAAGACGAGTGATTCCGAGCCGGAGGCGTGGACGCTGGAGCATGTCGACCCGCACCCGAATGAATCCGGCAGCCCGGGACTTTGTTTTTATGCATTAACCGACTGTATGTACGACAACGTCAAAGTCACTTTTGAGTAATTTGCGAACGCCTCACTTAACACACATCTTTGGGACAGGGTTTATGAAAACGCTTAAGTTAATTTCGATTCTTGCGGCGATGCCGTTGCTACTTTGCGGCGTAATCGGCTGCGAACCGGCTGTGAAGAACACCAAGGAGACTGTTCCGAATTTGACTAACGCCGAGGAAGGCACCGTTACGAAAAGTAAATTGAAAGGCGCGGAATCGGAATCGCCCGTCGGGATAAAGAATCCGACCTCTTCGTCCGGAAAGCCAATCGCTGATCCAGATAGTGAACGCGACCTCGATGAATCCGGGGCAAATCCCGACGAGCCATTAGATGGCCTTAAGCTTAAAAAGCCGGGCGTCCCAGGCCAACCCAATGATGGCGCTGACGACGGCCAACCGATTTCGACCGCAGCGATCCACGATGTCAGTTTGTCCGACAACAATTGGCCCATGTGGGGAGGAACGCCGTCGCGCAATATGGCGAGCCCAGTCAAGGGAATCTCGCTGGACTTCGATTTGCGGAAAATCAAGGATGGGGATTGGTCGATGGAGCTTGGTACCCAAAGCTACGGCAATCCAGTGGTTGCAGGCGGCAAAGTTTACGTCGGTACCAACAACGGCCACGAATACCGGCCCAAACACAAAGGGGATCGCGGCGTCGTGCTTTGTTTTAACGAAAAGGACGGAACGCTGTTGTGGCAATTGACCCGCGAGAAACTTCCGATTGGCCAAGTTCAAGATTGGCCCGAGCAAGGCATCTGCTCCAGCGGAATCGTCGAAGGCGATCGATTTTGGGTTGTCACCAATCGCTGTGAATTGATTTGTCTCGACACGGAAGGTTTTCATGACGGCGAGAACGATGGCTTAGTTCAAGACGAAGTCGACAACGAAGAACTTGATGCCGATATTGTTTGGCGGCTGGATATGATTAAAGAACTAGGCGTCTTTCCACATAATTTGGCCACCAGCTCGCCACTCATCTTCAAGAATATGGTCTTTATCGTGACCAGCAATGGCGTCGACGAAGCCCACTTGGAGCTACCAAGTCCCAACGCACCGAGTTTCATTGGCGTCAAAAAAGATACCGGAGAAGTTGTCTGGGAAAATAACACTCCAGGCGACACGGTCTTGCACGGTCAATGGTCAAGCCCCGCGTTTGGAATGGTCAACGGTGATCCGCAAGTGATCTTTCCCAGCGGCAATGGATGGCTGTATTCGCTCGATCCGGAAACGGGCGAAGAGATTTGGAAATGCGATATGAATCCCAAAGAGACCGTTTACGAACTTGGTGGGCGAGGATCTCGCAATGAACTTATTGCGACACCGGTGTTCTATGAAAATTCAGTCATCGTCGGTGTCGGCCAAGACCCGGAACACGGCGAAGGCACAGGACATTTGTGGCGAATCGACGCCACAAAAACCGGTGACGTTAGCGGCGAGTTGGGAGACATCGGAATGCAGGGGACACCCAATCCAAACTCGGGCGTGATTTGGCATTACGGCGGCGTCGATGACGAAAAAGGAACGATCACGGGCAAACCCGGCGAATCGATTTTCCGGCGTACTATGTCGACTGCTGCAATCGATAACGGCCTCGTGTTTGTCGCCGACCTCAGCGGCTTTGTTCACTGTCTCGATTTTAAAACCGGCACGCGATATTGGGTTCACGATATGCTGTCGGCCGTCTGGGGTTCGCCGATGGTCGCCGATGGAAAAGTCATGATTGGGAACGAAGACGGAAAGTTAACCGTGTTCAACGCCAACAGGAACGCGGCTGAAGTTCTCGCCGAAATCGACACAGTGAACTACTCGTCGATTTACAGCACGCCTTGCATCGCCAACGGCCACCTATTCCTCGTCGATCGCTGTAGGCTCTATTGCATCAAAGTGCAATAAAACTCGGCCAATTACCGCGAAACGAGCGACGCCTTCTTGTAGCGGCGTGCTATAGTAAACCGTTCGGCAATTCGAAAGGGCCAGACGCCAATTTCCTCCGAATCCGCCGCAGCGGACGCAAATTGGCGTCCAAGCCTCCAGAATTTGTTTCATGCACTTGGCACCGGCGTTATCATTTCGCGATTGCCGACCACAGGGATCGCACCGAGCGCTTTGCATAAAACTCGATCGTCGATCCGATTCTTTTCTTTGCAACGATAAAGGAACTCGCGTGTTCGATTATTTTCCCACCCAAATCAAGAGTGGCTTTCGCCTCGGGTTCATTGTAATCATGCTGGCGATCCTGGCGCAACACGCAGTTTCCCAAGAGGAATCGTCGAGGCATCGCGAAGGCTTACACGTTAACACGCCAGATCGCTTCGCTTTGATTAACGCGCGGATTGTGGTTTCGCCGTCCCAAACAATTGAGCGCGGCATGATCGTCATCGATGGACGACAGATCGCCCAAGTTTCCGAGTCAATCGTTCCGCCTCCCGATGCGCAAACGATCGACTTGGATGGGCGCACGATTTACTCAGCGTTCATCGATAGTTACACCGAATACGAAACCAAACCTGAATCGAACTCTGTTGGATCGCGATATTGGAATTCGCAGATTCATCCCGAATTGGATTTGACACAACAGGCGATTGTGGATGCCGACGCAAACAAAGCGTTTCGCGGGCAAGGAATCGGTTGTCGCTTGGTGGCTCCCGCCGACGGAATTCTCAAAGGGCAAAGTTGTTTATTGTTGTCGTTGGACGACGAATTGAACGAATGTCTGCTCAAAGGACAAGTTGCCCAACATGGAACCTTGACCATTCCGTTCCAGCGTGGCCGTCGAACCGACGGTTATCCGAATTCGCCGATGGGTGCGACAGCGTTATTGCGTCAAACGATATACGACGCTCGCTGGTATGCCGAAGCTTGGCGAGTCGCACGCGGAAACGCGGGCGTGGCACCGCCCGAAAGCAATGTCTCGCTGGCCGCTCTGCAGCCAGTACTCGAGTCCCGCCAACCGCTTGTACTCGACTGCGGGACCGAATTGTTTGCACTGCGCGCCGACCGTTTTGCTCGTGAATTTGGCCTTCCGCTGATCTTGCGCGGTAGCGGACGCGAGTATCAACGACTTGATGACATTGCGAAATTGGGGCGTACGATATTGCTGCCGATCGACTTTCCGAAGCCACCCGCGGTAGGCTCACGCGAAGGTGCGATGAACGCTTCGTTGGAAGCACTAATGCATTGGGATATCGCACCCGAAAACCCCGCGCGACTAGCTGCCGTCGGCGTCAAGTTTGCATTTTGTTCGTTTCCGATGAAGGACATCGGCGAATTCTTGGGCAACGTGCGCCGCGCGATTCATCGAGGACTCGATAAACAGCGTGCGTTGGCTGCTCTGACGATTGAACCGGCTGAGATTTTTGGCGTCCAATCTCTGGTAGGCACAATCGAGAAAGGCAAGCTCGCCAATTTGATCGTCGCCAGCGGCGATCTTTTTGAAAAAGAAGGCAAGATCATCGAGACTTGGGTTGCGGGAAAAAGATTCGTGCACGGCCCAGCGGACATTGCCAATATCGCCGACCATTGGCTGCTGAACATTGCCGGCATTACAACCGAAAAACCTTGGCAACTTGTGGTCGAAAAAACTGATGATGGTTTCGATGCCCGGCTTGAACCAGTTGAAAAGCCAGGAGGGAAAGATGAAAAGGATGAACACCCAAAAGAGGCGTCGGACGAAAAAGAGAAATCTGGCGACGAGCCCGAGAAATCTGTGAAGAGCTTGGGCGTTCAAGGCAATCGATTGAGCGGTTCGATTGACGCACGCAATTTCGGACGCGAAGGCTGGATACAATTTTCTTTGGTGATTGTCGGCGACGAGGCGATGGGCCAAGCAATCTTTGCGGATGGAAAAACGGCTGCCGTAACCGCCAAAAAAACAGTTGAACCCAAATCGAATGAAAGCGTGGATCAGAAAGACGACAAATCCGTGGGCGACGCCGATTCGGATCACGCAGCAGCCGAAACCGAAGATAAGAAAGATAAATCAAAGGATAAAAAATCAGGCGTAGATCCCGAAAAGGACTTGCCGGCAACTTATCCGACTAACTTTCCTCTGGGAGCCTTCGGCGTCGCGGAACAACCTGCGCAATCGAAGTTCGTCGTTTTTCGCGGAGCCACGATTTGGACCTGCGGCGACGGAGGCGTGTTGGAAAATGCTTCGCTGGTTGTGGCCGACGGCAAGATCGTCAATGTCTTAGCCGCCAATCAGCCGCTCCCCAATAACGCACAAGTTATCGATGCAACTGGACGGCACATTACGCCTGGAATCATCGACTGCCATTCACACATGGCGACCGACGGTGGGGTTAACGAAAGTGGCCAAGCTATCACGGGAGAAGTCCGCATCGGCGATTTCGTCGATTGTCACGATATCAATATTTACCGTCAGCTCGCCGGCGGCGTGACGGCCGCCAATATCTTGCATGGATCTGCCAATCCGATCGGCGGTCAAAACCAAGTTATTAAACTTCGCTGGGGAGCCAACGACGAACAATTCAAATTTGCTGAAGCGCCGCAAGGGATTAAATTCGCGCTGGGTGAAAACGTCAAACAAAGCAATCGTGGCGCCGAATTTACGACGCGTTACCCGCAAACGCGTATGGGAGTCGAGCAGATTATCGACGACGCATTTCGTGCAGCGCGCGACTATCGGCGTCGCCAAGCCGAATGGAAAGCGACCGCCCAAGGACTTCCGCCGCGAGTCGATCTGGAACTTGAGGCAATCGCCGAAATTTTGGAAGGCCGACGCTGGATTCATTGTCATAGCTATCGACAAGATGAAATTCTTGCACTGATTCGCGTACTTGATCAGCATGGTGTTCGCATCGGCTCGTTCCAGCATATCTTGGAAGGCTACAAGGTCGCCGAAAAGATGGCTGAGCACGGCGCGATGGCCAGCGCTTTCGCCGATTGGTGGGCGTACAAATTCGAAGTCTACGACGCGATTCCGCACGCCGGTGCGTTGATGCACCAAGCCGGCCTGGTCGTCTCGTTCAACTCGGATGATGCAGAACTCGGCAGACATTTGAATCACGAAGCCGCAAAGGCCGTGCGCTACGGCGGCGTCGATCCCGCCGAAGCATTGAAGTTCGTTACGCTCAATCCAGCGAAGCAGCTTCGAGTCGATTCGTACGTCGGCTCGCTCGAAGCGAACAAGCACGCCGACTTTGTGGTTTGGAACGGTCCGCCGCTGTCGAACTTTTCGCGTCCGCTGCAGACTTGGGTTGACGGACGCAAGTACTTCGACTTGCAAGAGGATCAAAAACGTCAGCTCGACGTAGCCGCCATGCACCAAACACTAGTGCAAAAAATCCTCGCTTCGGGCCAAGAACCAGACGCTGGAGATAAAGCCAATGATGACTCAGGACTTTGGCCGCGCTACGACGAATTTTGCCACGGACACGATCACGATAATGAGTCGGAGCATCAACATCACGAATAGATCCAATCCGCTAATTCGGTTCGTTCCTGGGCTCTGACTAGGAACGCACTGGCAACGATACCGCGGTTTCCAGGTAGAAGCCTGGCAACCGTAAACTTAAGACTACCTTTCAAATTCAACCCGAAATAACATGTTCAACTTCTATATGCCGCCACGAATGTCAAAATTGGGTTGGATCGTCTTTGTCTTGGCTGCGATTTCGGCTTCGGCCAAACAGGTCGAGGCTCAAACTCCGGGCGCACGTCAATCGAAGCCGATCGCATTGGTCCACGCCCATATTCATCCGGTCAGCCAGCCGTCGCTTGAGGATGCAACGATCTTGTTTGATGGCGGAAAGATAATCGCCGTTGGCAAAAGCGTGAATCTGCCCCCGGAAACCACAATCATCGACGCGAGCGGCAAGCACATTTATCCGGGATTATTCGAAGCCCATAGCCAAATGGGCTTGATCGAGATTAGTGCGGTGCGCGCGACGGACGACCAAAGTGAAACGGGCGCGATGAACCCGAATGCCAAAGCTCAAATTGCGGTCAACCCTGAAAGTGAGATCATTCCAGTCACTCGCAGCAATGGCGTGTTGTTGGCATTGTCCGCGCCCGTGGGCGGATTGGTATCCGGAAAATCTGCCGTCCTGCAATTGGATGGTTGGACTTACGAGGACATGACGGTTAAAAGCGAGGCCGCGCTGCAGATCGAATGGCCCAGCCTCGCTGAACCAACGCGTGGCGACGCTGAGGAACGCAAAAAATCCCGCGACGCACAACAAAATGCCTTGCGCGATCTTAACCAATTATTTGGCGACGCCAATGCCTATGTCGACACTCGAAAATTGAATTCACCGGATCAGGCCTATGATAGCCGCTTGGAAGCCATGATCCCTGTGATCGACGGCCGCTTGCCGATCATGGTCCATGCAGACGACGTTGCTCAAATCGAATCGGCAGTTGGCTTCGCCGTCGATCACAACGTCCGCATTATTCTGCTGGGCGGATATGATGCGCCGCTATGTGCCGACTTGTTGCGGAAACACAAAGTGGCGGTGATCGTATCGTCGGTTTATCGGTTACCGCGGCGCGCTCACGAGCCTGTTGATCATGCTTACACGCTGCCGAAGCGATTGCTCGACGCCAAGATAAAATTCTGTATTTCCGGTTCAGATCGAAGCGAAACTTGGAACACGCGGTTGTTGCCGTATCATGCCGCCACGGCGGTTGCGTACGGTTTGCCGCCGGATGAAGGACTGCGAGCGATCACACTATATGTCGCGGAGATTTTGGGAGTCGCCGAACAAGTCGGTTCATTGGAAGCGAACAAAGACGCGACGTTGATCGTAACCAACGGCGATCCTTTGGAAACAACGACGCAATTCGAAATGGCCTTCATACAAGGCCGCGCCGTTGACTTGTCCAACAAGCAAACTCGCTTGTACGAAAAATATCGCGAAAAGTATCGCCGCATTGACGCCGAATCAGCGAAGCCAAATCTGGGTGAGTGACCGGCACGGCTGCAAAGTCGCAAACTACATTGTTGTCGATAAGTTTTTTGGGAGCAAAATACAGAAACTCTGCGAGAGGGTTCGAGACTTCTATTTTCGCCGACGCTAGTTAGAAGCATTTCGCGCCGCAGACTTACCTAGGTCGAATCAATCGGTCCGAATTCGCATTGCCAAGCCGGACAATCCGCAATAATAGCACGATTCGCCCGCGTCTGGTTTACTCTGGCCAGTCGACGGCGAAAATGTGGCATCCCTCGCAATTGGAGACGTAAATTTTCCGACATCGTCCGGCCGTCTTGGAGCACCGGAAATCCTTGAAATAGTAATGCTAATTATTTGATCATGACCAAGCGACTTAGCCTAATCGTCCTCGTAATTGCAGTCTTCACTAGCGGGCTATACCTGGGCCTGCGCAAGGCAAACTTTTTCGCGTCGAGCGACTCTGCAACTCAGAGGCCCAGTGATACTCCCAAGATCAAGGTTATTGTTGCCCAAGGTCGCATCGTTCCGCGGGGCGGGATCATTAGTATTCCAGCACCGCCCGGACAGCGGGTCGAGTCGATGCTGGTCGCGGAAGGGAACGCCGTAATTGGAGGTCAAACGGAACTGGCCAAGTTAGCGGGTCACGAATTGCTTGAACTTCAAGTGCAAGTGGCTTCGGCCAAACGAGCTGATGCCGAGCTGGAAATTGATCAGAAGATTATCGCTGCCGAAATCAACTTGCGAACCGCCGAGGCTGCGCGAGATACCGCGCGACTCAACGTCGAACAGCTTCGCTCGCGCAACGATCAGGAAATCGCCGCCAAGCAAATCGAATTCGCGCGTCAAAAGCTCGAACGCATGCGGTTACTTGCGAAGGATCCTCAGACCGAGAATCTCGTGTCGCAGCAAGACCTCGACGACCAAGCCCTTTTGTTAGAAAAAGCCGAGTACGATAAACAGCGCGGCGAGATTTCGTTGCAGCAAATGCAGGAGACTGCGGAACTGGTACTCAAAAACTCCGAAATGAATATCGAATCCGCAAAACGCTCCGTCGAACTTGCCAAACAATTGCGCAGCGGCAACAAGTCATTGGTACTAGCCGAGTCGGTAGCCCAAGCCCAACTGGCCAGCAGCCGTCTCATTGCTCCCGCCGATGGAACGGTGTTGAAAATATTTGTCAAAGCGGGCGAAGCAGCAGGCAACGCTCTGCTCATGCAAATCGGAAACCTCACGAACATGGAATGTGTTGCCGAAGTCAACGATGGAATCGTTCGCCAAGTTCGCGTCGGCCAAAAAGCGACAATCAAGTGTCCGGCATTGTCGCGAGACCTCATCGGAACCGTGCGGCACATTGGCCGAATCGTAGGAAATAACACGTTGCCCTATCCCAGCCCTTTGGCAATGGTCGACACAAAATCGGTTGACGTACATATTGAGATCGATGCGGCTGACGTAACCGAAGCGGCAGCATTGGTCCATTTGCAAACGACCGTGGAAATTGATCCGAGTACGACACCGGCCGTGCAGGACGGATCGGTCGCTCGAACCAACGATAATCGTTAACTTTCGCTCGCCGGAATTTCATGCGAACCTCACTCGCCCTGAGCAACATACGGCACAACCTTGGGCGAACCACCTTGTCGCTGGGCGGCATTGGTATCGCCATCATTCTAATATTCATGCAGCTCGGTTTCTTAAGCGCGGTCGAGAACACCGCGACGACCATTTACTCAAAACTGGACTTTGATTTGGTGGTCCGCTCGCCTGAGTATTTGCATTTGGTAGCACCGCGACAGATTCCACGATCTGTGCTCAACGAAATTGCAAGCTTGGAGTCAGTCGAAAGGGTCGTTCCATTTCACGTGACCATGCCATTTTGGCGCCATCCCGGCGGCGTGACACTGCGCGGAATGGTCTTGATGGGGATCAATCCTGACGAATCGACGTTTAACGATCCCAGTATCACTGCTGACTTTGGGAAGTTGACTTCGCCCGAATCAATTCTCATCGATCAAACGACGCACCATGAATACGGGCCGAAAAATGGCAGGCGTTTCAGTACCGAGGATATCGGCGTGATAACCGATGTCTCGCAAAAACGAGTTCAGATCGCTGGCTTGTTCGAAATGGGCACCGGGCTTACATCACGCGGCGCCGCGATTGTGAACGAACAAGGGTTCGAGCGAATCGATCCGCTGGATAACAGCAACAATGTTTCGCTTGGGCTGATCAAGCTTAAATCCAACACCCGACCTCAAACGGTCGCCGCGCAAATTCAACGGCGTTATACAACGGAGCAGGGAAGCCTGATCGTCGACGTTCTGACTCGCGATCAAGTCATGAGTCGAGAGCTGAAGCGTTGGATTGCCGAGACGCCGATCGGTTTTGTTTTCACGCTAGGTGTTGTGATTTCGTTTATTGTCGGTGCGGCGATCGTTTATATGATTTTGTCGACAGACGTCTCAAACCGGTTGCGCGAGTACGCGACGCTCAAGGCGATGGGGTATACCAGCGGATTTTTGTCGCGAATCGTAATGCAACAAGCGGCTTATTTAGCTGTATTTTCGTTCGCGCCGTCGTTGCTCGTGTCTTTAGTTCTGTATGAGATAACCACTTGGCTTACGAGCTTGCCGATTTTCATGACTTGGTCGCGATTGGCGTTCGTTCTGGCGCTGACTTTAGTGATGTGCTTGGCGTCGGCTGCTTTGGCAGTACGCAAATTGTGGAAAGCCGATCCGGCTGAATTGTTCTAAATGTTTTTTCGTTCGCGTGTCGCCGAGTATGTCTGTGCTGAATCGAAACCGAGTCCCGCTGGCCTGGAGCAACTTGACACATGATCGTCGCAAGTTGGCGGTAGCCATCTCGGGGATCGCATTCGCGGTGTTGCTGATGTTTCAGCAGCGCGGCTTTAATCACGCGCTGTTCGATAGCACGGTCGAATTGGTTAAGCATTTGAATGCCGATCTGGTGGTTTACAGCAAGGCGAGATTTTCGCTTTCCAGCGAGTTGAGGTTTCGTCGCGATGTGCTGGATCTGGTGCGGTCGTCACCCTTGATCGAGACGGCTGAGCCAATTTACATAGAAAATGTTACCGCGTCGCTTCGTAGTCGCGGTCTGCGATCTCGACCGATTCGAGTGATTGCATTCGATTTGGAAAAGCCAATCTACATTGATGATCGTGAAGAATTCGCGGCATCGCGACGGCGTTTGACGCAACCTGATACGGCAATCATCGACAGCTTCAGCAAAAGAAATTTCGGCGTCGATTTATCCTCGGATTTCGCCGAGCCGCAAATGGTAGAGCTGGCAAACCGGTCTCTCAAAATCGTCGGCAAGTTCACGATGGGTCGTGATTTTGCCAATGATGGCAACCTAATCATGTCGCTTGAGAACTTTGCAAGCTATTTCCCGTTTCGACATACCACTCCAACCGAAATTGTTGACCTCGGTGCGGTCCGTTGCGTCCCCGGCACCGTGCAGGCTGACGCAAAAGCAGACCTTATTGCCCGGTTGCCCAAGGAAGTCGCCGTCCAAACACGAGATGAATTTATCAAGCGAGAAATCCGTTTTTGGGCGCGCAATACACCGATTGGAGTTATTTTTGCAATCGGGTCGGTCATGGGCTTCGTGGTCGGAGTCATCATCTGTTACCAAGTACTTGCCAACGATATTGCCGACCACCTCAGCGAATTCGCTACGCTCAAGGCGATGGGCTATACGACTCGATATTTCCTGCAAATTATCATTCGCCAATCATTGTATTTGTCGTTCATCGGGTATTTCGTGGGATTTGGTTTGAGCCTGATTCTATTTCGGTTTATCGAATCGGCGACTGGTTTGCTCATGATTATGACTTGGGAACGAGCGCTCGTCATTTTGGCGTTGACGATTGTCATGTGCATTATCTCGGGCATGTTGGCCTTGCGCAAATTGATTTCGGCGGACCCGGCAAGTCTCTTTAGTTAACAGCGAAAGCGGCAATGATTCCCAACCATATCGACTTAAACCAATTAATTGCGCAGTGGAACCCGACACCCGCTGAACTGAGCGTTCGCGCGGAAAATGTTCAACATTTCTATGGTGTCGGCGAAGCTCAAAAGCAAGTCTTGTTCGATAACAACTTGCAAATTCGCCGCGGCGAGATCGTCATTATGACGGGACCCTCTGGCTCGGGCAAAACAACGCTGCTAACGCTGATCGGTACCTTGCGAAGCTTGCAGCAAGGAAGTTTGAATGTTCTCGGCCAGGAATTGCTCGACGTGGAGAAATCCACGGTAGGCGAACTCCGCAAGCAGATCGGATTTATCTTCCAAGCTCACAATTTGTTCGAATCGCTAACCGCTTTTCAAAACGTAAAAATGGCAACCGAGTTGGATGCAAGCGATCTCGGGTCTGCCAAGCCAAAAATCGAGCAATTGCTAACTCGCTTGGGATTGGGACATCGGATCAACTACAAGCCCAAATCGCTTTCGGGCGGGCAAAAGCAGCGGGTCGCAATCGCCCGTGGCGTCGTTCACTCGCCAAGGCTCATTCTCGCCGATGAGCCGACCGCAGCACTCGACGCAGAATCGGGTCGTGAAGTCGTCACGATGTTTCAAGAACTTTCACGGGAACATGGCTGTACGATCCTAATTGTAACTCACGACAACCGGATTCTCGACGTCGCCGATCGGATCATCAGCATGGTCGACGGTCGCATTCGCTCCAATGTACTTGTGCAACGGTCCGCCATGATGTGCCAGATTTTGCAAGCCTTTCCGCTGTTTCAAAATTTCTCGCCACGAGTATTGTCGCAGGTTGCCGATCAATTGGATCTGCGGCAATTCAAGCCTGGAACTGAGATCATTCGCCAAGGAGAAATCGGCACCGAGTTTTTTGTTATCGGACAAGGTGAGGTCGAAATCTGGATCGACGGCAAATTGTCAAACGCACTACTGCCCGGTTCCTTCTTCGGCGAAGTCTCATTGCTGAAAAAGCAACCCCGCAACGCAACCGTACGAGCCCGAACTGACGTGACCTGTTTTGTGCTGACGGATGAAGAATTTCAGGAAACAGTAAAAGCCAGCGCCACGTTCGAAGAAGAACTTCGCAAAGTAATTTTCGAACGACAATGAGCCACGTCGGCAATCGGCTTGAGGCAAGCAATCTACCGACTTGAGTTGATAGCTTCCATGCGATCGCAGGTCGCACACGCTGCACTGTCGAGCGCTGTGTCCCGGCCGAGTAGACCTTGGGATTGACGTAGACGCACAAGGTCCGTTTCATATTCGACGATCTCGTGAATTAGTTCCGAACGGACGGCCAAGATTTTGAGTCTGATATCCAAATCGGCTGTGAGGTCAACCGGAATCAAGTCTTTGGCTTTTTCCGCAGTTGCCAAAGATTTTTCGAGACTGGCGATGGTTTGTTGTTTTAGGTCAATGACGCGCAGTCGCGTGGTAATCGAATCGATCGCGTCGGAGACTTCCAGCTCGATCAAGTCCCGTTTCGCTTGCACGACGCTGGACATTTGATCTTGTCGTTGACTTGCCTCATGCGTGCGTTCCCTATCCGTTTGGCGGCTGCGCAAGAGACCTTTAGAACTGGCAACAATTCCCATGAGCGGACTTATTCCGCCAACCGCAGCTCGCAGCCAATCCAATGTTGCCTTGGAATCGTCGCCGCTTGCGAGACGTTCGACGACGGCCAAGTCAGAGCGATTTTCGAAAGCCACCGACAATTCGGCGCATAACTCAAGGGTTGTGATTGGAGGCGTGGATTGAAAGTTTGTCCAAATCGGTGAAGGAACGCAGCCTTCGAGATTCAGTAATTTTTGCAATTGTGCGATTAGCTGAACTTGCTGGTGACGTGCTCGCTCGGCTCGTTCGTCTAGTTCTAACTGCCGACGCTGAAATTCGCCATCGTCCATCGCAACAGTGACTCGACTTTCGCGCAGTTTGTTGACGGTTTCCGACGCCGATTGAATTTCTTCTTTTGAATCGATAATCAACTCATGCTGCAAATAGACTTCGACCAACCCCAGATACGCACGCATGGCTTGTCCGGCAGCTTGATTGCGTTCATGAATGGCTTGTTGATCGAGCAACTGTATTACGATCGGTGGAGTCGATGGGTTGCCGCAAAGGAGAGTTTTCTCAGCGAGTAATTGGTTCGCCGGCCGCGACGAACGTGCCGCCAAAAGCTCGCACTGTTGCAAAGTCAAATCGCGGAGCGTACTACTCGTGCTGTCAACGAACGGGAGTCCGCGATGTTGAGCCGCAAGCTGTTTTAAACTAATTGGATTTCGACTTTCAAGCGGAATGATCGCGAGCCGATTGATTTCAATCGCTGTACATTTCGTCACGGGCTCGATGGGCGGCCGACGACACATCACGCAGCCACCGACAAGCAGCAGCCCAAAAAAGACGATCGATATTCGCGCGATGTGATTCAACGGCAGCGATCCAATTTTGTTCCATGAACCCGCGGGCCAATAGGTTGCCAACACAACCCGCTAGCATCGAAAGGACTTTGGCCTTCGATTATTTATCGACGGAGAGACTTGAATGAATCAGCGTTTCAAGAGGGTTTGGCAGGTCGAATCGAGAAGTAATTCAGGTCTCGGGAAGATGGAGAATGTAAACAGAACATGATGCTTACGAGGTGCCGAAATTGCCTTTTTGACTATCGGGCAAGAATGCTTGCGCCACGTGTTTTCGCGAGCGCGAACGACATCTTGTTCAAGAAACACAAAGCAAGTGCTAAGCTGTTCTCGTGGGATACAAGCAACCGAGCTACGGCAGCCCTTTCCAGGATCGCGAACCTATGAGCGGCAACCAGTCAATCGAACTCAAGGATTTCATCCGCGATATTCCGGACTATCCGAAGCCCGGCATTCTTTTCAAGGACATTACGCCGTTGCTAGGAAACTCAGATGCATTTCGCAGCGCAGTCCGACGGATGGCAGACCAATACCGCGAAAAGGCGATCGACGTCGTGGTTGCCGCCGAAGCACGCGGATTCATTTTTGCCGCCCCAATTGCCGTGGAGCTTGGGGCCGGCTTTGTCCCTGTCCGCAAACCGGGCAAGCTCCCGTTTCAGCGTCGCTCGCATAGCTATGAGCTTGAGTACGGAACGGACACGTTAGAGATGCACATTGACGGCGTGCAGCGAGGGCAACGCGTTCTGATCGTTGACGATCTTTTGGCCACGGGCGGAACCGTCGAAGCCTGTTGTGAGATTGTTCGTCAGAGCGAAGCGTCCATCGTCGGTTGCGCATTTCTAATTGAATTGCTGTTTCTAAACGGTGCCAAGCGTCTGCAACCGTGTTCCATTTTTAGCTTGATTCAATATGGCTAATTGCATCGTCACTCGCTTACGCGTCGGGTTTTGATAAAGAAAGCGCCACATGAAGTCTTGCGCTTCGTGGTTGAGTTTCAATGGGTTGCTACATCAAATCGCTAAAGCCGCTTAGTCCGATTGGCTCGCGACTAGTAAACGGCTCGCCGAATTTGCGACCGATCATTTTGCCCCAATAGGCTGATTCATCACGAAGTCGATCGATGAACGTCGGCGAGTCAATCGATCGCCCGGTAATGAACTGACTTTCGTAACAGCGGATCGCCTTCATTTTGGTCTCGAATTCATCCGAGATATCAACGATGAACGCCGGCTGCAAGTTGAGACGCAGGTGAACGCAGTAGTAATAGAAAATTCGCTCAGGGTGGTGCGGCTCTCCCAGCATTTCAGTTTTGGTGAGCTTGGCCCAAAATCGGGCCGATTCGACTAGTTGCGTTGTCGCGACATGATCCGGATGCGAGTCGATCCAATACGGCGCAAATAGCCAACGGGGCCGCGTCAATCGAATCACGTTGGCAAGCTGCGCGCGAGCGTCGAGCGTTGCCTCCACACTTCGATTGGGCAGTCCCAAATTCCAACGCCAATCTAACTGCAGCATTGCGGTCGCAGCGTCCGTTTCCTTAGTCCGAATCTCGGTCGTGCCGTGCGGTGTAGGCTCGCCATTGGTCAAGTCGAGAACTCCGACCCGAAGTCCCTGACTGATCATTTTGATAATCGCGCCGCCCATTCCCAACTCGGCATCGTCGGGGTGCGGCGCAATTGCCAAGATGTCTAATTGTATTGGTTGAATTTCCATGCTCTCAATCATCCCTACAAGTTCGCCTCATTTGTAATTTGATCAACAATTTTTTGCGGCTATTGAACTTGTTTCTCGTATGTCAAACATTTCAGCAGGTTTTATCCTGACCAAGTGTCCAATGCGACGTTTTATCGTTGTTTGCCATCTTCGACTAGTCGTTCGAGCCATTGCCTGAACGTCACGCAACCTATCGACTTTGTCGATTACCTTCGAAGACCACGAGTTTGGCAACTGGGAAAACCAGTTCGAATACAATGAAATTGCAATGTAAAACTGGCCATCGTTGATTGTGGCTTGTGGGAATGCGACTCAATCGCCAGCAATGTCGATAATAGGTTGGGCTCAAAAAAGCATTCGTGTTATATTAGTTCCTGCCTCGTCAAGGTACGCACTAATTCATTGATAAAAAAACTGGGCAATATTCCGATTACCATGGTCGACCAAATCGTTGAAGTCGATGACGAAATAGGCGACCAATCAAGCAGCAGCTTCCGCGACGCAAAGCTGTTTTGCCGACGATGCTGGCGTGAAGAATATCACTTCCACAAGTTTCGGGCGCTTAATCTCGGCTCTTACACGTTCTGGTGTATCGCAAGTTTGGGCTTCGTGTATTTTCTAGGGCCTTATCTCTGCAGATGTTGTGGACACCGCAGGTTTTGGAGATTCGACCTGCAAAACGCTCAGCAGATCCGACAAATGGGTGTCTCCAATCGATGGTCGCCGAAAACGCCTAATCATTACGAACCGTTTCGCAATCGGTTTTCGATCTTTGGTCTCGTGCGCAAAAGCTTTCGGTTATTAATGCGTCTTGTTCCTCGAGGGCGGAAGCACGGCCGACACAAGCGCCGACGCCGATAGTCTCTTGGCCTGCCGTGCCAGCCCATGCAGTCGAAGTCTAAGTTGAAATTGCGCTAAAAATTAGGCGCTATTTGCCGCGTAACGATCACCCAACAAGTGACCGCTTGACCATTTTCCGCGAAAAAGCTTAAGCTAGTCACGTTCCTCCACGATCGGCGAACCGCACAACCGTCGGCAATCTCTCGGTTCGGCAACGCTCGACCTCGTTCGACCCGTTCAGTTTTCGTTTTTTGGATCAAATCGGCGATGACGAAACCCAAGCACTTTCACAAAGCCCCCGTTCAAGCACCAGTAGACCCGCTCGCGAAATACGAGCCGTATATCAAGCCGGTGCTGTGGGGAATGGGAATTTTCCTGGCCGCGTTAATCGGAGTTGCTTTCTGGCGATACCGCGCGGAATCCCGAGTCGCCAATCAGTGGCGTGAATTTAGTACGTCGTATTTCGAGACCGCGATTAATCGGGCCCCAGATTCAATGTCGCAGTTTAGCGAGCGATTTCCAGCAACTCCGGCCGGCCTAGCCGCCGAACAGATCGCCGGTGACATCTTGCTTCGAAATGGCTTGAGCAAGCAAATCGTCGATAAGGACAAATCACGGGAGGACATCGAAGCCGCCAGAAAACGATTTGCAAAAGTCATCGATGGCTCGCCAATAAAAGCCGGTTTGATGTACGAACGCGCCGTGTATTCTTTGGCGTATTCCCATGAGTCGTTAGGGAATTGCGATGACGCAACTCGCTGGTACGGTGATCTAGTCAAAAACCCAAGTTCACCGTTTGCGGAATTAGCCCAACGCGGAGTCGATCGATGCAAGCTCGCGAAATCGGTGGGGTTTTTTGCCGCGCTCGATAGTATCGAAATGGAAATATTGGAAGCGGCTCCGGACGTTGGACTACCGGAGCGCCCCGACATTACTTATCCGCCGCTTATGGATGACGCCGAAAACAAGGCAGCCGATGAAACGGCTCCGCCAAGGGAAGAAAAAACGAATGACCCCGCGCCGGCTCCGGATGACAAGTCATCGTCAGGCGGCTAAAAGATAAGTTCTAAAGGTGCCGCCATGATCGATTGGCTAGTGTCACTCGCCGCAGCCCGGGTTGCTCCGAATGAACTAGGTCGTCAATCGTCACTTCTGATGCGGCACGGAACAATGACTCTCCGATATTACGCGCCGCGCGGTGTCGATGCTCAAACGCTTCACAATCAAGACGAGATTTACATTGTTCAATCTGGATCAGGCTTTTTCTTGAACGGCCCGAGCGAAAGTCGGTTGGAGCGGCGATCGTTTGGCCCCGGTGATGCGATATTCGTAAAGGCTTCTTACGTGCATCGCTTCGTTGATTTCACAAATGATTTCGGGACATGGGTCGTATTTTGGGGACCAACGGGTGGCGAAGTCTACGAGTGAATGCTGTCCATGGCCAAAATATTGAACTGGTGGGACCAATTCTGGCTACGATTCGAATTCCGTCGTCGAAGCCTTACGCTAGGCCAAAAAGGAGAGCGTGTTGCCCGGCGATTCCTGCAACGCAAGGGTCTCAAGATCGTCGCGCATTCCATGCGAAATATTTACGGCGAAATCGACTTGATTGCCGTCGACAAGCGAACGGTTGTTTTTGTCGAAGTAAAAACGCGCTCGTCAAACTTCGCCGGTGAACCTGCGGAGGCCGTTGACGACAAAAAACAGCGTCACATGACCACCGCCGCGCTGACGTATCTTCGAAAACATCGATTGCTCGAACACGCCGCGCGCTTTGACGTCGTGACGCTCGTATGGTCCGACGAACAACACTTTCCCCAAGTCGAGCACATCGAGAATGCGTTCAGCCCGGTCGGAGATTTTCAAATGTTTGGTTAGGGCAGCGCCGGCACGAGGGAAGGGTGCCGATGCACTACGCCTTGTTGTTGCCCGTGTCGTCCGTTTTCGGTTTCGTGTTACCCGCGACCGGGCCATCGGTGTGCATCTTCAATATCGTCTCAGGAAGTTCAATCCCGGCGACATCGCGCATTACTTGCATCATCGGCGGCAAGGTGCGGGCCATGTTTTGCAAAAAGTTCGCCGTATTGGAACCTTCTTTGCCACCGTTTTCCCAGACGACGATCTTGTCGAATTTGATATTCGAAATAGCTTTTGCTGAAGATTCGGTAAGTTTGTCGAGGTGTTCGAGCATCAGCAATTGGAACGCATCTCGCGCTCCGCCGCACGCCTCGACGATTCGTTTCAAGCCCTCAGCCTTTTTGGAAAGTATTTCGAACTGACCACGGGCTTCGGCGTCGAGTCTGGCAAATATCGCGGATGCTTCGCCTTCAGCTTCCAGTCGCTTTCGTTCCGAGAAGGCTTCTGCGTCAACGATGATCTTGGCCTTTTCGGCTTTGGCTGGCGCTTCCAATTCAGCGCGCCGTTCGGCTTCAAAGCGCTCAGCCTGCGCCAAAGCGGCTTTGGCCATAGCCCGGTTTTGCGCTTCCAAGACTGCGGCTTCGGCTTCACGTTTCCTCGTCTCGGCCATTTGGTAGGCCTCGGCTTGCTTGACGGCAAGGTTCGCTCGCGACAAAGCGATTTCTTGTTCGGCAGCGTTTTCGCCTGAAACGGCTTTGGCGTTGGCGTCTGCCAACCGTACTCGCATTTCCCTTTCCGCGTCTTTGACTTGAGCGTCTCGCAAAAAGCCTGCGGATTGCTCGCCGATTTTTTGCTCCTTTTCCAAATCGGCAAGCCGAATCGCTTGTTCGCGCATTGCGTCCTTGGTGCCAATTTCTTTCTCTTTGCCTGCGTTAGCGACTTGTATCGTGCGATCTCGTTCAGCCTGCGCGACTCGCGTTTCGCCAAGCTTTAACTGTTCGGCCACGTCGCCGCGCGCCTGCTGGATCGCTTGCGACGCAGCTTTCTGTCCAATCGCGTCGATATACCCAGCTTCGTCCGTGATATCTGTGATATTGACGTTGATCAGCACCAGCCCGATTTTCTTTAGCTCGGGTTCTAATGAATTTTGAACATGCGTCAGAAATGTTTCGCGGTCGCGATTGATATCCTCGATCCGCATCGACGCAATGACCTGGCGCATTTGACCGAAAATTATTTCCATTGCTTGCTTTTCGACTTGCGTTGCGTTCAACCCCAACAAACGCACGGCGGCATTTTGCATTACCTCCGGGGTTGTTCCCACGGCCACGGTAAAAACGCTCGGGACATTGACGCGAATGTTTTCTGCCGACAATGCTCCGCGCAAGGGAATTTCAATTTGGATCGGCTCAAGACTCAAATACGCAAAGTCTTGAAGCAGTGGCCAAACAAACGTCGCTCCGCCGTTTAAACATTTGACAGCCTTGCCACCGCCCGCTCGACCATAAATCACCAAGACTCGATTGCTTGGGCAGCGACGATAACGCTTTACCAAAAGCATTACAAACGTAAAAAATACGGCTGCTACGCAAAGCCCCAAAATTAAAAACCACTGCATTGCGGTCGACGGCAAGCTCGCCTGTGCAAACAACTTAGTCATTGTGATTTATCTCCAACAAATGATTCCAAAACGACCGCCGGGGCCCACATAACTACTAGTATAGTTACCCCGCCGTGACTTTCGTTTCAGATTTTGCAGCAGCTACTTCCACCACTTCACCGCCTAGAACGCGAGTCACAACGATCTTGGCCCCGACGGGTAATCTATCCTGGGCCGTCCGCGCCTCGAGTTCAACCGTTCTCGATTGCAAGTTGATCGTCACTTTTCCCAACCCCTGATTGTGACCGGGGACGGGAATGTACACCGTTCCGATTTCTCCCACTGCTCGATCGATGCGTATCGTTCCGTCCGCGCGCAGCAACGCCAAAGATCGCATCAGCCAATGAACCAAGTACATTGCGCCGGCTCCGGCTAGCAGCGCACCGCCGATCGTGGCAATCCACGAAGCTCCCATCGAGCTTAGGCCCAAACCAGTCAGGCCAAAAAAAGCCGCTGCCGCCGTCAACGTCCGAAAGCTGATGATCCCAAAAAACCAATTCGAACCATGACCGCCGTGATGCTCGCCACCTTGATCCCCCGCGTGGACTTCACCACCCAACTCGTGACCGACGTCAGCGCCGCCGCCGTCAATTTCATCGGTACCGCCAACGCCGACCAGCGTTAGTACCATCTGGCAAATAAGTAACGTCACGCCTACCGTAGCGCAGATTCCAAACAGAAGCGTCATGTTCAAGCCTCCTAATGAAGTGAACTGACCACAAATCGATATTCGTCGGCCCTCAGCTCTTATTTGAAGCATAATCCGCCGCAAAGCCAGCGGGTGCGAGCGAATCCCGTCAATATTGTGAACTCACACGTCGCGACAAACACTAACGTTCGTCGTAAGTTCGCTCAAGCTGCTGGACTTGGGCGCGAACATTTTCAAGATCGGGATAAATCGCCAAAGCTTGGCGGAACGAAGCCAACGCGCGAAACCCATCTTCCAATTGCATGTGGCAATGGGCTTCCGTCATGGCCGCCGGAAAATGAAATGGATTGATTTCCAATGCGTTTTGGCAGTCCATCGCAGCGTCGGCGAACAACTCTTGAGCATAGAATGCAACAGCGCGCTGGCTGTAGGCTTCGGCAAGTGCTGTATCCTCTGCGACGATCTCGCTGGCAACATCAATCGCTTCGTGAAATCGCCCTCGTTGATTCAGATGCGACAAATAATTCAGCCGCTGCCTCGCGACATTGTCGTCGACACGAAACCAAAGCTGCCGAATTCCATGATCGGCCAACAAGCGAACTGCACGATCTTTGTCGCGAAGTGCTTTTCCCAGAATATTGTTGTGCGAATAGTCGCCCAAAAATCCGAGCGCCAGAATGGAAGCTCGCCGGCTAATGCGCTGGCCATGGACCGCCAATCGCTCGAGGGATCCAAAATTGTAATGCAGAGTCACCGCGCGTATAAACGACGCCGAGTCTTCGCTGTTCAAATACTGATGGTACAATCTGTCGAGCTTGGGGTATTTCATGGAAAATCAAAGCGCGAAAGCAGTGCGGTTCGTCCAGTACGGTTTGAGTTTAGTTACGCGACCGCGCGGACACAATGATCGCAGTGTGTACTGCTTTGGACTTTGTCAAAATTTCATGTTAAAATACGGGGAACAAGGGCGTCCGTAACGAATTTGACGACGGAAAATGAACTGCAAGCTTAGAATGGCGTTCAGTGGGCTATTCGCAGCCGCACTTTTGGCTCAAACCAACGGTGAATCCTGGCTCCGCGATGCTGCTTTGCAAAAGGCGTTGGCAGCGCCGCTGGCGATTCAGTCGGACAACGAACCGTTACGTGTTTTCCTCGAACGATTGTCGCAAAGTCAGCGTGTCGCGTATTTCCTGGACCGGCGCTTGGATCCTTCGACGCCACGCGATTTGACACAAGACGAGCAAAGCTTGAGGTCCATTTTTTTTTCCGCGGCGGCTCCACAGGGCGGGGGTGCATGCTCAATCGGTGACTTCGTGTACCTTGGACCTGGAGACGTTGTGGCAGCACTGCCAGAGTTGCTGACGAAACTCCGCCGCGACGTTCGAATGCTGCCCGGCGACGCGAAAAAGGTTTGGCAACGAAGCCTGCCATTGCAGTTTGCTCGCCTCAGCCGCCCCGCACAACTCCTCCTGGACTTGGCAAATGTCAACGGATTGACTTTGGTTGACGTCGAATCGGTTCCACACGATCTTTGGCCCGAAGTCAACTTACCGGCGATGTCGCTCGCCGAGCGGTTCGCTTGCCTACTCGTTGGTCTTAACAAATGGCCTGAGATTTCGGCCGAGGGCAAAACCGTTCGTATCGTCGAATTGAAGCTACCGCAGGAAATTGCTCAAACGTACAACACAGAGCAACGGAATGAACTGACCGATTGGATTAGACAAACAATTCCCGACGCAAAGGTTGAACGGAAATCGGCAGGCCTGATCGTTTCGACTTCCCCCATAAACCAACATGAAATCGCGCGCTGGCTCGTCGACCACGAAACCATTCGTCGCGCTCAGACAGCTACTGCCACCAAAGTCGTGACGCTGAACGCGACTGCTTCGGTAGGCACAATTTCTCGTCAAGTCGCAGCCCAACTTGGAATCGAATTCAACTGCACCGCCGATTTGGAGCCGAAATTGAAAGCCCAAGTTGAAATTAATGTCGACAAGGTCTCGTACGATGACTTGCTAACGAAAGTCTTCGCAAACACTGGCCTGTCATTTCAGCTTGATGAGCGCCAATTGCGGGTATTTTCCAAATAATTTGCCTGGAATCTGACAATCTTCAATAGTCCGATTCATCGACACCACGTGTCCTCTGCGAATGCCGCATGGCCGTTTTCTGACGAAAAACATTTTACGTTTGATTGGACACAACTGATTATTAGGCGCCAACTTTTTTTGGTTATCGCCTTTACATCTCTGTGAACTGCTGTCACAAAAAAATAATAGCGAATCGCTTCGCCAATTTCTCCGGCACGAGGATTGCTGAACTGTGCATCGCGTTTTCTCAAAGTTTCCTCGAATCGCAATACGATGCCTTTTTAAAATCGCAATTTAATTTCGCGTTCACCTAATTCGCCTAAACCAACTGACATCAAATCCTGTGCCATAGTGATCGCCAGGGTGATCACGATTTTTTCATTGCTGTTCTTGCGCTTCTGCTGGCTAACTTTTCCTAAATAACTTTTCACAATTGATTTGGTTGACATTGTGTTCGCCATGCATCGAATAGCCCGACGGCAAAATGTTTTTGCCGTCAGAGGCGAAACCGTCAGTTTCGGTTGGTACAGCAACCGAATCGACATTCTTTCATGCAAGGAACAGAACATGAACCGAAGATTTTTGTTGACTGCTGCGCTCAGCATTGCGACCACACTTGGGCCCATCATAAATGCGCGCGCGGACATTGTCGTTTATGGCAATGTGGGCGGATCGAATGTCTGGTTTAACAACATTTCCGAGTCATCGTTAAACATTGGAGGCGGCGTCGGACAAGTTCCGGAGCTGTTTGGAGTACCAACGGCGTCGAGCAACACTCTCATCTTTATGCCGCAACTTTTTGACGCAACTTCTGTCGGTTCGGGCATCGACATCATGAGTAGTCAATTGAATTTCACAATTGACGCTAACCCAGGTTACTTGATTACCGGAGTGCGCGTGGAACAGTTCGGCGACTATACGATTGCCACTCCATTTTTGGGCGGAATAGGTTTGGCGGCTGCATCTGCCAACGCTTTTTTGACTACCTCCAGCGGTCTGTACAACGGAGGCTATTCGTTCTTCGACACCAGCACGACGAGTCCGGGCATTTACGGGATGCCGTTTTCAGATGACTTCACGGTGAGCTTTGATCCCACTAGTTCGGCAATGTTTTCGATGAACAATACCCTGACCAGTGCTTCGTTCGGTCCTACGGACGCTTCGTCCATCAACAACCAAGGGGCGTTGATAACGGTTTTCGTTCAAGCAGTTCCTGAACCGACAGCGCCATGTGCAGCGTTAGCGGGCGTACTGTTTTTCCTGATCAGGAAACGAAGAACGAAAATCCGTAGATAGCCGGATTGATTGAAAAAGAGATCAACCGCTTCGGGAAAATTGAAGCTTGAGATCCTGTTGGAATAGCACCTTCGTGGGGCGGGGCAAATTCGTTTTTGGTTTCACTCGAGTACAGTCCCCGGACATTTGGAACCAAAGTCGAGCGAGCCCCGCCTGCCACGCCTCAAACCTCTGCCCACTTCATTCGCTCAGGTGTCAGCGATCTTTGCGATGCTTCGGAGCGCTCGAATTCAGGAACTGTATTCGCAAGTGAGGCAATCAAATGAACAATTTTGGAACAGATTTTAGGCATCAACCGACGAGTCCATTGAACGTCGCGAGGGCTGGCAAGTTATCGATACTGTTTGTGTGTGCCGGAAATATCTGCCGGTCGCCCGCGGGCCAGAGTGTTATGAAGTCTTTTGTTTCAAGGCGCGGTTTGAAATCGCAAGTCGAAGTTGATTCCGCCGGAATCCTAGATGATTGCGTCGGCGCAAAAGCTGCTTGGCGAATGCGGTTAGCCGCACTCATTCGCGGCTACCGCATTAACGGAAGGGCGAGACTGATCAATCGGTTGGACTTGGATCGTTTTGATTGGGTGATTGCCATGGACCGTTCCGTTCGGCGAGAACTGGATCGGATTCACTCTCATCCGACGTGCCAATTGAATTTATTGAGTGATTTCCTACCCGATGACGCCCTCGTAGACGTCCCGGATCCGATCAATAAACCAATTAACTCATTCCACGAGGTGCTGGACATGATGGAGCAGGCTTGCCCCGCGATTCTCGACGAAATGGAATTACGTTTGCGTTCATCATTTTTTTGGTATCCATGATCTTTTAGCATCGACGGTTTCGATCGACGAGTTGCGGACCAAAGTCTTCGCGGACACTGGCTTGTCGTTTCAGCTACTTCAACGACAATTGTGGGTCTTTGCCAAGTGGCTTTGCAAGGATCTAACGCGACCAATGAACAAGCTTCACGATACATTTCAAAAGCTATGCGCACACGCACGCAACACCAAAAAGCTTTCAACGACCCAAGCGTTGTTGGAATGGGATCAACAAACTTTGATGCCGCCGGGTGGAGGTGAATATCGAGCCGAGCAAGTCAGCTTTCTTGCTGGCCAAGTGCATCAGCGAAATACGGATCCGTTGGTCGGCCAGTGGCTCTCGGAATTGGCCGACTCAGAGTTATCGCGCGATCGCACCTCGGCCGCAGGCGCATCGGTTTTTCACTGGAACCGGCAATACCAGAAGCAAACTCGGCTACCACAGTCTTTGGTCGAGGAGCTGGCACGCGCTTGTTCGCTGGGGCAACTGGCTTGGATCGAAGCTCGTCGCGACAACAGCTTCAAAACATTTCAGCCGCACTTGACTCGTATTTTTGAGCTCAAGCGGCAACAGGCTGACGCGATCGGCTTTGAGGATTGCCGATACGATGCGCTATTGGATGACTACGAACCACTGGCCAAAACACGCGAGGTCACGGAGGTCCTAAACCTGCTACGGCAGGACTTAGTGCCGCTTGTACAGCAACTGACTGCGTCCAAAAAGAAACCGGCGACAGAGTTTTTGAGGCGACGATTTCCAAGCGATCGACAAGAGTTATTGGGCAAAGCAACTGCAGCCGCAATCGGATTTGATTTTTCGTGCGGGCGGCTGGACACGACCAAGCATCCTTTTTGCACGGAGCTTGGACCGAATGATTGCCGCATTACGACGCGTTACGACGAATTGTTTTTTCCAAGTGCGTTTTTCGGCGTTTTGCATGAAGCGGGCCACGGACTGTACGAACAGGGATTGCCCAATGAGGAATATGGATTGGCCAGCGGCGACTACTGCAGTTTGGGGATTCACGAATCACAATCGCGTATGTGGGAAAATTTAGTTGGCCGAAGTCGCGGATTTTGGCAGCATTTTTTTCCAATAGTTCAGGCCGCCTCCCCTGAAACGCTAGGCGATGTTGGCTTGGACCAATTTTACGCGGCCATCAACCAAGTTTGCCCGAGCTTGATCCGAGTCGAAGCCGACGAAGCAACCTACAACATGCACATCATCATCCGGTTTGAACTAGAGCAAGCTTTGCTCGATGATCGACTGCAAGTCGCCGACCTACCCGCCGCTTGGAACGAAGCGTACGAGCGCGACATTGGCATTCGTCCGCCGAAGGATTCCGATGGCGTCTTGCAAGACATTCACTGGAGCGCCGGCCTCATCGGCTATTTTCCCACGTATTCGCTCGGCAATATTTTCGCAAGTCAATTGTTCGAGCAAGCCGGCAAAGATTTAGGCGATTTGCCGGCTGCATTTGCGCGCGGAGACTTTCAACCCTTGCGCGATTGGCTACGGCAAAAAATCCACAACCTCGGCAATCGATACTCGTCCCGCGACTTGATGACCAGAATCACCGGTCATCCAATCGACAGCCGGCCGCTAATCACGCACTTGCGCAGCAAACTATTTCCGATCTACGGAATTGCGAACGACTGAAAAGGCCTCGAGGGTCCGGCCCCAATTTTCTCCGATTCTACCGCGGCGGGTGCAAATTGGCATCAGACCCTGGAGTTTCGTTTTCCGCCCCTTGAGACGTCAATCTTCACATCGCCGTTGAGTACTTCGTGTAGCCAAATATATTACGCCTAGAGCGGCGGCGGCTAGGGCGAGCAGTGCGCTGATCCAAGCGATCGGCAATTGGTCTCCTTTGAACGGAAACCACGCGACGGTTTGCAATTCCTTGTCGAAATACGGCAAGCAAACGACGGTCGCGTTGTTCAGCACATGGACAAAGATACCGGGCACGATCGATTGCGTTCGCCAGCAAACATACGCCAACATAATACCCATCAGAGTAGTCGGCACGAGCCTGTCCAATGCAATGACGCTTTCGGTGAGCAGGTGGAACGCCCCGAAAATCACGCCGGAAATTAAAATCGGGCCGAGTGCGGACTTGGAACGTGAGAGCAACGACTGGAGAAGGAATCCGCGAAAGAACCATTCCTCAGCAATCGCCGGAATAACCGCGTGCGTCAACACAACAACATAAAACGGAATTTTCCGCAAACTGTCCACGAAGTCTTGGCCGCCCTCGATCAAGCGTTGATGCCAAGCAGCCCCCATTTCCGAACCACCGAAAAACGTAATCAAGTATTGAGTGGCCGTGATGATCACGATTGAAATCGGCCATGCGCTCAAGCCCAGTACTATCGCCGCCAACCAAGGAACCGGCCTCGGCCAACGCAAGGCAAAACCTGAATTGAGCTGGATCCGTTGATGCCATGCAAACAATAAGGGCACGCCGATGAAAAATAAAACGGTAGTAATCGCCATGACAGCCAGCGCAACGCTCATGTCACCATCTGCCAAACGACTGAGAATGGAGATTGCCAGGAAATTTGCGGGGAACAAACAGGTCAAACAAAAAATCGCGGTGAGTGGAGACGCAACCGCTTGGGGTTCCCTGGGACGCCGGAGCGAATCCTTTACGCTTTCGTGACTTCCGTACAAGATCGCGTCGGTGCCGAAAATTCGCGACGCGATGGCGAGCGCGAAAGTGGCGTACAACAACGTAGACAAGATCGCGACAATCGCCGGTGTGGTCGAAATTTGGCCTTGGAGAATATCGCGAGCAAGCAACACGAAGTTCAGCAGCGGCACAAGACATATCGGACCGGAAAGTGAGAGTCCCGGTGCCAAACTCACGACGCCTGGCGCGAGCGATAACAAGATCAGCGGGATTAAGTAGGCTTGAGCTTCCTTGAAGCTACGAGCAAAACTCGTCACCGCCAGCAGTACGGCAGAAAAGAACGCCGCAAACAAAAGGAGCAGGGCGAACACTTGGCTAATCGCGATGAGCGAAAATTTGCCGGATTGAAAGATCATCCCTTCAAACTGAAACGCCCAAATCGTCGTCAACATGCCGATCAAGTTCAACGTCGCGGTCAACATAGCCACGGTCAGGACTGCGACAAACTTTGCAAACAGAATTCGCATTCGCGGGATTGGCGCGGCAACGAGTGCTTCCATCGTTCCGCGCTCTCGCTCTCCCGCCGTCAAGTCGATGGCGGGATAAACCGCGCCGGTGATCGTCATCAGTACTAAGATAAACGGAATGAGCGTTCCGAAAGAAATCGCGGGCTTCATTTTCACCGGAGCATCGATGCGGATTGGTTCAATCAATAAGGCCGTTTGATCCAAGACGCCCCGAGCCTGCATTCGAGATCGATTCACGGCTTCGAGGTGATCGCGAAGGTAATCGGCGGCTTGAACCGATAACGAATTGCTCAAGTTGCAGACGACTTCAATGCGAATCGGCTTGCGTACCGATGACTGGGTCGCCGAATCGTTTCCATCGGCTCGCGTTCCGCCCAAGTGCAAAATCGCGCCCGCGTCGACTTCATTCGAGCTAACGACCGATCGGACGAAATCCGTTTCTTCCTTGACGTCGGCAACTGAAAATTTGTGATCGTTAAATTGACCTATGGCCGGAGACTTGAGGTCCAAATAATTTGCGATCATGGGAGCTCGGGCCGCTTCCAACATCAAGATGTCGTGCTTTATTTCGCCAAACGCCTTCTTGCACTCCTCGTCGGAAACATCCGACTCGAGCGCGAATTGGTATACGATCGGCTTATCGCTGGGCGTCGCGACGGCACCCGAAAGCAAAAATGTGCGAAAGATTAAACTGAGGATCGGATAGACCAAAAGCGGCATCACCACGAGCGTGACTACCGTTCTTCGATCGCGCAACGTTTCTCGCAATTCTTTTAGTGTTAGCCGACGAAGCCGCCCAAGATCGAGTCCCCCGCGTGGCTGGTTGATGAAAGGGCGATCCGCGTTCATGGCCGCACCTCAGTTGCCGATAAATCTCCGCCGCAGTCCAACAACAATCCGACCTCCGGCCGCAACAAGCTCACGAAAATGTCGACCAGATTATCGCGACCTGTTTGCTCGCGAAGTTCGTCCATCGTTCCTTCGTGGACCATTTGACCATGATGGAGCAAACCGAAACGCTGGCAAACGCGCTGCGCCTGCTCCAGTCGATGTGTGCATAAAATGATTGCCTTGTTATCGCGGCAAAGCATCTGCATGTAATCGAAAATGATTTGGCTGCCGACCACGTCTAGTCCTAACGTCGGCTCGTCCAACAGCATGATCGGCGGATCGTGCATCAGCGCGCGAGCTAAGTTAATCTTTTGCCGCTGCCCGGTACTCAACGTCGCACTACGTTGATCCAGGAACGACCGCAAACCGAGAAGTTCAGTCAATCGATTGACTTGTTGCTCAATTCGTTCCAGTGGCAACCCGTACACGTCGCCAAAAAAACAGAGGATTTCGCGAGCGGTAAGCCATTGATACGTTCCCGCGTTCGCCGACACGAATCCAACGCGACGCTTGATTTCGTCCGCAGCCAAATCGGATCGGATCGCGTCGATTTCCGCGTACCCCGAATCCGGCTTCAACAAGCCCAAAATCATCCGCATCGTCGTCGTCTTACCCGCTCCATTGGGGCCGAGCAGACCGTAAACTTCGCCGGGGCTCACGTTGAACGATACGTGATCGACGGCTTGGATCGCGAGATCTCGGCTGACAAATTTCTTGCAAAGATTGACGACCCGAATCATAGCTTGATCGATTTGAGGAGAATTTCGCATAGGCAGTGATCGCATCTGTGGCAACCGATGTCCTCCACATGCGAGCAAGCCGGGCATTATAATCGACGCCATCCAATGACATAACCATAACTGCGGAGCCCGTGTGATCTATCAGGAATTTCTAGCACGATTCGGCTTGAGCGAATTTCGAGTCGGCCAACGCGAAGTTATCGATGCGGTCATGGCGAAGCGAGATTGCTTGTGCATTATGCCCACGGGGGGTGGCAAGAGCCTTTGTTTTCAGTTGCCGGCCCTGGCCCGAACCGGCTTGACGGTCGTCATCTCGCCACTGATTGCCTTGATGAAGGACCAAGTCGACTCGCTGCTGAAGCGCCGAATCCCAGCGACCTACATCAACAGTTCGCTCGACTCGCGCGAACGCAGTCAGCGAACTCAAGACATGATCCGCGGCGAGTATGCACTGGTTTACGTCGCTCCGGAACGCTTGCGTAGTTCATCGTTTCTAGAAGCCATTCGCCAAGCCAACGTCACGCTTTTGGCAATCGACGAAGCCCATTGCATTAGCCAATGGGGACATGACTTTCGTCCGGATTTTGCTCGGCTCGGAAAGTTTCGTCGCCGCATTGGTTCACCGCAGACCATAGCTTTGACCGCGACTGCAACGAAAACGGTGCGCGACGACATCTCGCAAGTCCTCGAATTGGAAAACCCGGCGACCTTTGTTTCGGGCTTTGCCCGCGAGAACTTATCGCTTCGTGTCGAGTCGCCGTCGAGCAACTCCGACAAGGATCGTCGAATCATCGAGTATCTTGCGACGCATACCGGCTCCGGAATTATTTACGCCGCCACGCGAAAATCGTGCGAACATCTTGTCGAATTGATCCAGACAGCGAGCAATCGAGCCGTCGCGTTCTATCACGCCGGAATGGAACCAGACGAGCGGAGACGAATCCAAGAAGCATTCATGTCCGATCGCGTGCCGCTCATTGTTGCGACCAATGCATTTGGAATGGGGATCGACAAACGCGAACTTCGATTTGTGTTGCATTACAATCTGCCGGGCAGCATCGAAGCCTATTATCAAGAGGCTGGCCGCGCGGGCCGCGATGGGCAACCGGCTGAGTGCCTCCTGTTCTTTTCCTACCAAGACCGCTTTATCCAAGAATTCTTCATTGAGAATGCTTATCCATCGCGGCAAATTGTTCGCGACGTATTTGAGTTTCTCAAATCGTTCGACGTCGATCCCATCGAACTGACGCTCCAACAGATTAAGGAAGAGTTGAATGTTTCGATCGGCACTGAAGGCATTCGCGTTGCCGAAGCCTTGTTGGAAAAAGCGGGCGCGATTGAACGGATGGACTCCCAGCAGAATATGGCGTCGATCCGTATCGATTTGCCCCACGCGAATTTGCCGGAACTCCTACCGCGCGACGCCCGGGCCCAGCGAACTGTCATGCGCGGGCTTGAAACGCTCGTCGGCGATTTGCGCGGCGAGCGTGTTTATTTTAGCCCGACGCGATTCTCGGAAACTGTTGAAATGAAATGGGACGCCGTTATGCGAGCGCTCCGCGAATTGGTAAAACTTGAGGGAGTCGATTACGTGCCGCCGTTCCGCGGCCGCGCAGTTCACGTATTGCGCCGCGACTGGTCGTTTGAACAGTTGCAAATCGATTTCGAAGAACTTGACCGGCGCAAGAAATGCGAATACGAAAAACTTGAGCAAGTCATTCGTTTTGTCAGTTCGCGGCGTTGCCGTCAGCTTGAGATTCTGGAGTACTTTGGCGATCCGCAACGCCGCATTTGCCACAGGTGCGACAACTGCGGTGGGAGCGAACAATCGGTCGCTCCAATTCCGGCGAAACAGTTGGTCGGTGTTGCTGCACGGCGCGTTTGGTACGCAATCCAAGTCGTTCTGAGTGGTGCAGCGCGAACGCACGGTCGAATCGGCAAGCAACTCTTGGTTCAAATGTTGACCGGGTCGACGTCCAAAAAACTCGTGCCACTACGACTCGATCGAATCCCGACTTTTGGCCGCCTCAAACAATTACGCCAAGAATCCGTATCCGATCTAGTTTCTGCATTGCTCGTCGGCGGCTGGTTGAGCCAAGTCGAAACGACCAAGTTCCGTCCAGTAATTCAAATCAGCGACGAAGGTCGAAAGTTACTGCAATCAGAGCTGAATCCGTCGGTCCTTGCGGCCCTGCCAGCCGAGCTTGCGACGATCATCGCAACGACACTCACGGAGGAACCTCCTGAGCCCCAGGAGTCTCATGCGCCCAATCAGTCCGATCTGCCCCATAAATCTTATGCGACCAATGAGATTGACACGAGCATTGAGATAACAGCCCCGACGGAGGCAACCGCGCCATCGTCACCTCGAACGAATCAAGCGTACTCCTGGACGTGGCAATTGTTTATGGACGGTTACGATGAAGCGCAGGTGCAACAAATTCGTCAAATTGACTCCGCGCAGATTCGAGCGGACTTAACAGCCGCAGCCGACGACGGACAGGCGATTCGAGCCCATTGGCTGCTGTCGCCTCAACAGCTTTCGCAATTGCGACAGTTCGTCGACGAGCAAGGTGATCGAATGACGGCCAAGAGTGTTTCGCAACTGCCACCGGGCGTTTCCGGTCCAGAATTAATGTACTTTCTCAAATCGTCGAGATAGGATTTGCGATTCGCGAAACAACAAATACAGTCGGTCGCCAATCGCTGAAAGTTCGGTTAGAATTCGATCTTTTGACAAACTATCTGCCAACTTTTGTTGAACGAGAATAAATTGATGAGTGATCCGCGAAACAGTGATGAGAAAGCGTCCGACACCAAGGACGGAAAGCGTTCCAAGCCCTTTCTTGGTTGGGGCCTCATGTTGCTTATTGGCCTGGCGCTTGCCATTGCGTTTTACATTAGTTGGGTGAAATCCCCATCCAAAATCAGTTTGTCGTATCTCGAGAATCTGATCGAGGGAAAAGATTTCAATGGGGTCGATCTGGTTGACAAGCAAGGAAAACTGGTCGGACCGAATATCGAGCAAATCACGTTAGTCGGCGAAGAAGCGTATGGCATCTTCAAGGATATTCCGCCCGCGGAACCGACTTTCGATGAAAGCGGAAAAATCGTCGCCAGCACTCAACCTCTAAAAAAACATTTCACGGTTCAAATCCCCAGCCCAAATTCACAAGCTGGTTCAGCGTTGTATGATCGCTTGCGCGGCAAAAACATTAGTGTCACAAAAGAACCGCAGGCAGCCTACGACATCACGTCGATTATCATCTTGGCCCTCATGTTTACCCTGCCGGTCGTGATCATGTTTTACTTGATGCGCCGAATGCAGAATCAAGCCATGGGCGGCGGATCGTTCCTTTCGAACTTTTCGCGCAGCCCGGCCAAACGGTTTGAACCTTCGGACAAGCATGTGACGTTCGCGGATGTCGCCGGACTCGACAACGTAAAAGTGGATTTGGTTGAAATTGTCGAATACTTGCGCGATCCGGGCAAATTTCAACGGCTTGGCGGCCAGATCCCCAAGGGTGTTTTGCTATTCGGACCGCCCGGAACGGGCAAGACGCTTTTGGCGCGGGCAGTCGCAGGTGAAGCGAGCGTTCCATTTTTCAGCGTCAACGGTTCCGAGTTTATTCAGATGTTCGTTGGCGTCGGCGCAAGCCGCGTTCGAGACTTGTTTGCCAGCGCCAAACGGCAATCGCCCGCGATCGTGTTCATCGATGAAATCGATGCCGTCGGTAGGCAGCGTGGCGCCGGCTTGGGCGGTGGTCACGACGAGCGTGAACAAACGTTGAATCAAATTCTCGGTGAGATGGACGGCTTTCAAAGAAACGAATCGGTAATTGTATTGGCGGCAACCAATCGCCCCGATGTGCTTGATCCTGCGTTACTGCGTCCGGGGCGTTTTGATCGACACGTCATGGTATCTCGGCCCACTCAAGCCGGCCGGTTGGCGATCTTCAAAGTCCACGTACGCGACGTCCCTTTGGGGCCAGACGTCGAATTGGAAGTCATGGCCAGCGCGACCGCTGGGATGACGGGCGCGGATATCGAAAACTTGGTCAACGAAGCCGCCTTGTGGGCCGCCCGCCACAACAAGAATTTCGTCGAAATGGCCGACTTCTATTATGCCCACGACAAGGTCCTCATGGGAGCCCGCCGCGAGGAAATCCTCAGTGAGAAGGAAAAACGCCGCACCGCTTATCATGAGTCAGGGCACACCATGGCCGCCTGGTATTTGCCGGGCGCTTATCCGGTTCATAAGGTCACTGTCATACCGCGCGGGCACACGCTGGGCGTTACGCAGATGACGCCGCTCGAGGACCGGCTCAATATGTCGGAAAGCGAATTACGCGATCAATTGATCGTCGCCCTCGCTGGCCGCGCAGCCGAGCAAGTAGTTTACGACGAGTTGACCGTTGGCGCGGAAAACGATTTGGAACAAGCGACCAACATCGCGCGGCGCATGGTCACGCATTGGGGCATGAGCGGTCGGCTTGGCCCCGTAAGTTTCAAGATGTCTGACGAAGATCCGTTTCTGGGCCGCGAGATTCACAAGAATCGCCAATTCAGCGAACACACCATGGAAGTGATCGACGACGAAGTCGCCACGATTTTGCAAGCCGCGGCCAAGTCCGCTTTTCAATTGCTAGGCGACCGCCGCGAAGCGTTAGATCGGTTGGCCGACGAGCTGGTGAAGTCCGAGGAACTCGATCAAAAAGATATCGAAGCCATCCTCGGCCCCTCCATCCACAAACGCGACGCTAGCGGACAGTACAGGTAACTCGTCGATTCTCGATAAGGCATTCGTACGAACTTGATTCCTCGTTTTGCGGCAAGCCGACGGCGACAGCGTCCTTCGCCCCGTGCGAACATCCAGCGCCGAAAGCAGAGTCGAGATTGCGATCAATGCGCAATGACGTTTTTTACAGATCATCCGCGCGGACGCCGGTTGGGGTGAAGTTGCGGCCGGTGGGGGCGAGGCGAGTAAAGACGGGTTTGGGCCACTTGGTCGATTCTAGGTCGATGTCTCCCAAATACTTTTCCTTGACGCCTGGATGCCGCACGATGTCGTCTGCAGTGCCGCTGCACAAAATTCGACCGTCACTGACAACATAAGTCCGATGCGTGATTTGTAGTATTTCCCGCGCTGCGTGGTCGGTAATCAAGATGGAAATGCCTTCGCGGGCAAGCTGTCGAATGATCGTCTGAATGCTCTGAACGGTGACCGGATCGATCCCCGCGAACGGTTCATCCAACATAATAATTTCAGGCCGAGAGACGAGGCAACGAGCCAACTCGAGACGCCGACGTTCTCCACCCGAAAGCCGTCCGGCGCGAGTCTTGCGAACGTGGGATATCTTGAATTGTTCGAGCAACTCATTGCAACGAGTGAGTTGCTGGTCGCTTGGCATATTGAGCAATTCCATCATGGCAATGAGGTTTTGTTCCGCCGTGAGTTTGGCAAAAACGCTCGATTGCTGGGGAAGATATCCCATGCCGCCATCGCGAGCCCGAATGTACATCGGCCAATCGGTGACATCTTGATCGCGCAAGAGGACTTGGCCTTGGTCGGGCGTGAGCATACCGCAGATCATTCGAAAAGTAGTCGTCTTGCCGGCACCGTTGGGGCCTAGCAATCCGACGATTTCACCGGCATCGATTTCCAGCGTGACGCCATCTACGACTTTGCGACGCCCGAAACTTTTCTCGAGCGAGTTGGCTTTCAAGATCGTCATGTTCGACTCCTCCGTGAGTTCAATTGCGGTACCAAGAAAACTTTATCCGTCCAAATCCCTGAATCCAATCCTTGCCCCGGAAGCCTTGACGACGAAACCGCTGAATTGTTTTACCGAATGAACTTCATCCGCGAGAAATCAGGAATGCCATAAACCGGACGATTGAGACTGTGAGGAAAATACAGGAACAAGGCGCGGCCCAGCAGGAGATCGCGTTGAACATACGGCGGATCGCCCCACACGCGGGTATCAAAGCTGGCGGGGCTGTTGTCCCCCATCGGAAAGAATTGGTCTTCACCAAGCTGATGCAAATCCTTTTCGGTGCGCTTCCGGCTCTCAAATAATTTGACAGCACCTTCGGAACTCCACTTGGCCGGACTGTCCAAGATTTCGTCTAACATCGGGATATCCAGATTGACCCTGTAATCCCACTCCGGCCTTGGTAAGGCCCTAAATGGTTCCGTCGTATAATAGACGTCGCGCCAGACTTTCATTCGCGAAACTTGAACTTTGGCGGTTTGGCAACCGACACCCAACGGGAGGGAATCGCCTGGATCGGCCGCCGAATAGGTAGGCACTGCGGTCCCGGTTCGCTCGTAATCTTGGTAAGTGAGGCCACCAAAAACCAACGGACGGTTGTCGATCCAAACGAACACACGATCGTCTGCGTTCATCAGAAAAACACGATGCTTTCCTCGCCCGCGAATCTTGCTAGGGCCCTTTGGTTGTCCCACTCCAGCGCGATTGGCATCGACGAATTTCACATTCGAGTCTGAACTGCTAAGTGAGGCTTCGCCGGACGCGATATCGATTTGGCAAACCAAATGCGTTCCGCCTTCCGTCGTTTCCAAAAGCAAAGTCCCCGTGTCGGATTGGATGTCGACCCAAGCTTCGACGCCCAGGTCACCGACCCAATGAAAGCCACTAACTTCGGTAAACATTTCAATGGACTTTTGCTCGACAAGTTCGTTGTAGGAGTAGTGATCGCGAACCAAGCCGCCGCCGATGGCTTGGCCTAAGGCAATTGGGGCAATGCGGTCCGGCAATTCACCGCCGTTGAGTACGTCCCAATCTTCGATGTGTGGCACAAGATGACGATACCGCAGCCAATGAATTTCGTTGGATTTGGTCGCATCAATCGAATACGACAGGTCGGGCCCATTAGTGTTTGTCCAGTTGGGCAGCGATTCCTTCGAATCAATCGGCGTCCAGCGCAGCGGCCAGTTTGCCGCAACAAGTTTCGGCCCGATATGCTTGTTGTCATCAACCAATTGCATCATCGCGCGAATCTTGCGCGGCGACTTGCGCGCGATCCGCCGCTTGTCAAATGACTCGGTCCGCGAATCAAAAGTGAAAAGGTCTCCGTTTTCAATTAACAGTGACTCATTGGGCAATCCGCAAAGTCGTTTGATGTAATTCTGTTTGGCGTTTCGTGGATTCTTAAAGACGATGACGTCCCAGCGCTCCGGTTCCGTGAAGTCGTAGATGAACTTGTTGACGAGAATTCGATCGCCGTCGAACGAATTGTGATCGGACAACATTTCCGGCTTAAGCACGGTGCGGTAGCGACAGATTGGGCAAAACGTATTTCGAACGTCGTTTCGCTTGTTACTGCAATTCGTTTGGTACAAGTGACCGCATTGCTCACAAGCGATATCAAAGTGTTCGCCGCGCAGCGTCGGGGCCATTGATCCTGTTGGAATAATGTACGCCTCGGCTTCGAAAGCCTTGAACATGAGGGCCAGCATCACGGCGACGACGATCGACTCGATCGTTTCGCGCACCCCTGGGTCACGAAAAAAATTGGACACGAATCTAAACTCCTTACCTTTTGGTTTTATACTCGCTCACGGTTCGCGCGGGATTTTTACGGGCGACTCTTGCCGTAATTCACTTGCCAAGTCAGAAAATTATAGCGGAACGCTGAATTTGGCGGTACGCGAGCTTTGGCCCGCCTTCCCCGGCGTCGTCGCCGTTGAAATCTGCAATCATCGAGTACATGATGAACGACCCATCACCCTTGAACCCAAAGCTTTTATGTCTCGCCCGACCAATAAAATCCGTCCCGTTAAAATCAAACGCAACTTTACGCGTACCACTCCAGGAAGCGTTTTGTATCAATGCGGTGGTACGACGGTATTATGCACCGCTAGTGTCGACGAGAGTCTTCCGGCGTGGATGGCCGCGCGTGATCGTGGCTGGGTCACGGCGGAGTACAACATGCTGCCCGGTTCGACGACTCCACGGAAGTCCCGTGAGCGAATGAAGATCGATGGACGCACGACCGAAATTCAACGGCTCATTGGGCGAAGCCTGCGCTCAGTGGTTGACTTGTCTGCACTTGGTCCACGACAAATCACAATTGATTGCGACGTGTTAGAGGCTGATGGCGGTACTCGAACCGCGAGCATCACTGGCGCGTTCATCGCGCTAGTCGATGCCCTGCACAAGATCCGCCGAAGCTTGCCAGACCCAGACACCTTGCCGCTCAAAGACAGCGTCGCTGCGGTCAGCGTGGGCATCGTCAAAGGTCGGCACATTCTCGATCTCGATTACGCGCTCGATGTCGCCGCAGAAGTCGACATGAACGTCGTAATGACTGGCTCAGGACGATTCGTCGAAATCCAAGGAACCGGCGAAGAGGCGACGTTCAGTGATCGCGATTTGAGTCAGTTGCTCAAACTTGCGCGGGACGGAATCGCCGTGCTGACGCGCATTCAGGCCAAAGCCCTTGGCGCTCGCTGGCCAACCTTTGAACGTTAGTCCTCGCCAGTTATCGATAAAATTCGACGCCCACGAATACACCGTGGAAAATGGCATCGTCATCGTTTTCGTAGGCCAGGCCAGTCGTTGGAGTGATGGTCTGCGTAAAGTTGTCTTCGGTCGTCGCAACGCCCCATAATCCAAGCACGTCATAACCGAATCGTGCTCGAACACGCGGCAGAATCTGGTAATGGCCATGGAAGCCGATTTCCGCCGACGCCGCTAGTGACGTGTCCTCGCCAGCAGAATTGAGAACCACGTCGCCATCATTCAAGATCGCTGTACGTCCGCGGTTCACGTTGGCAAATCCGCCCAATTTGGTGGAAAACGAAAACGACAAGCGATAGCCAATGTCGTAAAACATTTCCCATCCGACATGCGGTCCAAACAGATAATTCGTTGTGTCGAGAAAGTAATAGCCTTGCTCGCCTAACGCATTAGCACTCGACAATCGATACTCGTCGTCAAAGTACATATAGCGAAATCCAATAAAGCTTTTGACGACGTCCCAGCCCCAATAGGTGTGATTGAATTCGCCGCTGTAGAAATCGGTCTTTTGAAACTGTTCAAGGAACGTTGCATTGCGGAAGGAACTAAGTGAACTAGAGGCGAACCCACCAGAGGATGCTAAATTCCCAAACAAGCGACCGCCAGCGTCTCGTTCTTGCGTCACGGCAATCCATGGATCAAAGCCCGTCACGCTCATCTCTCGACCACTATTGCAATCAAAGCGACGGCCGATGGTAACGCGGCCACCTGGCGAAAAATCGAATTCCTCGAAACCCGCGAAGTTGCCGCCGAATACCCTGCCACCCGCGCGTTCGTAATACAGCATGTCAACCATCAAGTAATGATTTGATGACGCCGTCATGAATCCGCAGCATTCATAGCCTTGCCCAGTAATTCCCGTTCGCTCTGGCGGCACGATGGTGGACTCATCGGTCATGACCGGCGCTGCACCGTATTCTTCTTGAATCGCAACCGCTGCTCCAGAGCAATGTTCGCAGCCGGTTCCTCCGCAATGTGAGCATCGCCCACGATGATCGTACCCGCTTGAAATTGCTCCACTGACTGTGGGAATGCTTGCAGGAATCGAGGACGA
>JANMEB010000528.1:0-4844 GCA_031376585.1 Planctomycetota bacterium | reverse complement strand
GGTCGTGCACTTGGCACACGGAATTGGGCGATATCGCGGGCTCAAACTTTTGGAAAAAGCGGGATTAAAAGCGGAGCATTTGGAGATTGAATTTCACGGCGGCACGCGAATCTTTGTCCCTGCAACGAAGATTGACTTGGTGCAAAAGTACATTGGTGGAACTAAGTCGCGACCGATGCTGGCTCGGATTGGCGGCAAGTCATGGGTGAAACAGAAACAGGCCACGGAGAGCGCCATTACCGACTTGGCAGCGGAAATGCTCGAGGTCGAAGCCAAACGGTCGATGCGCACCGGAATTGTTTTCGGTGCCGATACGACTTGGCAGCATGAGTTCGAGCAAAGTTTTCCGTATCGCGAGACGCCCGATCAATGCTTGGCAATCGCCGCAATCAAACGCGATATGCAAACTCATCAGCCGATGGACCGGCTTTTATGCGGCGACGTGGGTTTTGGAAAAACCGAAGTCGCGATGCGTGCCGCGTTCAAAGCAGTCGAAAACGGCTATCAAGTTGGCGTGCTCGTTCCAACGACAATTCTCGCCGAACAGCATTACCGATCGTTTCGCGAGAGGCTGGCAGAGTTTCCGTTTGATATCGCCAAGCTCAGTCGCTTTAGTTCAGCAATCGAGATTCGCGAAACGCTTGAAAAACTGAAGTCAGGTCAAGTCGACATTGTGATCGGCACACATCGGCTGTGTTCCCAAGACGTCGAGTTCAAAAATCTCGGCTTGATCATCATCGACGAGGAGCAGCGATTCGGCGTCGCGCATAAAGATCGCCTCAAGACACTGCGCGAAAACGCAGATGTGCTGACCATGTCGGCGACACCGATTCCGCGCACGCTGCACATGTCGCTGGTCGGAGTTCGCGACATTTCCAATTTGGAAACGCCTCCAGATGATCGGATGGCGGTCGAGACCCACGTCACGCGATTTAACGCCGAACTAATTCGGCACGCGATTCTGCGTGAGATTAATCGCGGTGGCCAAGTCTTCTTTGTGCACAATCGCGTCAACGACATTCAACTTCTGCGGTCGCAGCTTGAACAAATCGTTCCCGAAGCCACGATCGAGGTCGGTCACGCTCAAATGGCGGACGAAGACTTAGATCGCGTGATGACCGACTTCATTGCGGGCAAGTTCGACGTACTTCTGGCCACGACGATCGTGGAAAGCGGCCTGGACATTCCGAATGCGAACACCATGTTCATCGACGAAGCGGATCGATACGGCTTGGCGGATATGCATCAATTGCGCGGTCGGGTCGGGCGTTACAAGCACCGTGCGTATTGCTATTTGCTGCTGCATCCGAACAAGCACCTCAATCCGAACGCAGCGAAACGACTGCAGGCGATCGAGACTTTCAGCGAAATGGGAGCAGGCTTTGCAATCTCAATGCGTGATTTAGAAATTCGCGGCGCGGGGAACTTGTTGGGGACTGAACAAAGCGGCCACATCGCCACAGTTGGATATGAGTTGTATTGCCAAATGCTGGAAACGGCGGTGAGGCGGTTGAAACAGATGCCGCAAAAGTTCTCGGTTCACGTCGATATCGACTTGCCCGGCGTTGCGTATTTGCCAGACGAATATATCGCCGATCGAAAGCAAAAGATCGACGTCTATCGCCGCCTGGCGCGGATCGAGCTGTTTTCGGAAATCGATCCACTGCGAGCGGAATTAGTCGATCGGTTTGGCCCACTGCCGCAGCCAGTACAGCGGCTTTTCACTTTAGCGGACATCAAACTTGAGGCGACGGTTTGGCAAATTCAAACGATCTATCTCCAGGATCAATACCTGGGATTTCGCTTTGCTGATAAGCGTCGCATCCAGCAACTCGTTGATAACAATCGCGGAAAACTTCGCATCGTCGATGACGAAACTGCTTTCATCACTCTGAAGTCCCCGCCAATCGACTCTGATCGGCTGCTAGCTCTAATAAAAGCAATCTTGCGTCAGCAGTAGATGCCTTCTAGACTTCGCGACCTTTTGTTGCCACGGATTTTGTCGCAATCGATGCGAATGGCAGCAAGACTGCGTTTTCGACGAATGAATCTGTTGAGACTTCGGCATGCCGCAATTGCAAAATCACTCGAAGCTATTTTGGATAGTAGTGGCAATTTGTTGCTGTTGCTGTTGGAGCTCGTTAAGTTGGTCGCAAGAAGCCAAGCCTGCGCCAGCCGATTCGTCCGATCCGTATTTCGATATTCAAAATTCATCTAAAGCGCAGCCGCTCAAGCCGATGCTGGGGCCGACAACCGCAGATGAAGGATCCACGGCGCGTTTGCCGGACTTGCCAAAAAAATTGACCGCTGTCGCGTCGCCTGCAAAGCTGCCGCTATCAAAAGCTGGCTTGCAAGCCGAACGTGAATCGATTGAGGCTTTGACCTTGCCCGACACTTCACCGGCAAATGCGGCGGAGGTATTTGAACCAGGTCGCGTGCTGGCGATTGTGGGCGGTCGACCGATCTTGGTTGGCGACATGTTGTACGAGATCAACGAGCTTATTGAAAAACATGCACAGAAGGCTCCCGAAAATCTCAAGCAAACTCAGCGTCAACAGTTGGTCCCGCGAATGTTGCCCAAGTTCGTCGATCGACAATTGTTCTACGTCGATTCAATTCGCGGTTTGCCAGAAGGTGCCAAGATCGACCAAATCAATGAGAGCTTGGGCACATCTTTCGATGAAGAAGTTCTCCCCAAGTTTCTCGCAAAATCCGGCGCGACTACTTCGCTGCAATTCGACGCGCAGTTGCGCTCGATGGATTCTTCGTTGCGGCAGTTTCGCCAGACTTGGATCGACGATCAATTCGTAAAGTACTTCGTTAGCCAAAAGATGAAGGCAGACGACGAAGTTTCAGCGACGGAACTGCGAGATTACTACGACCAACATGCCTCCGAATATCAATTCCCGGCCCGCGCCCGCTGGGAGCAATTGGTGATCCGATTCGATAAAACGCCTGACCGCCAGGCCGCTCGGCGAACAATCTCGGAAATGGGTAACGAAGTAGTCTATGGCGCGCCGCTCGATGCCGTCGCCAAAAAAAGCTCACATGACTTCAATGCAAAAAATGGTGGCCAGCAGGATTGGATTACCAAGGGGAGTTTGGCCGCCGAATCGCTTGACAAGGCGATCTTTGAAATTCCGCTGAACGAATTGAGTGACATTATTGAAACACCCACCGGATTCCACATTATCCGAGTCCTGGAACGGACCCCCGCCGGGATGAAGCCCTTTCGAGATGCCCAAGTCGAAATCAAAGAAAAACTGCTTCAGGCCAAACAGGAAAAACGGTTCGAAGAATACGTCACCAGGCTTCGGCGGGAGATTCCGATCGAAGTCGTTGACCAATCGGTCCAGCTTCCCGAAAAGTACTTGTTGCGATAAGTCGAATCCCAAATTGACTAGCTTGCCATGAACCCGAATCAATCCCAAATACTTGAGCGAAAAAATGCGTTTCGGACATTTTCCAGTCACTATCGACTTGGACATTCCGCAAATGCGACAGAGCCGAATGCACAAAAACTGTGCAGCCCAATATTCAGGCACGCCTGCCGAAACGATTGGCGTTATTTGAAAAACGCCATAAGTGCAAGCAGCAAAGCGACATGCGGTCATGACTTGATTGCATTGACAGCATTGTGGCGTACCTGATCCTTGCGAAGGATCGCGTTTTATTTTTGTTCCATGAAAGGAGTCTACAAATGACCGAAACCATGACCCAGGAAGATTTTGCAACTCGTTGTCAAAAAGTTCGCCAGTTTGCCCATAACCTCTACCAACGTGGCCCCGACTGGGTGACGTTCTTCCGCGAAGTCCTTGGGGTAAGCGGTGCCGCTCGAAAGGTATTCGTCAATCAAGATGAGTTTGTCGCGTTTGAGAAATCAGACGAGTACACTGCCATCCAACAAATGGTAAATGGGCTGCGGCTTCGAAAAGGCGGGGCGGGTGCCCAATTCGAACCGACTCGAGTGATTACCGTTCGGCTGCCAGAGAGTTTGCACGAAGCGCTCAAAGCTGAAGCTAACGATCACAATACCAGCATGAATAAGCTCTGCATTTCCAAGTTGCTCCAGGTTTTGATTGAATCCGAACAATCAGAACGAGCCGCAGCGCCTGTGGTCCGAATGAACCAGCCAATGCCGTTGGCCAGCCAACCCATTCCGATGACGAATCGGCCAATCACGCCGCCTCAACCACAGCCTGCCACTCACGGCTTTACGCCACGATTCAGCCAAAACGGAAACTAAGGAACGCTAGTCGTTTCGAAATGAACTCCTCCAAGAACTAGCGCAATTGGACTTCGGTCTCTTTGCGCTAGTTCTTTTTTTTTGGAGATTGCAAGTATTGGGTTTCAGATGTCAGATTGAGGCATAAGTCGCGTCTCCGCTAGTCAAGTTTACTCGCCCAATCTCCAATCTGAAATCTGAAATCTGACTTTCCAACTTTCACCCCTCAACTCCATGTCGCTTGACGTGATCATTGTCGGAGCCGGCGCGGCGGGGCTGATGGCCGGCGCGCGTTGTGCACAGCGAGGACTCAAAACTCTCTTACTGGAAAAAAACAAAAAGCTTGGCGTTAAAATTTTGATGTCGGGCGGGACGCGTTGCAACATCACGCACCACACCGACGCGCGCGGAATTGTGCAAGCCTTTGGACGGAATGGATCCTTTCTGCATTCAGCTTTGGCCGCGCTCAGTCCCGAACGTGTCGTCGAACTCATGCACGAGATTGGCGTTCCAACCAAGATTGAAGTAACCGGCAAAGTCTTTCCGGTCAGTGATCGGGCCATCGATGTGCGCGATGCGCTGGTTCGCTATGCCGAACAATCCGGTTGTCAGATTTCGC
>JANMEB010000487.1:0-9685 GCA_031376585.1 Planctomycetota bacterium | reverse complement strand
GGCGGCAGTGGTGATGTCACCAACGACAATGTTGTCTGGACGGGAACCGATCGCAATCGAATTGGGTCGCCGATCGTTTTTGACGGGCGGGTTTATTTCGTGTCAGGGAAAATTGTCAATTGCCTCAACGCCAGCGACGGATCAAAGGTCTACCAAGAGCGACTCGATACATCGGGTGCTGCAACCGCTCCCGCGCCGGCCCCGCCAAGTGGCGGTCCTCCGGGTGGTGGACGCAGGGGTGGACGAGGGGGTATGGGAGCGCAAGACTATTCGTCGCCAGTCGTTTCCGACGGCAAAATGTATTTCCCTTCCCGCGACGGAACGGTGTACGTGATTGAGCTTGGCGAGAAATTCAAGTTGCTGGGCAAGAACAAATTCACCGACGTTGGCCAAGTCGTTTCTACGCCAGCGATAAGCGATGGCCAATTGTTTTTGCGCTCAAGTAAGTCCCTGTATTGCGTCGCCAATAGCGATTAAAGACTTCGCAAAGCAAGATTGATCGGGTTGGAAAACCGCCAATACCGTTCATTCTTCGATCAGCCGGACGCGCTTGCGTCCGGCTTTGTTGCGATATACGCGCTTTGGGAAACCGGGCTGCTAGGCCAACGAATCGGAGAGCGTCGCTGGTTTTCGCCTGGCCAAGATCCGATTCCATTCGTGCGCGACGGTTTCAACTGTGATCCGAATCTGTTCTTCGGAATGCTCAGAAGTAATAAAGAACCGTAGTCGGGCTTTCTTTTCCTCGACGGCAGGGTGCAAGATCGGTTGAGCATTGATTCCCGCATGATACAAAGCTTCTGAAAGTAGCAAAGCGCGTTTTGAATGGCCCGTGATCACCGGGACAATCGGGGATTGATTGCTGGGACCAGTGTTCAAGCCCGCGTCTTGCGCCAAGCGTAAGAACAAAGCCGAGTTCGCGATGAGACGGGTGATACGTTCCGGCTCTCGCTTGAGAACGCGAAGTGCCCCAAGTGCGGCGCCGACACTTGCAGGAGCCAAACCGGCGGCGTACACAAATCCCGGAGTAGTGTAGCGGAGATACTCGATTAACCGCGAGTTGCCGCCGATGAAACCGCCGCAACTACCAAACGACTTGCTGAGCGTTCCCATCCACATTTCCAAGCTGTCCCGACGGACACCGAATACTTCGGCGATACCGCGACCTGTCTTTCCCATCGTGCCAATCGAATGGGCTTCGTCGAGGTACAGCCAAGCCTTATGTTTGTTTTTGACTTCGATGAACTTGGGCAAATTCGGATAATCACCGTCCATGCTGTACAAACCTTCGATGGCGATCAGCACGCGACGATATTCATGCCGAATTTCCGACAACGTCTGATCGAGTGCTCGCCAATCGTTGTGTTCGAACGGTCTTCGCCGCGCGCCGGATAGCTCAGCCCCTTCGACGATACTGTTGTGGGCCAACGCATCGTGAATAATAAGATCGCCGGGGCCAACCAAATGCCCTATCACCGACTCATTGGTCGCGTGTCCGCCGGCAAAAGTAATGATGTCTTCGACGCCAAGGAACTCGGCCATTTCAGCTTCAAATTCTTTGTGGATTTCCTTTTCGCCGGAAACCAGTCGGCTCGCGGAAACACTGGTGCCATACAGATCGATGGCCCGTTTGGCGCTTTCGGATACTTCGGGATGTCCCGACAAGCCCAAATAGTTGTAGCTCGCGAAAGAAATCAGTTCGCGACCATCGATTCGCGTCGTGTCGGCAATGGTTCCCTGGTGCACGCTGAAAAACGGATTGCGAATGCCCGAAGCCTTTAGCATTTCCATCAATCGCTGGACGCGAGTGAATTCCGGCATTTTTTCAATTTCGTAGTTTGCGTCCGGAATTGGTTTGGCCGATTTCTTTTCGATCGGAGCAGCGACGTCGATCGAGCTGACTGGTATCGGTTCGCTGCCAATATGCGTCAAGATCGCCTCGGCAACTTCGCGAATCGTTTCGACCTCTTGTAGAACGTCGTCTGGAATTCGGCCACCAAAAATGCGCTCGAGCGTTGCGGCGATATTGAGCCGTTCGAGCGAATCCAAGCCCAAATCGACGACAATATTAGTTTCCAAGTCAATCTTCTTGGCTCGATCTTTGGCAATTTCACGGACTTGGCTAATGACGATCGAGACGACGCGTTGTTCGTCTTCGCCCAACGGCTTACCGTTCGAAAGGGGCGCTTCAGTTTCGGCGTCGATGCTGCTGCCGTCCCACGACATCCATTGCGCGACGACCAACAATTTGTCTTGCAAAAATTGCTCTCGGCACGCGTGTCGTTGCACTTTTCCGCTGGAAGTTTTAGGCACCGAGTTGGCCCGCACCAAGACAATCGCATCGGGAGGCAACTCGTGCTCCTCCATAATTCGTGAGCGAATGGAATTGATTAAGTCTCCCCATTGCGTGTTTGTTCGATCGCGTTCGACTTCACATACGATAATCAACTGCTCGCGTTCGTTTCGTTCAATGGCAAACGCTACTGCACCGGCGGCACGTAGTCGCGGGCTCACGTTTTCTACCGTCGCCTCGAAATCCTGCGGATATCGATTGATTCCATGGACTATGATCATGTCCTTGAGCCGGCCCGCAACGAACAAGTTGCCTTGGTCGAAAAATCCTAGATCGCCAGTACGCAAATAGCTTTTGCCGTTATCGACTGCTAGTTGAGCATGAAATGTCGCTTCGGACTCACTTGGCTTTTGCCAGTAACCTTGACCGACGCTAGGTCCGTTGATCCAAATTTCCCCGATCTGGTCGTCGGGCAAAACGCAGCACGTATCCGGATCGACGATCAAAACTTCCGTGCCAGGCACTGGTTTGCCAGAACTAACCAGCTGGCGATCGGTAGGGGCCGGACTCGTCGAATGTACCACTCGACGCTGCTCCAACTCCGTTCTGACAAAGGTTCCCGTGACCGGCTCGCTGCGGCGATCAGAACCAGTGACAATCAATGTCGTTTCCGCCATTCCGTAACACGGATAATGCGTTGTATGTTGAAACCCATACGGAGCGAACTTGCGCGTGAAGCGTTTCAGGACATCGGCGCGAACGGGTTCAGCACCGTTGAATGCCAATTCCCAGCACGACAGGTCCAACCCTTCACATTCCTCGGGGCGAATCCGCTCGGTACAAACCGCATAAGCAAAGTTCGGTCCGCCGTTGATTCGTCCGCGGTAGTTTGAAATGGCTCGCAACCAGTGAATCGGACGCGTTAAAAATGAAATCGGCGACAAAAACGTGGTCGTTCCACCCATGAAAGCTGGACTCAAAATCCCACCCACCAAGCCCATATCGTGGTACATCGGCAGCCAGGACACGCAGATCGTTCCTTGGGTTGTCAAATCAAAAGCGTGGGCGATCATTCGAACATTCGCCATCAAATTTGAGTGCGACAATACGACGCCTTTGGGCGAGCCGGTCGAACCAGAGGTGTATTGCAAAAATGCTAGGTCGTCGTCGCGGATTTCGGGGCTGACCCAGTCGCCGGAAAGTTCGAGTGGTATTTCCTCAATAGCGATCCAAGGAATTTTGGCCAAGTTAGGCGCGTCGACAAAGGAGCCGTCCATGCGGTCGATTACGCTACGAGTGGTCAAAGCTACGGCAGCGTTCGCATCCTCGGAAATCGCGCTAATCCGTCCCATGTTTCGATTGCGGCGCGGCGGATACGCGGGAACCGGAATAACTTTGGCGTACATGCACCCAAAGAACGCCGAAATAAACTCCAAGCCCGGCTGGAACAACAGCAGGGCTCGTTGGCCATACATCCCGTTGACCAGTAGCTTGGCAGCGATCGCCCGAGCACGCATATCCAATTCGTGATACGTCCACTCGACGAATTCCCCGTCCCCGTTCGGCAAAAACCGGAACGCGACCGTTTCGGGTTTTGCCAAATTCCAAAATCGAATCCGATCCACCAAATTGGTCTCGGTGGGGTAATACGGTTCTAATCGTTTTGAAATGTCTAAGATTTCGCTCATGCACTCATCCGCCACCAAAAAATCAAATTGACACGAATCGTTACTTCGATACTCATTCGAACTGAACGCCGTTCAATCTAGAGTATCGACGCAATTCCATTTCCAAAAAACGACTTTCTTATTCTAGCTGGGGTTCAACCATCCATCAGGGGCGTCGGAGGGCCGATTCGCCTTGTTTCATGACACTGCGACGTTAAGATATTCGCTTTTGGCAAACCCTTTCGCCTTTTTCGATGCTGAGGAACCCCTCGTAGTGGAAACATACAAACTAGTTATGCCGGAGAACTTGAACCACTTTGGTTATTTGTTCGGTGGCTACATGCTCAAATGGGTCGATGAGATCGCGTGGATTGCCGCGACCCTGGACTTTCCGAATTTTACGTTCGTAACGATCGGCATGGATAAAATTGAATTCAAAAAAAGTGTCCGACAGGGATCGATCTTGCGGTTCTTGACTCGCCAAGTCCACGTGGGCCGGACGTCAGTCACTTACCGAGTCGACGTGATGCCGGGCGATCTCGCTGCGTCGGACGAACTGAGCATTTTTTCCACCAATGTCACGATGGTCCGCGTCGACTCAACCGGTCAAAAAATTCCAATTCGCGAAAGCCGCGACGGTTCGATTCAGTGAATCGAAATCGCTTGTTGCAACGGCAGCAGCACGCTTTCCACGACGTAATCGTCTAGCAACTTAAAGCATTTCTCTTGCAGCGATTGCATCGTTGTAACGAAGGATTCCCCTGGGTCTAAACTGCCGAGACGCCGGACCGCTAAGTAGACGCTCAATTGATCTTCGGGAAATTCGCCCGTCCGAACGTGATAAGCCGCCGTTCGCGATTCGATATTGACGCGGCATTGCGTTCGACAGGTGCTATCCAATGCGAATTGGATCGCCGGCTCAAAGTGCAATAGCGAACTGCCGGGCATTTCCAGCATTCGTTCAAACGCCGGCGCAACGCCCAATGCTTGGGCCATCAGTTCATTGTGGTTCCCACGAAACGTGTAATCGAACCCAACCAGGAAATTGAGCGACTCGCAGTCAAGCGGACTCATCGACAATGCAAACGGTAACGCCTCCAACACTTTCGAATGCTGCGAAACGGCGTCTTCAACCGTCGGTGGATTAACGTATCCGGAGCAAACGCGGCGCGGCTCGACCGAAGACCAACGATAGGATCCACTGTCCTTGTCCTCTTCCAAAACGTACTCGCCCCGATCCCGCGCGTAGAAATGGCTCAAGCCAGGGTAGAGCTTGCGCAAAGTTTCAAAATAGTGCAAAACCGCGTCGCGACTCTGCCCAATTTCCATCTCAGTGTTCAAGTTCACGTTGATGTAAAAATCGTCACTAAGACCGTTGTATTTTGTCATTCCAATGATTCCTTGCTGCGTTTGCGAGTATTCAATGTTAGCCCTCGATTCACGCACACTCTCGATTGTAGTTTTTTCAACGCGACGCCGATACCCGCTGGTTTTGTCGGGGGAGTTCCGCTGCCAGGCTTGACGAATTAGATTTTAAGCGAGCGGCAGGAATAGATTTACCAAGTAGTAGGCACACTCGGTGTGCCGTAGCCGGACGCGGACGGCACACGGAGTGTGCCTGCTACTTTTTGTTCGGTAACGATTCAACCGCCGCTTGCGTTAAGCAATTGCACTGTAAATCCAACGAACGAGTGAACCCAATGTCCGAACCTCGAACCACCATCACCGTTTTCGACACGGAACTGGGGACCATGGCGATTGCCGCGCTGCCCAACGGTGCATTACAGCGCGTTTGGTTTGACTACGATAACGAAGTCGATTTGCGAGCGGCCATGAAAACGACGCTTGACTCGTTTGATTATTCGGCAGCGACCTCTGACTTTAATGACGCGGCAAACGCCAATCTGGTTCGGCGATTCAAGAAATTCGCCTCTGGCAATCTCGATTCTTTCGCCGACGTGAAACTTGACCTGTCTTGGGCAACGCCTTTCCAAAAACGTGTTGTCGCACGGGCCCGAGCAATCCCCTACGGAAAAACTTTGTCGTACGGCAGCCTTGCCGATAAAGCGGGTTTTCCAGGTGCGGCCCGAGCTGTCGGTTCGGTCATGGCCAAGAACCGCTTTCCGCTCGTTGTTCCTTGTCACCGAGTCGTGGCCAGCGGAAAGCTTCTCGGTGGATTTTCTTCACAGCACGGGCTGTGCACGAAAGAACGCCTACTGGAAATGGAAGGAGCCATCAACGAAAAAGGGGCACTCATCAGTTGAGTGCCCCTTCGGTGTATCCCTGGGCACTGGGCCGAAACCCAGTGCCCAGTACAAGCTCAGCTGTGAGCACTTGCCGAAGTGGTCGACCCAGAAACCAATTTCGGCAAGTTAATTGCTCTGACCCAGGAGGGAGGGCCGATGTCGAGTTCCCGCAAAATCGACATCGATCAACTGAGCTTCGAACATGGCTTGTTGTTGGGCCGCAAACCGCCGATTGCGGTCGACTGGTTCGCGGGCGGTACGTTTATTAAAAGCACCACATTGCATCAAGCCCGATTTTTTTTAATGCCTGCGCTTTGCCTCGCCCGTCATCGAAACTCGGGTTTTTCGCCGCTTTTTTAAGTACTAAACAGAATTCGTCGCTAGCTACAACCGCCTGCGGCAACCACCAACCTGTTCGCACGCTAGTCGAAACGGATAATGGTGCGAAACCCTTCCCCAATTAAAGGACATAGACATGAGTACTCGATTTTCAACCGATCGTCGAACGTTGTTAGCCGCCGGTGCGCTCGGTTCACTCGCGTTCGTTGCACCAAGTCGCGCAGCGCTCGGTTTTTTCACGCCCGGCCGATTCGCCGATGAGTTAGAAAAAACGCCAGATCAAGGCGAGGGGCCTTTTTATCCAAACAAGCTTCCCCTCGACACGGACAACGATCTGTTGATCTTGAACGATTCAATCACTCCCGCAGTCGGTGAAGTCACGCACTTGACCGGCAAAGTCACCGATGTACACGGCCACGCGCTGCGCGGCGTCACGGTAGAAATTTGGCAAGTCGACAATTCGGGTGCTTACATTCACACCGACTCGCAGAACAGTGCCAAGCGTGACAAGAACTTTCAAGGCTATGGGCGGTTCCTCACCGCGCGCAGCGGCGAGTATTACTTTCGCACGATTAAGCCGGTCGCGTATCCCGGTCGTCCGCCGCACATCCACGTCGCAGTCAACCAAGGCGACCGGCGCTTGCTGACCACACAGTTGTACGTGCAGGGCGACAAGCGTCTTGAGCGCGACGGACTGTTGCGTGAAGCTCCCGAAGCCGTCCGAAAATTGCTGATCGTCGAATTCAAGCCGATCGAAGATTCCAAAACCGGCGAACTTTCCGCCACATTCAACATCGTCCTCGGACAAACGCCCGACGAAAACAAACACGGCCATTTGCATCACGAGCACCATCATTTTATTTAGGACATCACATGCGAATGAACAACGCTAAATCGGTCAATTCAAGAATAAAAACGTCGATTGCTCTGTTGGTTTGTCTTAGTCTCACGGCATTGGCAACTGTCAGCGCGGTAGTTTGGGCGCAAGAGTCAGTGCCGCTCAGCACGCTGCCGTTTAGTCCAGCGCGCAAAGCCGGACCAACACTTTACGTCAGCGGCCAAGTTGCTCGGACGGCTACGGGGGACGACGTGCGAGATTCTGTCGCCGCCGAAACTCGCCAAGTCATGGAAAACATGGAACGAATTCTGAAGGAAAACGGATACAGCTTAGACGATGTCGTCAACGCGACGGTTTACTTGAAAGATATCAGCGACTATCAAGAAATGAATAAGGTCTACGCGTCCTATTTTAAGAATGCATTCCCGGCGCGTGCGACGGTTGGCGGTGTCGAACTTGTCTTTGGGTTTAAAGTCGAGATTAGTTGCGTGGCTTTCAAGATTGAGAAGTGAGTTCAATGCTTGAATTTCGTTCCCGTAAAAATAACGATTCTCGTGGTCAAAAGCGCGCCGTGGCGTCGGGTCTCAACCGTCGAATTGCGATTCAGCGAATGATGCTGGCCGGGGCCGCAGCGGGAATGCCCTGGAAAAACGTCCAGGCCGAATCCGCACCGCTTCCCGACCAGGAGATTCTCCGATCCGATCCAGAAAAATATTGGACCGATCTTCGCCACGAACAATTTTTACTTGGAGATGCGCGAGTCTTTCTCAACCCCGGAAGCCTGGGCGTCATGCCTCGGCCCGTGTTGCAGGCCGTGATTGATTCGCTGACGCATGCTGCTGAATATCCGACCGACGATGTGCCTCGCTGGGGATACGAAAAGCTTGAAGCCGAGCGGGCGGAAATGGCGGAGTTCTTGGGATGTCGCAGTGAAGAATTAGCTTTTACGCATAATTGCACCGAAGCGATGAGCATCATTGCCAATGGAATCGAACTACAACCTGGCGACGAAGTCCTGCTTACGAATCAGGAACACGGCAGCGGAACGGCTTGTTGGCAACTTAAAGCAGCGAGGTATGGCACGTCCGTTCGCCCAATCGAAATCCCTATCACGCCCAAGCAACCCGAAGAAATCACAGATCGACTCATCTCGGCAATCGGACCCAAGACTCGCGTGTTAAGTTTCAGCGGCATCACCAGTCCTACGGGTTTGATTTTGCCGGTGCAACAAATTTGTCGGGCGGCCCGCGAGAAAGGTGTGATCACGGTTTTGGACGGCGCTCACATGGACGGCCAAATTCCGGTCAATCTGCGCGAGACTGGCTGCGATTATTTTGCTGGCAGTCCGCATAAATGGCTGTTTGCTCCGCCGGGTTGCGGCTTACTCTATGGTCGAGACGATTTGCTCGAGCGGCTCTGGCCTTGTGTGGTTTCATTGGGCTGGGATAACAAAGCCGAATGGAACGCAGCACGGTTCATGATCATCGGCACGAATAATCGTTCGACAATCGATGGTATGTTGGCGGGCGTTCGATTTCTCAAGGGACTGGGCGAGCAAACCGTTTATCTGCGGATGCACGAGCTGGCACGAATCGCATTAAGCGAGGCACAGAAGCGCGACTATCTCGAAATCATCACGCCCGATGATTCGCGATTCTTCCAAGCGATCGTGACCGTCCGTTTCAAATCCGACAAGCTCGACGCTCTATGGGCAGCAATGAAAGCGAGCAATATCTACGTGCTCAATACTCAACAGTTTCGGCTTTCGATCCACATTCACACCCGTCCCGCCGACATCCAGAAATTCTTCGAAGTCTGCGATCGTGTTCTCGCCGGATAAGAGCATCTGCCGATAAGGCTGCTATTCCGGTGGAGGTTTGTTGCCGCTTGGCAATTGCTCCCCTTCGGCCCGGTGCCGACGGAAGCCGGTTTGACAACTAGCACTTGCTCTAGTTTCCAAACACTTCGGCCACTTACACAAGGCCAGCGGGGCGAACAAACATTGCTCCCCAGTCGCGATTCATCAAGTCGTAATTGCTGTCGATCAGGAATCCGTCCCGAGTTAGCCACTTGTGTCAGGACTACCGACTCGCGTCGGTAGCTTGCGGGGGAGTTGAGAGATGAGAGTTGAAAATTGAAAGGACGGAGTTGTCGCGTCGGTGGCTTGTGGAAGAATACGAACGCGCCTCGACTAGAATTTCGGTGCGTTCCGAAGACCCCACGCACCCTACGTCATTTGCTTTTCCTTCAAGCCTGTCGCCTCACGCCTCATGCCTTATTCCGGCGGGGGTTCGTAATTGATGGG
>JANMEB010000484.1:0-5111 GCA_031376585.1 Planctomycetota bacterium | reverse complement strand
GACGCGACGTTACGATTATCGACGGCACCATTCAGATCGACGCAGGCAATCCGCTCACGGGGATTACACGCGACGGCGATGTGCCGACCGATAATTTCGAGCTCACGCTACAAGCCCGAAAACTCAAGGGAAACGACTTCTTTTGTGCGGCGACGTTTCCCGTCAACGATTCGCATTGCACCTTGGTCTTGGGCGGCTGGGGCGGCACCGTGGTCGGACTTTCCTGCCTCGATAACTTGGACGCATCGGAAAACGAGACAACGAAATACATCAAGTTCGAACACGAACGCTGGTACAAAATACGAATTCGAGTGGCCGACAATCGCATTCAATGCTGGCTCGACGACGAACAGATTGCGGACGTCGATACGACGGGCAAGAAAATTTCACTGCGCACCGAAGTCCTCGCATCGCGCCCGCTTGGCTTTTGCAGTTTCCAAACCCAAGCCCAATTGCGAGACGTGAAATTGACGAAACTGAACGGAGCTGAAAAAGTCGACCAGGAAACCGACAAGTAAACGCGGTCACGATGGCGGGAATTCTTTAGTCGCGGAATAGGGAAACGACACTGGACTTTGAAACGCACCAATTTTGGATGCAGCAAGCGCTGCAGCACGCTTCCGCCGCGCAAGCCGCCGGCGAAGTTCCCGTCGGGGCAGTCATCGTGCATCGCGAACGGGTGATCGCCGCCGCTGGCAATCAGCGAGAACAACTTCACGACCCAACCGCTCACGCCGAAATGTTGGCTATCACGCAAGCCGCTGCGGCACTTAATGATTGGCGACTCAGTGATTGTGTGTTGTACGTCACGCTCGAGCCTTGTCCGATGTGCGCCGGAGCAATCATCCAAGCGCGGATACCGACCGTTGTTTACGGCGCGTCCGACCCCAAAGCCGGCGCGGTTCAATCGCTTTATCAACTCCTCAGCGACGCGCGGCTCAATCATCGTTGCGAAATCATCTCGGGCATCCTGGCCGATCAATGCGGCCAACTTCTCACCCAGTTCTTTCGCCAGCAACGCGAGCTGGGAAAAAAGTAACCGCCTGAAAACAACGAAGTAGGCGAGCCGGTCTTTCGCCGCACTGCCCAACGGAAGTAGAATCTATACGTCGCACTGCCTGCGATTCGTCGTTTAACACGGAGCCATCGGCGACGGTGCCTTTCGCAGCACTAACGCCAACGCCGTCGCCGATGGCTCCGGGTTAAACGCATCGACTCATAAGTGTCGCGCGAGGTATCTACGTTCATCCTCTTCTTCCAGGAGACAACCTATGAAGCAAATTTCCGCCGCAGTCCTGTTGGCAACTTTGTTGCTGGCGGGTTGCGATAACAGTACGACGAAAGTTCCGAAGGCGGCAACCAAGCCAGCGTCATCTTCGCCGACCGTGGGCCAGATGGCACCCGACATTATTGGAACCGACATCGACGGAGTCGCCTTCAAGCTGAGCGATTATCGAGGCAAAGTCGTCATGTTGGACTTCTGGGGCGATTGGTGACCACCTTGCCGGGCCATGTACCCCCACGAGCGGTCGCTCGTAAAGCAGTTGTCAAACAACAAGTTTGCATTAATCGGTGTCAACAGCGATAAAGATTTGGCCGAGTTGAAGAAAGTGGTGCGGGAAATAAATATCACTTGGCGCAGCTTTCTAAATGGAAAGGACCCGGCCGATTCGATCTCCCAAAGTTGGAATGTTAGCGGTTGGCCGACGATTTACGTGATCGATGCGAAAGGCATGATTCGGTATCACAACGTGCGCGGAGAAGCGCTGGATCAAGCGATCGAATCGCTGCTTGGCGAGATGGGCGAAACCGTCAGCATCAAACACGATGAGGAAGCCGAACGCGAGAAACCAGGCTAGATCGGATTTTTGCTGAACGATCGATCAAAGGACGGGTGCCTGCCCGTCCTTTTTTCTTTCAATATTCAATCCAAAAATTCTGCATTTGGTTCTTTCGTCCCTAGTATCTCCCTGTACTCGGGGAGAAGGTTAGGATGAGGGGTGAACCCGGTCCGCAGTACCTTGTCGCTTATGTATTATGCTGAAATCCGTCGCCAAAGCGTATCGCGAAGCTTTTAGCGGTTTACCGCGCGAAGTTTGGTATTTGGCGCTGGCAATGTTCATCAATCGAAGCGGTTCGATGGTCATCCCGTTTCTGGCGTTGTACGTCAACGAGAAACTGGAATGCGATGAACGATGGGCGGGTTGGATGGTCGCCGTGTATGGCCTGGGTAGTGCCATTGGCTCCTTTACTGGCGGCTACGCGTCGGAACGCTGGGGCCCGATGCGCGTTCAGGTGGGAGCGCTCATTATCAACGCAATTGGCCTGATCCTGCTTGCGCAGATGCCCACCTACGCAACCTTCGGCATCGTTTTGATAGGCATGAGCATCGCGGCGGACGCATTTCGTCCAGCCAATTTCGCGGCACTGACGATGCTCTGCCCGCCAGAGCAACATCGGCGAGCTTTTGCTTTGAACCGATTGGCGGCCAATCTTGGATTCGCAATCGGCCCACCGATCGGCGGAGTGTTGTGGCATTTTAGTTATCAATGGCTATTCGCTCTGGATGCGGCGACTTGCCTGATCGCTGCGGCCGTTATGTACTTCCTGTTGTACGAACACCATGCCGATTTATTGCGCCGCAGCACGCCGCGAGAATCCGAGGTGCGTCAAAACCCCTTTCGAGATTTCCATTTCATGATGTTCGTCATGTTGAGCATCGTCTGCTTCAGCACTTTTTTCCAATTGCTGTCGACCTATCCCTTATTCTTGAGAGACGAGTATCGGTTGAATGGACTCCAATTCGGCTTCTTGCTCGCGTTAAATCCGGCGCTGATTGGCCTTTTTGAAATGGTTCTGGTACACCGAATTGGACATTGGAACCAGATGCGAACGATTGCCTGGGGGAGCTTCTTGATGTGTTTAGGATTTGGAATTCTTCCATTCGCCAGCGGCATGGCATACGCCGCGTTCAGCGTTTTGATTTATACCCTAGGAGAAATGTTGATGATGCCCCAAGCCATGATCCACACGGCGGCCTGTTCGAATGAAGCCAGTCGCGGACGTTACGTCGGCATTTATACCACCGGCGTCTCGTTGGCGTTCATCCTCGGTCCGCTGTTTTTCTCGCTGATTTACGGATTCAATCACGACTGGGGCTGGTACCTGACGTTGGCCATTGGATTTGTTCTCTTGATCGGCTACTTTTTGTTGGAACGAGCCGTCGATTCGCAGTCCGAACCACTGGCCAATGAACGCGTGGTGGTCGACCTTCCGTTGCACACAGTCGAAATCGAAAATTAAGACCCGAGAACTTCCGCATGTGGAGAAAGCCATGGCCCTCTGTTGGAAAACGATCGGGATAGATTCAATGTACCGAGTCTGGATCACTCTGTTGGCAATATTGTTTTGCTCCGGTTGTGGAGTGGATTCTGAGCCGCTTCAAACACGGGAAAGCACCGCTCCAAAGTTGACCGCGTCAGATAGGGGCGTCATTCCGGCGGAACCCATGAACATCGCACTCCAAGATTCACCGGGGAACAAGCCATTGACTACGGAGGCCATTCCGCCAGAGATGCAAGCCGCCGAGAGTGCGGCTCAAAGAGCCACGAGCAGTTCTCTTTCGTCGCTCGCGCGGACGATCTCCCAATCCTACGAGTCGGCCAAATCGCAGGGTCTGACTGCGGCGACCAACGCCCGCGATTGGCTCTTCGATGACCTCAACAGCAGCAATCGCTGGGAGTACAAGATACTTACGGCTGCCGAGGGCAACCCCATTCAACTCGAGCGCTCGCTCAATGAACTCGGCCGGGATGGCTGGCAGTGCTTTCATGTGCAAGCCCAATCGAAATCGTTGCAGTTATTTCTTCAGCGGCACCCTTCTAGCATTTCGCGGAGCATACCGATGAGCGACTTGCTCAAAGTGCTCCCCTATCTGGGCCTCGGCTCTGGCGACCGCTGATTCCCGTCGTTCGGGTTTGACTTTTCCACGACTCGCATCAACAATGAACGAGCATTCAGACTTGGGGGGCGAATTGGAATCGACCGGATGGCCTGAAGCGACGTACCGCGTGCCGTGGTTGGTCAGTTGGCCACGTTAATAGCTGACTAAAATCTTAATTGCCAACAACAACTTGGCTTTGGCTGCTTAGTTAAATAGGTAGCCCCGATTGCGGGACTTCTCCGGAGAGTCCCAAAAATTGGTAGTCAATTCCGGATCGATCGAAATCATGTCAGGCACCTTTCGATCTAAAAACAGTTTCTGGCTAAGACTTTTTTCAGCCTGTCGTGGGCGGTTAGAAGGACGAAAACCAAATCAACGACTACGCATGTAGAAGTCGTCGTGAAAACGTCTCGGGACGCGGGTTCGATCCCCGCCGCCTCCACTCACTCGTTGTTCGCAACGAGCCTAAACATGAACAAGGCCCGCTGATTCAAACCAGCGGGCCTTGTCTTTTCTACGCGGTCAATTCGCGTTTCGTTTCCGTTTCTGTTTTTTTGGTCATCTCCCTTCGCGTGACTCACCCCCACCAACTTTTCGCGCTCGAGGTGCTCAAATCGATCAATGGGCAGCAAACACTGTGACTCATCCCAAATGAGTGAGTAGCCACAAGTCCGGCGTTATCAGTAGCTCACGGCCAAAACGTCAAAAGACTATTTTTATAGTTTTGCCAGTTGGCGTTGGCACGGCAAATCCGTTCCCTTGTGCCACCTAAGGCAAATCGACCGGGCAAGTTTTTCTTATAAATCCACATAGGCGCCAGGAAGAACGGAGAAAATGGATCACCCGAGCAGGTCCAATACGGGCGCGTGATCTTCGACGCCTGTGAGACGCACGTCCAGACCTTTGAAAGGAAACGTCAATGTTCGGTGGTCGAGACCCAGGCAATGAAGAATGGTTGCTTGCAGATCGTGTACGTGCAGGCGATTTTCCGTAATGTGGAAACCGAAATCATCTGTCGCCCCGTAGGTCAAGCCGCCACGGATTCCTCCGCCAGCCATCAACATCGAGAATGCCTGGGGGTGATGATCACGGCCCAGACTGCGCCCGAGCGATGCGTTACTTTCCACCATCGGTGTTCGACCAAATTCCCCGCCCCAAATCACCAAAG
>JANMEB010000448.1:0-23500 GCA_031376585.1 Planctomycetota bacterium | reverse complement strand
CACAGCCAGTGTCACAACCACCACCACAACCGTTGTTAACAACGACTGGGACTTGGATTGTCTTGGCAACGCGATGACAGACTTGGTAGGGAACCTGCTCGGTGTAAGTTTCAGGAACTTGAACGTTGACCGTTCTAGTCTCGACGGATGGTTCGCAACGATACGAGGTTACCGTGTAGGCTTGCTCTGAAGTCTGCGGGACCATCACCGTGCATGGAACTTCGCGAGTGCGGTTTTCCATACGTTGACGTTGAACCGTCACAGTACGAGTCTGAGTCTGGGTATGACAAGTCGTAACCGGAACCGTACGAGTACGGGTTTCGGTTCGGCATTTGTTAACCGTAACCATGTTCGTGCGCTGTTCTTGTCGCGTACGAGCTACTGGAACGGTTCGGGTTTGGGTTTCGGCTCGCATGCGAGTTACAGGAACGGATTGCGTACGTGTTTCAGTACGACAACGATTCACTGGTACCGACCGGGTTCGGGATTCTTGGCGGCAGCGTTGAACGGCTACCGTGCGAGATCGCGTTTCCGTCGTGTACTTGGTGACATTCACCATACGAGTTTGTTGTTGAGGTTGATTGACCGTCACCGTGTAGGTGTACTGTTGTGGAATTTGGCGATTTCGGGTCACGGTGTAAGGAACTTGTTCCGACACCATGTTTGGAACCCAAACGCGACGTTCGACAACTTGGTAGCTCGGTCCACAAGCGTCACAGCCCGCAACCGTTCCGCCACCGCAGCCGCTATCGCAGCCCGAGTTGGTATAAGCAACGGCACCGCCGGAACCACCACATGAGGAGCAACCGCCTCCGTTACCACAGCCGCCGCATCCGCGACGGAACAAGCGACAGCCGCCGCCGCAACCGGAAGAAGCTTGTCCGCAGCCGCCGCCGCAGCCACCGCCACAAGCAGAACCACTGTCAGCGCATCCGCCGCCGCAGCCACCACCACATGCAGAGCCGCAACCGCCGCCAACGGCAACGGTTTCGTTGTGGGTTTCCCAATGGCCAGCGTCACGGCAAACAGTGCGCGTCAGAGTCTCGGTATATGGTTCGCAAACCATACGGGTCGCAGTTTGTTGCTGTTGCACTGGAACCATGATGGTACAGGTCTGAGCAACTTGTTCGGTCGTCGGGACCGAAACAGTATAGGGTTGTTCAATGTTTTCCACGTAAGGAACATTAACGGTGTAGCTTTGCTCAACGTTTTCGGTGTAAGGAACCGTGACGTTGTACGTTTGCTCAATCGTTTCCGTGTAAGGAACATTGACCGTGTAGGTTTGCGTTACGTTCTCGGTATAAGGAACGCAAACGGTGTAATTCTGAGCCACTTGTTCTTGGTAGGGAACATTAACCGTGTAGTTTTGGGTTTGTTCCGTGGTCACCGGAACCGTAACCGTATACTGCTGTGAAACTTCTTCCGTGAACGGTACGCAAACGGTGTAGTTCTCAGTACGAACTTGTTGCTGAGGAACCATCACAGTGACCGTACGAGTCTTCTGTTCGGTTACCGGGACTTGATGATTAACGGTGAACTGTTCGGTGCGCGCCTCGGTACGAAACCGAGTGCGGGTCACGGTGCGCATTTCGGTGGCCATTTGGTTTTCATAAACCGTTTGGGTTTGATACACAACGGTCGAGCAGCTGCTACCGCAGGCACCTTCTTGGGCGCTACCGCCGCAACCACCACTCCAAGACGAACCGCAAGGATTGCCGCAGGGGCTGGCGACTTGGCCGCAGCCACATGGGTAATCGGCATTGGCAATGCTACAAACTGCAACAGCGCAGAGCATTGCAAATGCACTAGAGAATCTTCGAATCATAAACACGTCCTCCTCAAGGAAACTAAAACTGAAAATTAAACTTACAACTTGTGAAACCAAAACCTAAAAACGGATCGTCGCCAGTGACAGACAACGAGCCCAAACGACTTTATCGTAATGTGACCAGCTTAATAAGGCCGTCAACGGCACGCTAGAACCCCAGTTCGTCGGCGTGCAAAACAGAAATCAAATGAGTTTTGAATTTGCAATTAGGCAAGCAACATGAGTAGTTAAATCTCATGCTAGAAGCAAAAAAACTGAACTGGCATTGTATTTCCAGTCGCATTGCTGTCAACCAGTCACGGCGGGCAGAAAGAGGCTTTTTTAAAGCTTTTTATTGCTTTTTTTGCCAATTCATAGTCGATACGCATTAAAGCCTACTGAGGTTGCTCATTTTCCCTCTATTACATCCGAATCTTCGTACGTTGCATCCAAGCCCGTCGAAGCAAAATTAGGGTCGTCGAGCAACGTAAGTACCGCTCGATGTTCGACGGCGCCATCGATTTGCATTTCCACCAAATACGCACCGGGAATGATTCTTGATCGCGATCGGCCGCGCCGTCCTGGATCGCGATTGCCGTCCGTTGAGAAGTCCCAATTGACAAATTGTAAACCTCGCTCGGTGGTACCTGGTATCGTTTTCAATTTCGCACCTTCGATATCTCGCACCACAAATTCGACTTGGCCCACATCGGAATTATTCAAATAGAAGATGTTCGCGCCGGCGATTGGATTCTCTCCAATAAATCGTCGGGTACCCGAGCTGCCGCGCGACGGGGAGCGACGCCAACGCACGACCGAGTTCGGCGTAAATAAATGAGTCGGCGTTTGCAGAACAGTCGCACTTAGTTGCTTGAGCACGTCAATGTCCGCGATCCACAGTGAACGACCATGTGTCGCCGCTACGACTTCATGACTCGCTTCGTGTAACGCCAGATCGTGTACAGCGACGGTCGGCAGCCCACTGATCTTGGTCCAAGATTGGCCGCGGTCGATCGAAACCCAGGCGGAGAACTCGCAGCCGAGATACAACAAGTTCTCGTTGTCAAAGTCTTCGCGAAGCGCATGCACAGTGCCCGCTTCCAGGGGGATATTGCCGCGAAGGCTGCGCCACGTACCGCCTTCGTCTTCGCTAGCAAAAAGATATGGCGTGTCGTCATCGCTGCGGTGCCCATCCAATGTGATGTAAACTCGTTTCACGTTAAAGCGACTTGCGGTAAGCGAGCTGACCCAGCGCGGGCCGGGGAGTAGTTTTTCCAATACTTCACCCGGTGGACCGACTGATGCGACTGTGGCGCCAGCGCGGTTAGCCTCAAAGTCAACGGTAAAGCGGCCGCCACCCATCTTGGCAATTCCCTTTAATTTATCGCCCGCCAAAGTCGCTGAAATCTCAACCGTCGACGATTCGCTGGAGCCCGCAAGCTCAACTTTTCCGGTCGCCTCGTCCAAAGTTCCGCCCGTGATTTTGGTTTCGCCCCGTGAAGACATCAGGCTCCCCGTGATTTTGCCAGCGGCGTCGCGATCCAAGCTCATTTCGAAGCGGCCACGCTCGCCTCGAAACATTTCGCCGACAAAGCCACCAGACCATTTTCCCGCGATAGGATCAGCGGGTTTCGTTTCAGGTTCTTGCGCCGGTTTGTCCGAAGATTCTTCGGGGCCTTCGGCGGCGAATCTCGAAACGGGTTCTTTTGATTCAGGGGACTTTTGTGATTCGGCCTTTGGCTCTTGAAGATGAGGGGCTACGGCTGGCTGTTGTGCGGCGGGTTGATCGGGTTTCATTTCCGCCGGTTTGCTTTCGGCCGGATCCGGGTTGGCTTCTGGTTTTGCGACGTCGGCGGGTTTGTCGCCGCCCGCAGCGGCCGGTACCGTTTTTGCTTTGCTCGCCGAAAAGTCAAACGACAAAGCGCCGCCAGCGATTGTGATTTCGCCAACAATGATTTCGCCGATGACTCGCGCGGCGACACTGAAAGTCGCGTCATCATTTTTTACGACCAACGTCAACTGATTCGTGGCCGGCTCAAAGGTTCCGGAATCAATCGAGAAGGTCTGTCCGGCCCCGGCAAGCTTTCCTTGGAATCCTTTGGCAGCATCCGCTTCCAGTGAAAACGTGAGCTTGTTCGCCGGCGCTGGAATGTTTTCGGATTCGATAAAGCCTTCCCAGTTGCCAACAAGAATTGTCGGATCGATTGGTTTTCCAATTGCATCGGCTGGAAGGCGCCAACCATTGGCCGACATTACAGCTTGCCCGAAGTCAACGTCGAGCGAGGCTTTGATGCGACGATTAATCAGCTTGCCTGAAAATTCGTAATCGTGTTCGCCGTCGCCAAAATAAAGTGTCAGTTTTTTGCTGGTCGGATCAAATGTTGCTTCGGCGATCGGGATCGTACGGCCATCGATTTCGGCGGTTCCGCCAAGCGATTTATCGGCGCGAGTCTCAAGCTTCAAATTGGCTTTGCGTTGTTCCTCTGGTTTTCCGGATGGGCCAAGGGTCAACTCCCAAAAACCACTGACGAGGTCTTCGGCAGCGGTTTTGGCTGACGCAGTTGATGGCCGAATCGCATCAAACTCAATTCTCATTCGCTCACCCATCGCGAGCATTCCACTCATATTCGATGAATCTTTAATTTCGGCTTCGATCGTGAAAGTCGATCGCTCGTTGTGCCCTGCGAGTTTTAACTTGCCTGTGGCAGGATCATATTCGCCGGAATCGAGTTGCGACGTACCGCGCGGCGAAGTGTAAGTTCCCGTAATCTTGTTGGTGTCGTCTACAATCAACTCGAACTCAAATTTGCGACGCTCCGCGGGCATCTGTTCGTTACTATTGGTGCCTTTCCAAATTCCAGCGATCCCTTTGACGTCCGTCGGGCGCGGGCCGGGCGGGGGGCCAGCATTTTCTTTCGCGGGTTCTTCTTTTTTGGGTTGCGGGCTACTGTAGATCGCGGTCCAATTCTTGCCGTCGTCTTTGCTCATCCAAACGGCGCCGTCCGTCGTCCCGGCGTAGATAATCCCGTATTCAAGCGGCGACAGCGCCAGCGCACTGCCACTCCCATCGGAGGTGTTGGTAATTTCCGGCGAAATGGGGACCATGGCATCTCCAGCCGCGACGGATCGGAAAACATAGTTGCCAACCGAATAATAAATTTTGGAATTTTGCGGCGAAAGGGCGAACGGCGTCTTCCAGTTGAAGCGGAACTTAGTGCCTTGTTGCGGGCGCGGGAAAATTCCCGATTGCTGACCGGTCGCCGTATCCAACCGAACCATGCCACCGTTTTGACTTTCCGTGTAGACAACGTTGGGATCACTGGGGTCAACGAAGCAAACGAATCCGTCGCCGCCGCCAACATTGATCCAGTCGGTGTTGACTGGTCCAACGCCACTTGGGCTGCGCGCTGGGCCGCCCCAACTGCCGTTGTCTTGCAAGCCACCGTAAACCATGTAGTCGCGTCGGGTATCGAGACCGACGTGATAGAACTGCCCGATCGCAATATGATTAAGATGATCCCAAGTCTCCATTTGATCGTAGGTCACATAGATGCCGCCATCGTTCCCCAGGATCATGTGCCGAGGATCGCGAGGATCGATCCACAAAGCATGGTGGTCGGAATGAACACCGCGATCACCCCCTTCGGAGAATTCTTTTCCACCGACTTTAGAGCGGTGCATCGACGTTCCCAACACGTACAAATTCTGATTGTCTTTGGGATCGACGCGGATTTGGCTGTAATACATGGGGCGCGGGTTTAGCGAGTTAATTCGCGCCCAAGTCACTCCTCCATCGGTCGATTGATAGACGCCGCCGAAGTTACTCCCTGCGGTGCCTTGCTGTTCTTGCAAGTTAGCGGCTTGTCCGCCGAGGACACCGGTGAACGGATTGCGGCCCGCATTCGGACCGTCTTCGACATCGGCCTTTTCAAGTTCCAGTTCGACCTCGATTGGCTTTTTCTCGCGGCTGATTTCCAAGCGGACTAATTCTCCGGCTTTGTGGACGCGAACATTGTTCCAAAACTGTTCGCTGTTGTGGACGACGACTGCGCCAACTTCGACGACGATATCGCCGATCTTGAGTCCTGCTTTTTCGGCGACGCTGTCTTTGGTGACTTGCTCAATTTTCGCGCCGACTTCGGCGTCCACGGTTCGAATCGAAATGGTCGGCGAATCCTCGGGGATTTTGGCAATTTTCTCGCTTTCGATAATAGCATAAACGAAGTTACTTTTGGCCGTAAAAAAATTCAATCCAATGCGGCCTAAGTTCACACTCGGCAGTCCTTGCGTGACGCGCGTAAATGTTTCACCGGCGTCCGTACTGCGATAGATACCGGCGCCCGGTCCGTACTTTTTGATCGGGTCATTTGAATCGAGTCCGTCGCGTAGCCGTTCGTAAGTCGCCGCCAAAACATTATTGGGATTGGCGGGATCAATTTGCACATCGATGACGCCGGTCTTATCATCGACAAAGAGAACTCGCTTCCAAGTTTCCCCGCCATCGGTTGTCTTGTACAAGCCGCGCTCTTCACTTGGGCCCCACAGCCGTCCGAGCGCACCGACAAATACGATGTTCGCGTCGGTTGGATGAAGCGCCATTCGACCGATCTGAAATGACTTCTTCAAGCCTTTGTTGGTCCAAGTCTTTCCACCGTCAGTTGATTTGTAAACGCCGTCGCCCCAAGAAACGCTGTTTCGGGCATTGGCTTCGCCGGTGCCTACCCAAACAATATTTGAATCGACTTGAGAGACTTGGACGTCGCCAATCGAAACGGTCGCTTGATGATCGAATTGGTGCTCGAAAGACATTCCGTTGTTGATCGTTTTGACCAATCCTCCCGAGGCGCTGGCGGCCCACCAAATGCTTGGATCCTTTTCGAACACCGTAATCGCAGTGATTCGACCGCTCATGTTGGCCGGACCAATGCATCGCCATTTGATTTTCTGCATCCACGCATCTGGAATTGTCGTGACCGCTGGGATGCTCGGTGCGGTTTGGCCAAACGATGTCGGCACGGCGATTACGCCGACCAGCGCATTGAGAAACAAGGAAATGAAAAGGCCCAAACCAAGCGACCGATGATTGCAAAGCATTGCCGATTCCTGAACTGTTGAGAGGTGATGGCGGATTCGCATTACTCATGCCATCGTAATTCTGACTGTGCCAAATCTCAACGTGTCCGGACCAATTCAAGATGGTTAAGACGCCCGCAACCAACTCGGGGTAATTTGCCTTATAATGGGGAACGAGAGACGTTCAAAGGACGGGAAATATGCGTGTACTTGTCACCGGCGGGACCGGATTTGTCGGCCGAACATTGATCCGCGAACTGGACGACGCAATCGTTGTCACTCGCCGTACCAAGGGAGCCAGCGACCTTGAATTGCCCGCAACTGCAGATTGGTTGCTCTGGCCTGAGCCGACACATTCACCGTTGTTGTTGCGTCCTAATAGCCGATTCGACGCCGTCGTCAACTTGATGGGAGAATCGATTGCCGACGGACGTTGGTCGGTAAACAAGAAACGAATGATCAAGGAAAGCCGCGTAGATGCCACAAAGAATTTGGTCCATGCCTTGTCCCTACTTGAGCATCGCCCAAAGGTCCTCGTGTCGGCATCCGCGATGGGTTATTACGGTTCGCGCGGCGATCAAGAATTGGACGAAGCTGCGTCGAGCGGAACCGATTTCTTGGCAGGCGTGTGTGGCGAGTGGGAGTGTGCAGCGATCGCGGCGCGCGAATTGGGAATTCGCGTGGTATTGTTGCGCATTGGATTGGTTTTGGGCGCGGGCGGTTTTTTGTCAAAGGTCGGCCCGATCTTTCGACGAGGGTTAGGTGGTCGATTGGGCGATGGGCGACAGTGGACTTCCTGGATTCACGTGGACGATTTGGTGAGACTCATACTTCTATGTTGCAGCGACACCAGTCTTAGCGGGCCGGTGAATGCGTCGACGCCCTTTCCCGTCCGCAACGTAGAACTGACTCGGGCTTTAGCTGAAAGCGTACAGCGTTCCGCGTTGCTGCCGGTCCCACGATTCGCATTGCGAGCCGCGTTCGGAGAAATGGCTGATGTGATGCTGGCGTCAATTCGAATGCGACCCGACAAGGCAATCGCCAGTGGGTTTGAATTCAAGTTTCCGCAAATTCACGATGCACTTCGAGCCGCGCTGACATGACCAGAATCGAGGTAGTGTTGTGTCGCACCTAGAATTTGGGGTGCGATTGGCGATGCCAATGCGCGGTAGTGACTCGCATTCCGCAAGGACACTAGCAAATTCAGTGGTACACTACTCGAATTTTTATTATTGACAATTCAATAAACGCGATTGCATCGACATCGAATTCGTCCGGTTGACGAGCCGCGAAAGCCGCGTGATAACAACGCGTTTGATTCGTCCCAAACGCTTTCTGGTAGACAGTGTGATCGATATGAACTTGGATGACGCAGTTCGACTCATAAAGCAGACGCACGTCGAGCAAGTCTTGCTCCCAGTGCTTGTGCAATTGACGATCATCGTACTCGCGGCGCGGCTTTGTGGTGCCTTGTTTCGCAAACTTGGTCAGTCGGCTGTCGTGGGCGAAATCGCAGCCGGACTAATGTTGGGTCCGTCTCTAATGGGCCAATTGCCGTGGTTCCAATCGGTGTTTCATCCGACGTTGATTGACGTGCCTCCCGAGTTGAGCGACCAATTATTCCGATGGATATTTACAATCCTCGGTCAGCTTGGCTTGATCTTGCTGCTGTTTTTGGTGGGATTGGAGTTTGATTTTAGGCATTTGCGAATCAAGGGACGCGCGGCGATTTGCATCAGCATCGCTGGGATCGTCGTGCCGTTTGCTTTGGGCCTAGGCGTCGCTCCGTTGATTCACGGCAAGCCGGCGGTCTATGGCGTGGGCGAAATCGTCTCACCGTTTTGGACCTTCGCATTATTCATTGGAACCGCGTTGTCGATTACGGCGTTGCCGGTTCTTGGCCGGCTGATGATCGAGCTCAATATTCATCGCTCGCGTATTGGAGCTGTTGCGATCACAGCCGCAGCGGCTGGCGACGCGGTCGGATGGATCTTGCTGGCGTCAGTGTCCGCGCTTGCCCAGTCAGAGTTTCAATGGCAAGCGACGCTGCGAATGTTTGGCTGGGCGATCGGATTCGGGTTGTTCGTGATATTTTTGGCTCGACCGTTGTTGTGTCGATTAAGTCGGCTCGCCATCCAAGGGAGCAACGAGATCACGGTCAATGTCATGGCGTCGTTGATCGGAGTCTTGTTCCTTTTTGCAATAGCAACAAGCTGGATCGGAATTTTTGCGATCTTCGGCGCGTTCTTATTGGGAGCGGTCTTGTCGAGCGAAGTTGAGTTCCGGCAAAACATTCAGCGGCAATTGCATTCGTTCGTGACCGCCTTTTTCCTGCCGATCTTCTTTACTTATACCGGTCTTCGAACTCGCGTGCAAAGTTTGGACTCGCCCGAACTGTGGTTCATGTTCGGTCTTTTGCTGGCCGCAGCTATCGGGGGCAAGTTCATCGGCTGCGCGTTGACCGCACGAATGACCGGCTTTGGTTCGCGCGAGTCGGCTTGCATCGGCGTCCTGATGAACACTCGAGCACTGATGGAATTAATCGTGATCAACGTAGGCTATGATTTGGGAGTCATTCCCGAAAGCGTTTTTTGCATGTTGGTGCTCATGGCCTTGATTACCACCGTAATGACCACGCCGCTGCTACTGTGGCTGGTGCGCGGGACTGATTTAGAGCTGTTGGTGGCCCAATCAGAATTTCGACTTGGCGGCAAAATGCGGGAGGAGAATCGTACTGGATAACGAAAAAATGGCTCGGCTGGCTTGTACTACGACGATAATCAATTAAAAATAGTTAAGGGAAGAATGACTTCCCTCTGAAAGCATTAAATGGACTTTGACCGCCTTTAATTGGAAACTGGTCGCCATGGAAAGTAACGTCGGGATTATCACAATTCAGCAGCATATCTTGCTGGAGCAACAGCGGTTTCCTCATGCGACCGGCGAGTTCTCTTTTTTGCTTTCTGGAATTACCTTGGCATGCAAACAAATTCAAGCACAAGTCCGACGAGCCGGATTGGCGGACGTGCTGGGTGAGTTCAACACCTCAAACATCCAAGGCGAAGTCCAACAGAAACTAGACGTCTTTGCCAACAACGTTTTGATTCGCAGTTTGAGTACGCGGCCGAGTATTGGCGTTTTGGCATCCGAGGAAAACGAACATCCGATTTCGCTTTCGCATCTTTCGGACACAGCGAAATACGCTGTGGTGTTCGATCCGCTAGATGGTTCGTCAAACATCGACGTCAACGTCAGCGTCGGGACGACGTTTTCAATACTTCGGCGGCCGGACCAAGGTGACGAGGATCCGAATGCTTGGCTGTTGCAACCTGGAACGCAGCAAATCGCCGCCGGTTACGTTTTGTACGGATCGTCGACGGTGATGGTGTACAGCGTCGGCAACGGTGTACACGGATTTACTTTGGAACCCGCGATCGGCGCCTTCATTTTAAGTCACGAAAATATCTGCATGCCCAAACAAGGAAAGTACTACAGCGTCAACGAGGCGTACCGCGATAATTTTCCTCAGCCGTACCTAACGTTTCTGGATCGTCTTCGATTGGGCGATTTGGGCCGTCCGTATGCGTCGCGGTATATCGGGTCGATGGTGTCTGACTTTCATAGGACGCTGCTGCGTGGCGGAGTGTTCATGTACCCGCCGACGCGAGATTTTGCAAAAGGCAAGCTCCGATTGCTTTACGAAGCAAATCCAGTAGCGTTTTTAGCGGAACAAGCGGGTGGGCAAGCCCACAGCGGTACCGGACGTATTCTTGACATCGTTCCCGAGAGCATCCATCAGCGGACGCCATTAATCGTCGGCAGCCAAGTCGAAATGCAAGAATTCCATCGCTGCTTGGCTGAGGAATGTTCGCCAACGGCCTAAATTTTTTCAATCATGGCCCGATCGGTGTTTTCGATTGCCCGCAAAAGCGGCTCGGTGATATCAGTGCGCTCCTTCATGATTGTTCGGACACGCGGGCTCAAGTAGACGCGAACCCGCTTCACGTAATCGTCGAATTGATGCGTCGCCAAGGTCTTGACGACTGGTGAGATTTCCGCCAGCGGGCGATAGCGAGATTCCTTGCTAAAGAAAACATCGACGTGAAACTCAATTTCGCGATGCAAAGGAGGCGCGTCGATAACGATTTCGTGCCCCTGAATTTCGCTTTTCCACGAAGTCGAAAGCTCCCGTGCAAGTTCTTCGCCGCAGCGAGCGAGCCACGGAATGGGACGCCGCGCCAACCGTTGATAAACGTCTGGCTGCCAAAAACAACCGAATTCGGCGCAACGTTTGTAAAGTTTTCGTCGGGGGCCGAACAATCCATCGATTAAAGTCTGCACCGGGTGAGTTGCAGCGGCAATTCTCAGCAATGGGACAAACTCAGCATCCGAAGAATTGCACAGCAAATTCATATCCAGTCGCGGTAACAAGTGAAACACGGCGTATTGCAACATGGCCGTTGCCGCACGAACCGCATGATGCCAATAGACTTCGCTGAACATCACGTATCGGGCGAACACCATCAGCTCGGCAGCCGTTTTGCCTTTGTCCGTGATCGCTAGTTTTTCGCCATCTTCGTCCAAGCACAAGCTATCGATCAAGCGTTGGTGGTCGAAGTTTCGACCGTAGGGAACGCCCGCGTGCAAGCTGTCGCGGCCGAGGTAGTCCATCTTGTCAACGTCGATCGGCCCAGACAACATCGAGCTGAGGATGCGCTCGGCTTGGGAATGTGGTCGCCCCTGAAGCAAACGCAAGACATCGTCTGGTGCCAGTTGAAAATCGGATTCCAAAATTTCGGCGATCTCGGTCTCAGTGATCCAGCGTTGTGCGATTGCTTCATGTCGCGGAATGGAATCGTGGTCCAAATCTTCCAGCGGATGGCAAAATGGCCAATGCCCGACATCGTGCAACAGCGCGGCGACCAAAAACGCGGTCGCTTGTTGCGGCGCGACGGTACCGATGAATCGATCATCTGGGGCCAGCCGCGACAAATAGAGCAATGCTAATCGGTACACTCCCAAGCAATGTTCGAAACGGTTATGTGTCGCCGCAGGATAAACGAGTGAAACCATTCCTAATTGGCTGACTTGGGCAAGTCGGCGGAAGGGGGCACTGTCGATCAATCGATTAATCCGCGGCGTGACCGGAACGTTGATTTGGTCGGGGATCCGAATCGACGAAGCTCGCGTATGCAGGGCTTGTAGTTCGGGAATTTCGAGAATCGCGTTCATGGAACTCGCACGATCAGCACCATTGCCGGTATAGCTGAGTTGCGACGTGCCAGACGGCGATGGCCGCAGCGTCGCCTTCGTTCCTAAGCTGTCCTGGAAATACCCCAACGCCTGCGATCCAGCGCAGCAAAAGTGTGCAACCCAAATACATTCCGTAATGCAAAACGCCGGTCAAGTAGTCGAAATCAAGAACGCTCATGGCAACCGCGCCGCCGATACCAATCATCGCTGCCATCGCTAGTGACCAACTGAGCGTATCGTAGCCGTGCATTGCGTAGTTGGCCGTTGGCATAGCTAGCCATAAAACCGAGTAAATAATCGCACAAATTCCAATCCGTATCCATAATTCTCGGCCCAAAAACGCGCCCAACTCAGAATCTCGCAAGATTCCGTATGCCGCGTAAACCGTGGGAACGGCAACGATCAACGAGCCGACGATCAAAATCCAAAGCGGAAAGTTGATTTTGTCGGCGACCTGAAATCGGAGCAACAGTGCCAGAACAAAAAAGGTGACGATCACGCCGCCGATCACTGTCCAAACCAACGGTGATATCACAAGTTCTTGGCGAAAGATCGGCTTGGAAATCGCAGCCCCTTTGGAGTCCTTGGTCCCGGTTTCGGGTGGACCGTGGATAACGACTTCTTCGTTCTTGGCCGGGATGTGAATCTTGGCTTTGCATTTGGGGCAAGGGCCTTCGCGGCCCGCGAATTGGTCGCTGACGTTGAATCGCGTGCGGCAGCCCGGACAAGTGACTCGAATCGACATTGGTAGAAGCCGTGATCTTTTGAAAGAGTGCGGGTCGAAAACGGAATGCGTTAAAATTCGCCTTGTTCGGCCAATTCGCTCTCAGTGATCATGCGAATTCCTTTGTGCGCCAAGGTGGCTTGAGCTTGTTCAAGGTTGTCGACCATTAGCGCGAACGTAAAGCCTTTCTGCGACCGGATCATCAGCGGATAGGCTTGAACCAGATTGACTTCGGCTTGCAGAAGCGCCGTGCAAACATTGAGCAATGGTTGCTCGCCGCTCCCCAGTTCGATTCCAATCAAGTCGCTTTCGATCATCGCCAAACCAGCCCGTTCAAAAACTTCACGAGCTTGTTCGGGATTGGTCAATACAAAGCGAACGATCGAGCACTCGGTGCAATCGTGGATGTTCATGGCGACAATTCGCGTCGTCGTCCGCTCGAACCGACGGATCACTTCCAAAAGTTGCCCTACTCGGTTCTCTAGGAACACCGTGAACTGGCGGATGGTCGGGTAATCCCTGCCTCGCATCGTTTGTTGGGCGATTCCCGCACCCGAATCTTCGCCTGTACTCATTCCCAGCTCGCTATCGATTGGATACTCTAAAAATTCTTTACAAAAAGTTTGCAAAACCCAGTCTAACAGATTTGCCAGCACTTTGAAGGAACAAAAATGGGAACTCCTGCGGGCGATTTGACGCTCCGAGAACATGAAATCACGATCCGCGTGCGGTATCAGGAAACAGACGGCCAAGGCCGCGTCCACCACGCCAATTACATTAACTTTTTTGAGGTCGGCCGCGTTGAGTTCCTGCGAGCTGCGGGACATAGCTATAAAGAATTGGAGGTCGCTGGGATTTTCTTGGTAGTTTCCGAGATTAGCTGCCAATATCTTGCCCCCGCTCAGTATGACGACGAACTGAAGCTGAAAACGATTGTCGTCCGCGCCCACGGTGTTCGCATCGAACATCGTTACGAAGTCCGTTTCGGTGACCATTTGATAGCCGTTGGACGTAGCGTTGTGGCGGCCGTGGACCGGAATGGCAAAGTTTGCCGACTGCCCAATTTCTTGAAAATAAAGCCTAATTGACGGCTGTGTTCCTGAGTTAATTTGGCAAAGCTATTCCGATTGCAAGCAACACGCTCACGGCTAGCCAATTCGCAGTCCGATGAACCGTTTGGACAAGATGGACCCAGTGCCCCTTGCTTGCCTAAACCTTGATGGCTTGCAGATTGGCCGTTCGACAACCCGCATACCGAACCGACCTCTATGCCAATCTCGACGAGCCGAGCGACGTTGTCGTTCGCAGCATTTATCGCTGTGATGCTTTCCATGGCGAGCGTCACCACCGCTGAAGACGATCCGCGTATGACGCCGCTTGTCCGCGCCGTAGCCCAAGCCCGTCCGTCAGTCGTCAACATTCGTGGCAGCAAGTCGGTTCCCGAAGACTCGGCGACCGCGAGCGTCGGCGCGCAGCAAATGAAACAAGTCAACGGTATGGGAACCGGAGTCGTCATCGATCCACGCGGATACATTTTGACGAACTACCACGTCGTGCAAGACGTCAGTCAAATTCGTGTTACGACTTTCAATCGAGAAACCGTGACAGGCCAGCTTGTTGCCCGCGATGAACGAACTGACTTGGCCTTAATCAAAATTCGAACTCGTGAACCGTTGCCCGTGATCCCGACCGGATCGTCGGCCACTGTAATGTTAGCCGAATCCGTGGCCGCGATTGGAAATGCTTATGGTTACGAACACACGGTAACCGAAGGCATCGTTAGCGAACTCGGTCGAACCGTGCAAGTCAGCGACGACCAAGTCTATTACGATTTGATTCAGACCGACACAGCCATCAATCCTGGAAATTCCGGCGGGCCGCTGTTAGATCTGCGCGGCGATATGATCGGTATCAACGTCGCCGTTCGTGTCGGTGCCCAAGGAATCGCTTTCGCTATTCCAGTGAACGATGCGATCGAAGTCGCGGCGACCCTAATGAAAGAGCTTTCGGACCAAGAGGCTGATTGCGGACTTACCGTGATGACCAAGTTTGACTCGGATAAGAATGTTGTGCAAGTCTCGGCGATCGTTGCTCAAAGCTCCGCTGCGAAAGCCGGTCTCAAAGTCGGCGATCAATTGCTCTCGGTCAATGGCAACCCCTGCCAACGAGCCTTGGACGTGTATCGCACGCTGCTTGGCCATTCGGCCAGCGACGAAGTGAAATTTGAATTCCTTCGCGGCGACGTTGCGGAAACAGCTTCCGTTAGGCTTGAAAATCCGACGCTCGGCGATCTGCCGTCGACGAAGGATGCGTCAAAAGATTCGTTGGCATGGGATGCATTGGGTATCAAAGTCGTTGCGCTAGAACATGAGATGATGCAACGGATCAATAACACCTACGAAGGCGGGTTGCGGATCGTCCAAGTCCGTCCGAACAGCTCCGCCGAGCGTGAGAACTTGCGAGTGGGCGACATCCTCGTTGCGATGGCCGAATGGAAAACGGAATCGGTTGAGAATCTGAACTTCATACTGCGGGATCCTGATGTCCAATCTCGCAAGTACTTTAAGTTCTACATCTTTCGCAATGCCGAACCACTCTTCGGCAACATTCGCGTCGCGCAAGTCATCGAATAAGGTCCGGTCTGGCATCCAGCTTTCCGCCTTCGTCGCGCGCACCGAGTTGAGTGCATTAAACGCATCGGTTCCCCGGACGGAATGCTTTTCGTAGGCATCGGCGTTACTGCGGCGACCATCCACAGCTTGGGCATTGATTTTCCGTCGCGCCAATTCGTTGCCCGCACGCCAAACATTGATACGCTTCATCGTGTTCGTCTGCGGCCTCGGGTCGTCGGCCGATCAAGCCCGGATTTTCTTCCAAGATCTTCAGCGCGGCGGGCACATCGACCGCAGCAACTTCCAACTTCACTCCCCCAACGGCATTCCCAAGAAACCAGTCCATGCTGACAATATTTGCGTCGGCAAGATACGATTCAATCCCGTTGTTGCCAAGAATGCATTGGGCCATTTCCGCTTGAATGGCCAATGAGAATCGCCAAATCGTGACGAGTTCTTTGTCCACGGTTAGCCGCCGATCGCAAATTTTATGTGAAGGTTTTGTTTTCCAAGCCTGCACCAATAAGCTGCCCGGGCTTGAAAGGGAGGATTGCATTACTCCCAGGGATGACCGCCTAATTGGACACGGCCGGGCGGCGGCCCTCAAGGTCCTCGACGAGCTTTTTAAGCGGTTCGTTAATGCCGGGCAGAACCGTTTTGTGCGTTTGCGGATCGTCGAGGTCGCCGTCGACTTTGATGTGCAAGAACTGCTGGCTGCCGGCGTGGTAAAGATCGCTAATCACCGGGATGTTGATTTTGTTCCGGCCCAGAATCGTATAAAAGTCGAGGTCGATTTTCTGATGGTGATTGACTTTGCCGTTGCCAATCAGACTTATCGGTCGGCCGATGATCTCGATCTGGTTCAAGTCAACGTCGTCGCCTCGGATTTCGAATTCGACATTGCTTTCGTCAAACACCGTGCGCTCAAAGTCGGCGACGCGGACGACTTGGCCCACAGCCGACATCAGCGGAACCTCGATTCGCGCGTTTCGTAAATTGACGTTTCCTTCGCCGCGCCATGAATGTCGACCACTCCGATCGCCAGCCAGTCGCACGGCTCCATATCCAGTTCCGAAAAGGTTCTTGTGTCGCGGAATGAGATCGTCCGACAAGCTTTCCATGTCGCACGAAGTAACATTGGCTTCTAAGAAAAACGGCTGTTGATCAGTCAAGTCAAATCGGCCGTCGACGCGAAGTTGTCCCGCATAAAAATCACACGAGATGGAGCGAGGCGATTGATTCGGTTGGGCGTTCTTGGCCAACGAACCGATCGCGCATTGCTTTTGGTCGATCCAAATTGGGCCGCGAATACTGTTAATTTGGCAGGGGCCGACCATCATGGAGTCGACGTCAATTTCGCCGGCACACTGGATGTTCGCACCGTCAAAAACACCGCTGACCTTGGCCCCACCGCAAATATGTTCAATCGGAAATCCGACATCGAACGCCGCATTGTCCGAATCAAGCTGGAGCGTCCATGCAAGTCTGGGAGTCGACCGGTTGTCAGCGCGCGGCAGCTCGGCCGACACGTATCCAGCTAAGTGTGTCACGTCCACCAATTCGCTGCGGCTTTCACCTGCAATAGTAACTTCACCGCGAGCGTTGACCAAGCCTTGCCAATGCACGCGCTTAATCGCTTGACCAACATTTGCCGGCAATGCGGCCAGAAGCTGATCGTTGGCGTCCATCCCGCTGACATACAAGTCGGTGATGCGCAATTCCCATTGGCGTTCGTCGTAAGTACCATTTCCGTTACACGACATCCATGTTTGATCGTGATCGCCGCGCACTTCGTGCAACGTGATCGTTTCGTCGCCGATCGACAAGCGACCGACGATGTTATGAATTGAGTACGGAAACCAACTAGGTTGCATGGAAACCGATGTATCCGATTGTTCGCCGCCGGGGAAGACTTGGGCGTCAATCGTCACGCTGGTTATCGCATCGGGCGCGGATTGCAGCAAGTTGACTTGAACCAAATCGACAACGCCTCGCGGTCGAAACTCGGCCCACCGCTGTCGCGCTACGGGATTCAACGCCGCACGAAGCTGATCGTCAAGCGAAACCGTGCGAGCCAAAAACTGCAAGTTGAGGCCTTCGGATTTAGACCAAAGCCCATCGCAGCGTACGCTTCCGTTGCCGTGAACGGCGGTAACGTTGTCGACGTCGACGCGGTCATTGCGAATTCGTAGTAAGCCGTTAACGTTGTGAAACGGATAATCGAATCGCTCGTGCCTTACCGAACAGTCAATCAATTGAACGCGGAAATCTTGTTGCGATTTTTCGTCTGCGGCAGTTTCGCGGCCGATGCGGGCTTTAATCCCAATTTGTCCCATGGCATGAAAACTTTGGACAACGGCGGCCGATTTCGGTTGGGCCGACAACGCCCGCATGACTTTGGCGTCCAGCGGGACTTGGCCGTCGAGCGTGACCTCGACAAACCCAGTGTAATTCTGCCCCGGATTCCGAATTTGGCCAGCGATTCGAAAGACGTGATCTCCTTCGAGCGATTGGATGTCAATATCGCAGCACTCATCCTTCAATTCCAATCGACCGACGCAATGTTCCAGTCGATAGGGAAATTTTTCGTACTCAAAGCTTGCGTCCACAAGCGTCGCTGTCAAGTTCGGTCGCACGCCATTCGCGTTTCCCGTCACGTCGAAGTTGAGATCGAAGACACCGTCCGGCGACCATTTGTTAAAAGTTGCCTTTGCGGAATCGGGTAGCAACGACACGAGCCGTCGATCCACCGACAAGCGCAGACCGTCGCCGTGAACTCGCCACGAATCCGGTGCCAACAAAGCGCCGTCTTGTATGTACTCGCCATGGAACGATCCTTGGTCGGTTTGCGCGGATACGTTCCAAGCATGCGCGGCCGAAGGCGTCACCCGAAATTCGGCTTGACCTTGTCGGACAACCAGTGGTAAATCGGGATCGTTGAACGAGACTTCGCTTAGCTTTCCGTCAAGTTGAAATTGGTCTAGGGCAAGCGCATTCAAGGGGCCGCGGGCTGTACATTGCAAATCGAGAACGCCCCGAAAAGTGGCTTTCGATTGGATCGTTGCTGGGACTGATTGTGTCAGGATATTGAGCATGTGCGAATCGATCTGCGCGCTGGACGCGGCAATCGATGCACTCCAGGATTGTGCGGCGGGGTCCAGATCGACGGCAAACGAAACTTGCTCGACGCTGTTGCCGGCAAGTGATCCTCGGATGGCAAGCCCCGCGGAGATGCGATTTGGCGTCGCGACGAACTGAACGTCGCGAATGACATAAGTCACGGATTCATTTTCAGTAGCAAGTCGCAGTTCAACGGAACTATTCCGCACTCGAATTGGCATTGGTGGATAGTCTCGTGCACCGGCCGCAGTTGACAGTGACTTGACCAGCGATTCGATGTTCCACTTGCCAGTTTCGTCGCGCTGGAGAACACAGTGAGCTCGTTTGATATCGACGGAGGAAACCACGACGTCCCGCAAGAGCAGTTCGTTCAGCCCGCAATTGGATGCGATGGCGATTTCATCGATCGCGAAAATCGGCGAGTCGTCGCCGTTGCTCGAAACGATTCGCACGTCGTTAAGCAGGAGCCCTTGGCACGGAATGAACCGCGCAGAACCGATCGAACACGCTTGTCCCGTCGCGGCAAATTTCTGACACAATTCAGTTTCGATGCGTGCGCGAATTTGCGCGTCGAGCGATTGTTTGCCAAGCGAATAGAAGGCGATCACACCCAAACCCAAAATGCCCAGCAGCAATGCGAAACCACGAAAGTGGCTCATGCCTATTTGCAAAGGCGATTTCGGGGTGATCAATCGTAGCCGCGTTATATCCAAGCGTTCGCCGTCCATGACTCGCCGTATATTGCTTTCACAAGCGGGCGAGATCATAGCGGAACATTCGCTGCCACCAACAGAGAGCTTTTGATGCTTTCATGAGTGAAAGCAGTCGCGAAAGAGGCTTGAGGATTGAGGCGGGGACTCGTTGCTCTGGTTTCTCTGATCCCATCAATCTCATTCGTCCCAGGGGAACGATGGGATTTATAGGATTTATGGGTCGCAAGCTTGAGGCGTCGAACGATTTTAGGAAAGGTCGATTTTTTTGTACCCACCGATCAAAACGAAATAAATCAGAAGCAACAAAAATCCAATCGCCATCGCGGCTGGAACGTAGGCGGTTAGCGTCAGCGCGCGGTGATCGCCGAAATTCTTGGCGTTTTGGATCGGTTTCGCGTCGGCTGAGATCGTCGGCAGCACTTCGTCAATCTTGCTAATTTGTGCAGCAAGCTCTTCTTTGGACCTTGCGTCCGATGATTTTCCGATTTGCCGATTAAGTTCGCTTCGGAGTTCTTCAAACTTATCGGTTTTGGGAAGTTTGGTCGCTTCGTCAATTGTTGTTGCGTTGGCGGCGGATGCAAGATTTGGAGTCAATCGATGATACTCTGGAAACCACAAGAACTTATTCGTTCCCGATTCCGAGTATCTCTGAAAAGTTTCGGGGGCGTTCTGCGAAAGATGAGCCGATGCGTTGCTGTCCGCTTTGTATCCGATGGCTTGTCCGGAAATTAATCCAACCGTCAGCATACCGACGGCACCGAGGGCACCCATCGCGACCGCACCGCTGCGTGGATATCGTTCGCCAGCAACTCCCAACATCGTCGGCCAAAAAAACGCTTTACCCAAGGTGTAGACGGTGGCCGCAACCAAAATCATGGGGAGCGTTTTGGCTTCCGAGCCGAGCCAAAACAAACCAACCGCCGCAAGGATAGAGCTTAGGAATAACAAGCCGATCGGATTGATCTTATGCACAATAGGCCCTGCGAAGAATCGCAGCACGAACATGAGGGACGACGTGTAAACCAGCAGGAGCACTGGATTCGTTAGCACGTTTCTCATAAGAGTCGTGACCCACGAATCGATGCCAAGTTCGGTGTATCCGATGCACGCATGGAGCACGAGCAAGAGAATAAAGACTGGCGAGAGAAAGCAAGAAAAAAGTTCCCCAAAGTTACTCGTCTTCGCGGCGACGGTTTGCGGAAATTTTTCAGGCAACGCCAAGACACCGTACATGACCACTGCAATTGCAAAACACGCTAGTGGAATTTCCCAGGCGATCGAGGAATTTTTGCCGATGGTTACGGCTGCAATTAAGCCGCCGATGATCATACCCCCCGGCCACCCTGCATGCAAAATATTCAAATAGTGCGTAGGGTTTTCCGGATAGAGCCGAGCGATTAGCGGATTGATAACCGCTTCGTAAAGTCCTTGGGCAATTGAAAAAACAAAACAACTCCAGAACAAGACTTGATAGACTCGCAGCGAAGCGTCAGCCGGTGCGGTCGTTTGGAAGTGCTCGTACACCGGTCGCGCGGCAAAAAGCATCGCGGCGCTAATTAAATGCAGGAAAAACGCCAGAACCAAAACGGTTTTGAAACCAAGCTTTTCCGTGACGATCCCGCCGAAGAAAATGACGATGCCGAACCCCAAAAAACCGGCACCCATAATGTTACCAAATTCCTGACCTCCCAGATTGAATTCGCTTCCCCATACTTCGCCCATTGCACCGCGCGTCGCGAAACCGATACCGCTGGCAATCAGTGTCAAAAAACTCGCCAACATTAATTTTCTACGATTGATCCCAGTTTCCATGACGCGACTCCGACGAAATATTTGGTAGAAAAATTGGTGCAATGAATGCTGAACGCAAGCGGTTCGGCGGGCCCGGGTTCTGGCTCCATAAGCTAATCTATGCCGCGTGCAAAAACCATCAGCCGATGGTAGGTTTTTTATTAGGCTTTTCTGGAGCCCTCGCGCGTCAAGTGAATTTCCGCGTCGTGGCAATTCGCGCGGATTTTCCCTGGAAAGTCCCTCTGACTGCCGCCCGATCTTTCGTCAACAATCATCCGAACAAGCAACTGCCATTTGTCGAAACTCATCTCTTGTTGCGGCCAACTTTGACGTTGCCATAGTCGCTGCATCGCAATTTGAACGAGTAGTCGAGGCTGTTCCGCAAGTACGTCGGCCCGCAAGACCGCTTGATCCCGTCGGTAACGAACCATCGCCCGCTCCAAAAGCGGTTCCGCTTGGGCAATCGCAAGCTGATGATATTCGCTGGCGACGGACGCCAATTGGGCGAGCGACGTATCGACGCCAGAGAATCTTCCTCGCAACTTCGGCAGCAGTTCATTGCGAATCCAATTCCGCGACATGGCTGTGTCCAAATTACTTGCGTCGAAACAAGCAGTCTGGTTCAGAGCGGCTAGGTATGCCAAAATGTCTTGACGCCGCAACTGCAACAGCGGGCGCACAATAGATAAACTTGAATCGACTTGCCGCTGGTAAGGAATTCCCGTCAAGCCCGAAACGCCCGTCCCTCGGCAAATACGAAACAACACCGTTTCTATTTGGTCGTCCATCGTGTGGCCAGTTGCTAGATATCGGGCTCCGATTTCGTGCGCCATCCGCTGCAACGATCGATAACGCGCGGCGCGTGCGGCTGCTTCCAGTCCATCTGGCGCGTTTTCGCAAAGTTGATTCGCGTCCAAGTTTGTGACCAAGACTCGCAGACCCAACTCGCCGGCCAACGACTCCACAAACCGCTGGTCTTGGTCCGATTCAAGGCCACGAAGTCCATGTTGAACGTGCCCGACGACAACTTCACCCGTCGATTGCAGCGAACGGTCCCTTAAAAATTTAATCGCTCGAATCAACGCGACGCTGTCGGGCCCGCCTGAAACCGCGACAAGTACCGTATGTGTCTCCCAAATCGCAGGGGCAAAAGAACCGGCAATTGCTTGTTGAAATGCGTCGACTGCTGCTGACGGTAGCGATTCCGTAGACTGGTGATTCATGTTTCGACCGTTCGATGGCTTGGCACGCTTCTCAATTACACCTACAACGGCACGCAGGATAAGCGAGTCGCCAACCGTTGGCACTTGGGTTTGAATTTGATACGATGTGATTATCAAGACACCCAATCGTTGGAGCCTTGATCAACAAATTGTATCGCAAGCAACCGCAGTACGACTGAGGTGCTTGATGCTGAGCCTGGGAATCAGGACGGCGTTCTACGGAATCTGAACTTTCGATGAATTGGTTTTCACTGTTTTTGATGTTGATGCTCCGGTTTTGGCCGTTTCGGTCGACCGGAGCGATGGCGTCGGCGAATCGATCTCGGCTTCGAACCCCATCTTCACCGGATTGTATCTGGATACCGGGGTGGGGTTGGGTCACGATCTTTTCGCCGATTCACGCTTGGAAAAAGCGACATCGAGGTCGACCTCGAACGACATTCAAAGGGCTTACGTGGCCGAATCGGGAATGGTCCGAAACTTCGGCTCGCGAATCGGACGCAAAAACGTGCGACATCGCCTCACACGGCTCCATCGATTCGGAATTCCTTGCGCCGACCGATCCGAATCCCTCTCAGTAATCAACACCTCTCATTCGCAATTCCAAGTCAAGCAAACGGATTGTGACGCTCTGCTGTTGCCCCTTAAATAAGGTAACAGTCCATGAACTTACCGGCGATCATCGGAAGTGGGCTCGGTGGTTTGATAATTGGTGCGTTGGTTTATTTTCTTTATGCCAAGTTAGTTGGCAGTGACGCCAAAACAAAAGCCCGCAGCATATTGGAAAACGCAACTCGCGATGCGGACGTGAAGACCAAGGAAGGCGACCTGCGAGTCCGCGAATTGGAAGTCAACCGCAAGGCTGCCGCCGATGCCGAATTGGCAAAATCTCGCGAAGAAGGATTGCGTCAGCAGCGCGATTTCGACAAACAGCGATCGACGCTCGAGCAGCAAGCCGACGACGTACGAAAGCAGGAACGTATCGTCGAAACAACCCAGGAGCGGCTTAAGAAAAAGCTGGACAGCATCAACCAGCGCGAAACCGAAATCAATCAGCTTTTGGAAAAGCAGCGGGTCCAGTTGCATAAGATCACCGGACTCAGCCGTGAGGAGGCAACGCAACGCTTGCTCAAATTGCTCGACTCCGAGCTGACCCACGAAATGGGAACACGTATCGTCGAGCA
>JANMEB010000361.1:0-1489 GCA_031376585.1 Planctomycetota bacterium | reverse complement strand
GAATGTCGAGACCAAACGAAAATGGGTCACCGTCAATCATGGCTTGTGGCAAAAATCATCGGCCCGCCTGGTGGATCCGGTGAACCAATTCTCAGTCCAATTGGCAAATGTTCGAGCGGGCGGCGACGACCGCACCGCGTTAGATTTGATCTTCGTCTCGCCATTGGCAATTTCGGGTCGCCAAGCCCAATGGGTCAATGGCGTGCAACTTTACAGCGTGAGTGCCGACGCCGAAGCCAAGATTCGTTTGACGGTCACTTGCGAAATGTCGATCAAGCTCGATTTCCAAAAGCTCCCTCCCGACGTCGTCTTTGAGCCCCGTGCAACCGCCGCCGACTTGCAAGTCGAGCACTTCGCCGTCAAGCACATCAGCAAAGTCGGCGGCGAAGTCGCAGAACAAGCCACGCAATGGGTCGAGTCACAATTGGACGAACAGATTGCGGCAAAAGAATCGAAGATCGTCGAGAAGATCAACAAGCAAATCGCCAAGCACCAAGGTGAAATGCGAATTTCGCTTTCTGACGCACTATCGTCTGATTGGAAAGAAATATTTTGGCCGCATCTAGCGGACTCACTCAAACGAGACGTTCAGGCCGTCCCAAAAACGCAGTCCCCCAACAAGTAGTTCTTTGGGGATGTATTTTCGTCAACTTTTTGATCAATCCTTGATCCCCGGGCGCGTTTTCGGTATTCGCGTGCGAAAGTATCTCAACTGGCGGCTAACGATCCTTCCAATCACATTGTTCCATCCAAATCATGAACCCCACGTACTCCATTTGTGCGTTGATGGTGTAGTGCTTCATGATGGTGAATTTCTCGTCCAAATCAAATTCCGTTGTCTTGTCGCGAGGTGGATTTTCCTCGACGCACTCCACTTTTCCGTAGTAGGGTATCCATTCGGCGTTTTTCGTCCCGAAACCCTGAAGTGAAGCGCCGTTATGGGATTTGTATTCCGGGTACATCATGCACCGAAAACTACCGCCCTCGTTTGCATTGGCATGGACAACAAGAACTATGTCGGCAGGCCCCTCGGGCAACGGCCGTGGAATCAGCTTTCGGCTGGTGGTTGGATATCCGTCGGATGGCAAAATCCCCTGCGCCCAACAGATATTGAAGCTGGAAGCGTCTGGCGTATAAATCCGCCAACGAAAGTCCCGAACAATTTTGTTGTCGGGTTGCATACCCGGGTAATTATCCCGAAAGTACCTGATGTGAAATCGCGCTGGATCGGTTAACTCAATTAGCCCAAAGTGATCGCGAACGTCTTTCTCGGAGGACGTTGAAAAACTGGTTACGTTTTCGCGCTGTGCCAATGATGATGAGGCCGTAACGAGCAACACCATAATCGCGAAGCAAAGTTTGTTCATGCTTGAACCGTCCATCGGGAAATTGAAGAAAAAACGAACAGGGAACTAATCGGTGGTAGTCAGCGGGATAGTTTGTGTATTGAACCGAGACGCTTCGCTGGTGCGTGGAATGCGGAATCGAT
>JANMEB010000333.1:0-1971 GCA_031376585.1 Planctomycetota bacterium | reverse complement strand
TTGACCGAGACAATCAAGTTTTCGACGCGACCCGTCGCATCGGGTACCGGCGTCGCAGTGATTTTGAAATATCGGTTGTCGCCGACTTTGACCGTGGTCCAACTGCTCTTGCGCTGTGCCAGGGCTGCGGAAAGCGGATTGGCTGTCGGCCCAAGAATTTGCGGCTTGCTCAAAGCTTCATAAAAATTCACGCCCACCATACTCGATGGGCTGAACCAATTTTTCAGTGGCTGGTTGGCCCAGATGATTCGATTCTCGTTGTCGAGCAGCGCGATACCATCGGAAATCTTGTCCAAAATAAAATGATTCTGTAGGAGCCGTTCGCGATCAATCGTGCTTTCAATTTGCGAATCGCCAATCAGCAGCCCCTCATAATGATTGGTCCTCAGCAACTCCAGCGCCCGGATTGGACTATCCACGGTCACCATCTCGCAACCCGCGCGGAGCTCAGCCAAGTCGCGACAGCGATCGTTTTTTCCTGCCAAGCAAAGAATCTTGATTGAGGTAGAGTCAGCCACTTTTCATTTCCGTTGTTTGCCAGCCAAGCCCTGCACGCTCTTCCATTATTGCCAAATCCCTAATAAAAGGGAGACAGAACACCTGAGTTCCAGCGGCGGGGTCCGAGATTTCAGAACTCGATTAACCGATATCAATACTTGATGTCGCAATCCTGAATCCCAATCGATTAAATCGTCACGAATCGTGAGGGACAACAATCGATTGAGGCCGGATACTTTCAAACAGTAATATTTCCGCCCTGGCGAAGCGGGCCAGTGCTTAACGGTCAACGTTTTGCCTCAAATCGCGGTTTAATGGCTAACGGCGGTGGACCCTCGCCGTCTTCAAAGCATTGCGGCTTGGTACTCTCGCCTGATTGAAACTCCGCGAAAATTCGCCCGTTACTGTTCGAGCATCCAATCCACAGAGACGACTCAATCCCAAACTCTGTAGATCACTCGGGATTGCCACGAAAGTCGTTTCCAGCAAAAATCTAACTATGAATCGCGGCAAAACTCTAATTCTGATCCCACGATGACTGAAGTTGCTGCCGACCGCTTGGCTCGCATGCGCATTTTCGATCGAGTTCGCAACCCGACCGATCGAATTTGCCAAGTCGTTGACGGAATCGATTCAAGGCGAGGAACAACAGACATTGCTTGAACCAAAGGGTGCTCGCAATTTGGCTCGGCACACCGAAAAACGTCTTCAGCGAAACACTAATGAAAAATCGAAGTTGCGCTTAGCGACGGTTGTTTCGCGGCGGCAAGACACGCCGCGCAAGTACCTATTTCATAACGGTTGTGGTTGTCCACTACTGCTCTGACGGCAAAAAGCGGAGTCAAATCACGCCCTAACACCTGAGCGAATCGTTACCGATACGTTCTTTGTGATCGAAAGCGCTATCTGAGTCCGGAATCTAATCGCTGCCCCATTGGATCACAACTGACCCTGCTGGCAAAGCCATCAGCGGGCGTTGCAAAATGCAATGTTTGGAGAGACTTCGTTGAGACAAGTCTTAATGCAAGATTCTTCGCCGACCATTGCTAGGTCGACCCAAGCATTCGAGACTGGTTGCTGGGCCCGACAACGCCAAGCACTTTTTATCGCAAACATGACGAATTATTTTCGAGGTAGGAATAATGTCTGCCAATGTTCAAAAACCATTGCGAGAATCGATCGCTCTCGACTTGACCGCGGGATTGGTCGTCTTCTTGGTCGCGCTGCCTTTATGTTTGGGAATTGCCCTCGCTTCGGGCGCTCCGTTGTTTTCTGGTTTAGTGTCTGGCATCGTCGGCGGGCTCGTTGTGGGCGCGATTAGTCGTTCGCCGACTAGTGTGAGCGGACCCGCGGCAGGGTTGGCGGCGATCGTCGCGGCACAGATCAGTTCGCTGAACTCTTTTGAAACGTTTTTGTTGGCGGTATTCATCGCAGGCCTAATCCAAATTGGCCTTTCGATCGCGCGAGCCGGTG
>JANMEB010000088.1:0-5098 GCA_031376585.1 Planctomycetota bacterium | reverse complement strand
CTTTGGTGATTTGGGGCGGGGAATTTGGTCGAACACCGATGGTGGAAAGTAACGCATCGCTCGGGCGCAGTCTGGGCCGTGATCATCACCCCCAGGCATTCTCGATGTTGATGGCTGGCGGAGGAATCCGTGGCGGCTTGATCTACGGGGCGACAGACGATTTCGGCTTCCACATTACGGAAAATCGCGTGCACGTACACGATCTGCAAGCGACCATTCTTCATTGCCTGGGTCTGGATCACCGGACATTGACGTTTCCTTTCAAAGGTCTGGACGTCCGTCTCACAGGCGTCGAAGATCACGAGCCCGTATTGGACCTGCTCGGGTAATTGCGGGCAGGAATTCCATCGCGATTCTGATCGCCGCAACCATTCTTCAAGGTTGCGCTCTTCTTGACTTCATAACCCGAAACGAGAGTGAGGGACGGGTTGCATCGGGTATTCGATTTTGATCCCGCACATTCGCAAAGCGCAACTTCACAAACTCGCACAGATGTCGAAAAGCACTCGCCCAATTTGGATCTGCTCGGGTAATCGAACTTCTCTTGCTTGTCTCAACCCGTTTGATCGAACGATTAACGTACGACCGATCGAGCCCATCGCACGATTTGATTGCTGTTCATCAAACCGGCTTTTCAGGCGATCTCACGCCCCTTTGCGAAAGCGATCAGACAGGGAAGGCCCGTAATTTGGAATTGGTTGGCAACCTGGTTCGTTTCGGTATTGAGTTTTGCGAACAGATCCTACTGGACCTACGATCTCGATGACGCGATAATGTGTTGAGCGTGTCCAATCTCATGATTTCAGAATTAGTCATTGCAACAGTAGCAACAGCTTCGTAGCATCGAGGCTTTCGGTACAATAAAGCCTACGCGAGCCGTTTGATCGTGACGAATGTCTGAGTTTGGGGCCAATCGCAACGAGAACGCCATCTTCCCCGGCGGCAGAATTCGTTACGACCGTGCAAGAAGTAACAAGACGATGAACATTATCTAGTCAGGATGCGAAAGCGTGCCAGGAACAGCAACCAAACGGAAGCGACCGACAACAAGACGCACACGCAAAAATGGGGCCGACAAAATTTCGGTTGGCTGTCTATTTAGTGCGATTGGCGGGTTCACTGCTGCGTTTCAACAAGCCGGTGCAAGGGTCCTCTGGGCGAACGAGAAGGACGCGAACGCGGTCAAGACTTTTCGGCACAACTTCCCCGGTGTTGCGTCGATTCACAAGCCGATCGAAAACTTGACAGTAGAGGGCGACGGTCTCAAGCCAGTCGATGTTCTAACGGCGGGTTTTCCCTGCCAGCCGTTTTCGATAGCTGGAATGAAAAAGGGGTTTGATGATGACCGCGGAACGCTGTTCTTGCACATCATCCGCCTGCTTCGTGAATTTGGTGCCGACAAACCCATGTATCATGTTGTGATCAAAGCTCGTCGAATTCAAGTGATTTAAGATATTCGTACGTCGCGTCATAGAATGTGGGATCGCGAGTCGGATCATCTACGTCGCCTGTCGGAACGACAATCACCATGCCTTGTCTCGCCCGCGTCAACAACACCCGATATGCGTTTTTCAAGTGCGTCTGGCGTTCCGTCTTGTTAATTTTTTGCCATTTATTGGCGCGAAATGAACGGCACACCCAACCGTCCTCGGCGTGGCGGAAGTCGGCATCCCAAGTTACACATGCCCAGTCAAGTTCGAGTCCCTGTACATCGAACTCAGTTGCGACATCTTCGAGGTAGTACGACGACCGAACATCTTCGCAGTCGGCAAGAAACCAATGAATAGGATTCGGTTGCAAACGCACATCAATTGCAAGCGGCTTTAACCGAATCGCTTCAGATGAAACAACGATTCCGTATCTTTCCGTTCCGCGCGCTTGTCTCCGCAGCCATTCTTTCGCCTTGGTTAAATCTCGCGTCAGTACGATTGGGTATTGCTCGCGAACAGTCTCAAGTGTTCGCCGCGCTTGTTCACCATTCAAGTCCAAGATTTCCTTGACCAATCTTGAAACATTCTCTGCACGGAACGATCTCATTGAAACGGACAGATGCAGCCCCGAATCGTAATGCACCTTTTCTCGTGATTCAAGCTTCGCCAACACTTCGCCTGCCCCATATTCATTGTCGGTCAAACGATCAGATATATGAATGTGCCAGTCGGGGAATGAGCGATTGAGCGCCTCGACCCACTCCGAGATTCCAGCTTCGCCCGTGTTGATCTCCTGGCCACCACCAACTAAGCAAACGACAACTCCCCAGTCGTCATGCCGGTCGATACAGGAAATCAGGAATTCAGGTTCAGACTGTTTAAAGTTCGGTTGATTCTTTTTCTGCCGCATAAACTTAGAGGTCTGCTGCAAATCCCAAGCACGTTGAGCCTCGTCAAAGAGTGCAACATGATCGGCGGGTGCTCGCGTGTCTTTCAAATATTCGTCACGGTAGTGATGCACGTTCTGAATGAACGTCTTTACTTCGCTTCGAGCCGCTGATTTTGTAATTCGTCTGCCCGCAGCCTTTTCACGTTCGACCTTGTCCCTCGCCAATGCTTCCTGCAAGATCTGCACGAGAGGCCCGTTGCCCGAAAGGAATACGCTGTAAATGTTACTATGGTCATCTAAATGACGCGTCGCGATGTTCAACCCGATCAGGGTTTTTCCGGCTCCTGGGACTCCAGTGACAAAGCAGATCGCCTTGTATTTGCCCTGTTTCGCATTCTCGATGACGGTGGAGATCGCATCGGTCGTCCGGTGCAACTCAGCGCCACTCGCGTCACTTCGGAAAATCTCCGCAACCGAGTGACCGTTGTACAAGGCCATCGCCGCTTCGATGATCGTCGGCGTCGGGCGATACTGACCATCTTCCCAAGCGGTCGCCTCGACCTTCGTTCGCTCTCCAGTAGTCGCTGTATCAATGAACGCGTGTACTTGCCGAATGATATCCGCAAGGTTGGATCCGTTCGATTTGATCGTCGTGAGCAGGCCGTCTCGCCGCGGAGTAGACTCAACGTGAATTGGCATCACCGGAGCTTCCGTCGCGATCAGGATGGGGACGATGTAGCGATCGTGACTAGTGTCATGGAAATTCTTCAGGTCCAGTGCATAGTCCGTGACCTGGTTCATCGCTCCGGACCAGTAACGCCTATCTCCTACTTTGAACTCGACAACGAAAATCGCATTGCCAATCAGCAGCAAAACATCAACTCGTTTTCCCATTCGAGGAATCGAGTACTCCAAATAGATCGTCCCGCCATGCCCAAGAAGCAGCCGTTTCAATACGTCGATTTGCAGCTGCCATGCGTCGCGTTGTGTGTTCTCAACGGCAAATTCGCTATTGCTGACCAGCGCACCCAGAATCGCGTGAGGGTCCATGGTGAGAAAATTTGCAATCGAATCAGAGTAGTACGCCCGTTTCATCGTGACATCTTAACCGACTCAGCGCCCAATGGGTATGCAATCACGGAAGGAACGACGTTGAACGCGGACATCCATCAAGACATGTTAGAGTCCGTCAGTTCGATCATTGTGATTGTCAAGCGACCGGACAAGAAGCCCGATGTCGGCGTGAACTGGGACAACGATAAGATTCAGATCTGGCTCCCTGAAAAAGACTACGATCGGTACTGCCAAATTCGAAATGCTCCTACATTTATTGCAATCCAGTTGTCGTCGATCGTACTGCCCGTGCTAATGCAAGCGGTGGAAATGGTCGCGAAACAAGATAGCGAGTACGAAGGCACGCGATGGTACTACAACCTGAAGCACCGGATGTCGCAAAAGGACATCGCAATTGACGGCAATGCCTTCGAGAATGCCCAGCGGCTACTGGACTTTCCGATTCGGCGAACGATTGAAAAAGTTTACGAAGAGAAAATGGCCGGAGCTGCGGACGACGAATGAACCAACTGATCTTTACCGACGAGGCGTACAAAGGATTCGTCAAGGGAATCGCGGATAATCTCAACCGCTACACCAAGCGGCAGCCTTGGCTGAGCGATCGTCCTGTTTATGCGAAGCACTTTGTAAAAAGCACCATCATCGTTCAAAAGAAGCCGAAGTTACTACTCCCCAGTGGTGACTCGTTTTACGATTTCGAGAATGCTGTAGAAATTCACGGGTGTTATCAACTTACACCGGTGCAAGCATCCGATCCCCGACTTTGGGCACGCCTCGTTCACGTTGAAGCGTGGGACTACATGCAACTACGATGGCCGGTTAGTAACGACAAAAATCCAAAATACGTTCGGCAGCGTTATTTTGTCGCCGGAACAGATAGCCGAGCGATCAGCCGCAACGGAATCGCTCGTCTCTGGTGGAGTGCGGAGATCACGAAGAACGCGAAATCACAAAATGACCCATACAAGCTCACTCGTATCATGTTGTCGAAACTCGACATCACCCAACAACTCTTGGAACGAAGCTATGGTCGCTCTCGACCGCTCGTTCAAGGTGCGTTGCGGTTTATCGAAAAAAACGCCGACGACTGTTTACATGACGGCCAAAAGAGCCGTGACCGCGTGCGGCATCTTGCGAAGCAGCTTTTTCGCGGAAGCGGCGTAACCATACTTGATTCAATGCCAGAATCGAACCTGCACGAATTTCTAGGCGAAGAACTCGGGCGGTTCAATCGGACTCTTGCGGATTGAGGCTCAAGGCTCCATCCACAGTTAGGTTCTTCGATAGATCACCTTAGCAGAAAGAAACGCAGTCAGAATATGGCAACGATTCGCTCAACGGACACCAAACCCGAGCGAATCGTTCGGCGAATTTGCTGGTCACTCGGATACCGATACGGGCTCCACTGCAAGGACCTTCCTGGAAAACCAGACCTCGTGTTTCGCTCTCTCGGAAAAGTAATCTTCGACCATGGTTGCTTCTGGCACATGCACAGGCCCTTGCGCGAATAACTGCGTAGAAAAGACAAGGCCCGCTGGTTTGAATCAGCGGGCCTTGTTCATGTTTAGCCCCGTTGCGGAGAACGGGTGAGTGGAGGCGGCGGGGATCGAACCCGCGTCCCGAGACGTTTTCACGACGACTTCTACATGCGTAGTCGTTGATTTGGTTTTCGTCCTTCTAACCGCCCACGACAGGCTGAAAAAAG
>JANMEB010000243.1:0-7326 GCA_031376585.1 Planctomycetota bacterium | reverse complement strand
GCCAACGTCGAGTCGGTTTTGGATACGTCATCGACGTTCCCGTCTGGCGAATGACTTATCGAATGGAGATCGAGAACGACAAAGCCACATTGCAAGGATGGGCGCATGTCGACAACACGAGCGGCGTGGATTGGAACGACGGTGGCTTGGAATTGCGCAGCGGCCGCCCATGTGCACTTCACGCCGATCTGTTCGAACCAGTCAGGACCAAACGCATTGACGCGAGCCAATCCATTTTTGGAATCGGATCGGACGGGGACGCGTTTCGGCCGTCGTCGGAGTCAAAAATTCCCAGTTTTCGTGGAATCGAAAAACCAATGGGTCGCGGGGGTTTCGGCGGTGCTTCAGGTGGCGGTGCTTCAGGTGGCGGAGGTTTTGGTGGCGGCGGTCAAGTAGGCGGTGCCTTTGGCGATGAGAATGAACCAGATTCAGCAAAAGACGAAATTGACGACAAACCGGCGTTCCAAGTTGGCGCGGGACTTGGCAAAGCCGGCCAGCTTGTGAATTTCAAATTGGAGCAGCCTGTCACGATTCTTTCAGGCAGCAGCGCCGCGCTGCCCGTTTTCATTCGGGAGTTCGAAATTAGAAAAGTGAATCGGTATGTGCTGGGGCAAAGCTCTGTTCACCCAGTTCGGTCGCTGGAATGGAAAAATGCGACGGACGTACCGCTGATTGCCGGCCCGGTGGCGATCTTTCAAGATCGTGGGTTCGTTGGCGACGCGGGGCTGGATCGAGTTGAGGCCGGTGAACTGGCCAGCATCGATTACGGCATTGATCAATCGACGTCGGTCGACGGAGCGCAACTTGCGCCACGCGAAATTCTGACCAGCATCACGATTCGCGACGGAAAATTCGAAACGACTCACCGAATAGAATCCGAATTCGAATTCACAATCAATAACCAAGATACGGTTTCAAATGTGATCACGTTGGTAGTGTTGGCCCCGGATGGTAGCCGATTTCTGGGTTTACAACCGACGAAAACTGTCGATGAGACTGCGTCTTTTTCCTTTGAAGTTGCAGCCCAAGCAGAGCACGAACTCACGATTATTTCTGCCTCCGACAATACACAATCTGTCGCTTCGCTAACGATGGCGGTGATGCAAGATTGGCTGGCCAAACCGTCCGAGTTGGATCCAGCTATGAAAAGTGCTTTGCTAGCGGCAATTCAATTGGACGCAGAGATTATCAAGTTCAATAGCCGAATTAGCTCGGAGTTGCGATCGAAGAAAACAGAGTGGATACAAATTCAAACTCGCGCGCGGGAAAATTACCAAGCGATTCAAGGCCGAGAACCCGAGAAGGCAATACCTTTTCTGGATAAAATCCTGGAAGCCGAAGCGGCGGTCGCAGAAATTGACAAATCGTCGAAAGAGCTTGAGGTAACGGTCGCCGAGTTGAAAGAGAAGCGGAACTTGGTTTTCGCCCGGTTTGAGACGTCTGCGAAGTAAGCAACATGCCCTCGATTTCCCAGGCTTTTGTTTAACCGCCCGCTTCGGGCGCTTGCGGAGTAGGAGGCGGAGCCTCAGTTGCAGTGCGTTCCCAGGCTGAAGCCTGGGAACGAGGCTGACTTTTTAGGTTGCATTCGGCGGTGCCGTAATTTTAATGGTATGTGGTATTCAAAGTCTCGGCGCTGGCTTTCGCGGAAGCTTGACGCTCATTCCATTTCTTGAAGTTGCAGCATGTTCAAATTTCCTCGTTTCCCGTTTCGACGAGACAGCAGCGCGCGCCTATCTGATGAAAAGTCGCTTTGGAGCGAGCTGCTGGAGCGACGCGATTTGCTAACGCTGCCGGCCGGCTTTTCGATTGAGCCGTTTGTCGCTGGTCTGATTGAACCAATCGCATTCGTCCACGCGCCGGATGGCAGGATTTTTGTCGCCGAAAAAGCCGGCCGAGTTCAAGTCGTCACCAACGGCCACGTCGCCAATACCTTTATTGACTTGCGAAGCGAAATCAATTCCAAGCAAGATCGCGGTTTGATCGGTCTTGCGCTCGACCCGAACTTTGCAACAAACGGCAGAGTCTATTTGAACTTTACGGTCGAACTGTTGCCGGGCACGCCTGATTCAAGTGCCCCAGCCGGGGGTGCTGTGATTCGGGTTGCGGCATCCGCTACTAATCCCAACGTCGCCGATTTGTCGACTCGCTTCACACTGCTCACCGGTCACAATAATTTGTCGATTACGCATAGCGTCGGCGATCTTGATTTCGATGCCGCCGGAAATCTAATCGTCAGTTGGGGGGACGGCGGATTCTCGGACCCGTTGAGGTTTGCAGCGCAAAATCCAGATTCCCTACAAGGCAAAGTCTTCCGTCTGAATCCCGTTACAGGTGCAGGGGTCGCGGGCAATCCGTATTTCAATGCCGCCGATCCGCTGAGCGTTCGCTCGCGTGTGCTGGCTTTGGGAGTGCGAAATCCGTGGCGCATTTCCAAGGACGCGCTGACCGGCAATTTGTATTTCGGTGATGTGACCGACAGCGGCCCTGAAGAAATCAACCTGATTCGGCCAAGCGATATTGGTTCGCAGCTTAATTTTGGCTGGCCTTATTACGAAGGCCGAAATCGAACTGGGTACGGCGCGCCTCCCGCGGGCTTTCAATCGACTTATCCGTACATCAGTTACAACCACATCGGGAGCTACGACGCGATTACTTGCGGTGTGATGTTTCGCGGCAACAAGTATCCCAGCACCTACGACGGTAAATTCTTTTTCGCCAATTTCGGCCAAGACGTTGTCTACACTGCCAACGACGCAGGTACATACACTTTGTTTGGCCGCGACGAATGGTCGTTCCCAGTCGATATTGTCCTTGGCCCAACTGGCCGCGTTCAAATGGCGTCCATTGTCAATGGAAATTTGTACGAACTAGTTCACAACAGCGCTCCGAGCGGCCGGCCCAAGGCCGTCGCCACCGTAACCAACACAACGGGCTTGACCGTTCAATTCAGTTCCGGCGGTACGACGGACCCTAACGACGATTCGCTGAGTTATTACTGGGATTTTGACCAAGACGGAATCATCGATTCGACTTTGGCTAATCCAAGTTTCCTATACACTTCGCCGGGTACTTACCAAGTTTTGTTGACCGTCGTCGATCCGAACGGCAATAGCAGCCCAAGCTCAATTCAAGTCCAAGTCGCCGTCGAGAACATCGCAGTTGGAAAACCGACGTCGCAAAGCAGCACGTTGTTCGGCGAAGAATCCACGATCGCGGTCGACGGAAGCTTGACGACCGGGCACACGCATACTGGCTTTGATCCACAAGCTTGGTGGCAAGTCGATTTGCAATCCGTGCAAACGATCGGCGAAATTGCTTGGTTCAATCGTGCGGATACCAACACAGAGTTTCTTAGCAACTACTATGTGATGGTCTCGGATACTCCGTTTGCCTCATCGTCACTTGCCGATGCGCTCGTTAATGCCGATTGGGTCTATCACGATCTGGGTGAAGCAGGTTTATCCAAGGTCTGGACTGTTGGACAACGTGGCCGCTACGTTCGAATTCAATTGGCTGGAACAAACGCATTGACGTTGCGCGAAGTGCGCGTTTACCGCGGCGAATCCGATTCCCCGATTAACGATCCACCGATTGTGAATATTAATTCCGTTACTCAATTCGGGACCGCAGCGTTTCCGCTCAAGTTCAATTCGAATGGAACGAGTGATCCCAATGGCAATCCACTGACTTATGCTTGGGACTTCGGCGACGGTCAAAAATCCGCGCTCGCCCATCCGGGAAATACTTTTGTGACGGCAGGGACGTATGCCGTTCGCTTGACCGTAACCGACTCCAAAGGCGCGACGGCCAACAAGACAATCAGCGTCCACGTCCTGCCGCGCGTCCCATGGTTGAATTTGGCGTTGGGAAAACCGACGTCGCAAAGCACAACGGCCTACGGTGGCCTCTCATCGCGTGCCGTTGACGGGAACGAATCCGGCGATCACGTGCACAAGCAATCGATCTCGCATACGGCATTGCAGCGACAGCCATTTTGGGAAGTCGATTTGGGCCAAGTTTACAATTTGGACATGGTCACACTATTTAATCGAACGGACCTTGGTCCGAACAAACTGAAAGACGCATGGATTCTCGTCTCGTCGACTCCGTTCGAAAGCGGCAATTTAGAAGCCGTTCGCTCCGCGCCCGGGACTTGGTCGACTTTGGTTGCAGGCAGGTTGGGCCAGCAACGCGACATTGCGCTTGGACTGCAAGGCCGCTACCTGCGCGTGCAATTGGCTGGCGATAACGCCGCGCTCGCACTCGCCGAAGTCGTCGTCCGAGGAACCGCACTCACGACGTTTAGCTTCAACGGCCACCATTATCAACTCACTTCAACTGCCTTGAACTGGAATGATGCACGCGCCCAAGCCCGTGCTTTGGGTGGATCTCTCGCGGTAATCGACGACGCATCGGAAAACGCTTGGCTTCAGTCCACATTTGGCGCTGGCTTGTTCCATACCGACGTGACCGATCAATATGTCGAAGGGCAATTCGGTTGGGAAACCGATCAAATTCTCGACTACACCAATTGGGACGCCGGCCAATTGACCAATCAGATTGAAACCCACGATTTCGGATTGTTGAATGGCGCTGATGCGAAATGGCGATTAGGAACCGCAGTCGATTTGCACTTTGGTATTATTGAAATCGGCCCGCCGCTGCCAAGTCAATTCTTCTATTACAGCGGCAGAATCTATGGCTTGACGCAAACCAAAACGACGTTCGCCAACGCACATCAGGAAGCACTTTCCAAAAACGGCGACTTGGTCAAGATTGACGACGCAACCGAGAACGATTGGCTCATGTCAACCTTTGGCCCAAGCCACTATTTCGTTGGCTTGAATGATCAACTTGTCGAAGGTCAATTCCGTTGGGCTGACGGAACTGCTGCGACCTTTGCCAATTTCGCAACAGGCGAACCCAACGACTCGCTTGGCAATCAAGATGCCGTCATCTTCGCGGGCACCACCGGCCGTTGGTACGACTGGAGCGCCACCTTCGTCGCCTACGCCATCATCGAATATCCGCTTTCATAAGCACTTCGGTTCCGCCTTATTGTTTAACCCGGAGCCAACGGCGACGGCGAACCCTGGTTACGACGACAACTCCGTCGCCGTTGGCTCCGGGTTAAACGAGGAAAGCCAATAACTTTCAACGCTCTACTTCAGGCCGACACTCGCCAAATTGCGAACGAACGACTGCCCGTCTAGAATGGCCGACGATTTCTGGGACGAAAGCTTTCGGATTGGGCGTGCGTGGCTAATTACGGATTCATTATCGACAACCGCAAGTGCATTGGCTGCCACGCTTGCACGGTCGCGTGCAAAGCCGAGCATGACGTGCCGGTTGGCGTGAATCGAACGTGGGTCAAGTACATCGAAAAGGGGACTTTTCCGCAAACGAGCCGTTTGTTTTCGGTCATGCGGTGCAATCATTGCGACAACGCACCGTGCGTCGACATCTGCCCGGTCACCGCTCTTTATCGCCGCGAGGACGGGATCGTCGACTTTGATAATCGCCGCTGCATTGGCTGCCGGGCTTGTATGCAAGCTTGTCCCTACGACGCTTTGTATATCGATCCGGAAACGCACACGGCAGCAAAATGCAATTATTGTGCTCATCGCGTCGATCGGGGATTGGAACCGGCGTGTGTCAATGTTTGCCCAACGCACGCAATTGTTTCCGGCGACCTCGACGATCCGAATTCAGAAATTTCATTGCTTCGCAGCCAACACGAAGTCACCGTTCGCAAACCGGAGAAGGGAACTCTGCCGGCGCTCTTTTACATTGACGGCGACATGGCTTCGCTTAATCCGACGGCAACTGCCGTTTCCAACGACTCCGTCTGGGGCTCCCAAGTCCGTGGCGTTGGCCACTACGCCAAATTTCTTCAGGGCCATCAGTCGAAAGCTGCCGCGACGAGCCATCATTTCCCAATTGTCTCGAAGGCAAACTCGAATGTGAAGATCATCGATTCGTTGGAAAAATTCTTGGCGCTGGGCGATGATCAAACCGGAGTGCTCAATCCTGAAGCCACGGTGAAATCAGCTCAACAAAGTCAACAAGTCGCCAGCGAGATTGCGCGGCGAACTTATGACGCGCCGCAAAAGGGCGTGTTGTGGGGCTGGCACGTTGCCGCTTACATCTGGACCAAAGCCATCGCGACCGGCGCGGTTATCGTACCGTTAACGGCAAGTTTATTTGGCATTGGTGACACGCTCCTTAAATTGAAACTCATCGGCGTCGTTTGCGGTCTCCTGTTTCTCGCGGCGACAGGTGCATTGTTGGCGGCAGATTTGGATCAACCCAAGCGATTCATTTACGTTTTACTTCGACCGCAATGGAAATCGTGGCTTGTGCGCGGGGCGTACATTATTACTGCGTATGCCGCGAGCCTAGCGTTATGGCTGCTTTTAGCGATCGGACAGCAGTCGAGTGTATTGCTTGATGTCGTCGTCATTGCATTGGCGATTGCAACGGCAATTTACACGGCATTCTTGTTGGCGCAAGCCAAATCGCGCGATTTTTGGCAAGGCCGACTCTTGAGCGTACACATGCTGATTCATGCTCTTATGGCCGGCGGTGCGATTTTCCTTATCGGTTTGCCGTTTGCCGAAAGTTCACAATGGTTACTGTTCATTCGTTGGTTTGTAGGTACGGCGATCATCGCTCGATTGGCTTGCGACGCTTGGGAATTGGCAACGTCACATTCCACTTCAGACGCGGCCCTGACCGTCAAGCTAATCATCCGTGGTAGGTACGCTCGCCTCTATTGGTGGGGCGTTGTTGCCCTGGGAGGCGTTTTCCCTCTGCTGTTCGTGCTACTAACGCCAAATTGGGCCATGCCAATTGCGGGCGTTGCGATCTTGATCGGCATATATTGTTCCGAACATATTTGGGTGCAAGCTCCGCAACGCATTCCACTGGCGTAAGGTGTGAGGCTTGAGGCATGAGGCATGAGATTAAAGGCGAGCGGCAGATGAAGAATAACCATTTGGTCAGCCGTTGGGCGCTAGCCCACGGTTTTTGGGGATTGGAGATTGGGGAAACCGGGCGCTAGCGCGTTCCGGCTGAAAAATAGTAAGTCAATTACTGTCGCTCGCCTAAGAAATAGTACCCATGAAAAAATTGAAGAAACGAACTTGGATCGAACGAGCGGCAACCTCGCTGCGATTGATTCCAGATTTGGATCGCACTACTGACGAGCACACTCTGCCACGTCTTTCGACGGCGACAGGGTTGACGAACTACCCGCCGCCTGAGCAGTGGGACGACTGGAGCGAATACGATCCCGCACATTGGCCGCAACAAAAAACGCGGCAG
>JANMEB010000221.1:0-5715 GCA_031376585.1 Planctomycetota bacterium | reverse complement strand
AAGCGTGCCTCGAACTGCTCGGAATCGTTGCGTCTGAACTGCGGCCAGAGTTCAGCGCCCGGAATCAGTTCGTGGCCAGCGTCTTACAAAAGGCTGGCCTGGCGACTTTGTTGCTCGACCTGTTGGAAGACGAGGAAGCCGAAGTTCAGCAAAACGTGTTTGATATTGAATTGCTTGCGTCTCGATTGAACGATGCGGCAAACTGGCTTCGCGACGATGTCGACACTCGCGGGATGACGCTAGGCTTCTTTGGAGCAAGCACCGGCGGGGCGGCCGCCCTGCTCGCGGAATCACAAAACCCCAAACGAGTCGGAGCGATTGTCTCGCGCGGCGGACGCCCGGATTTAGCGGGGAATGCCCTTGAGCAAGTTTCCGCGCCGACGCTATTGATCGTGGGAGGCAATGACGGGGCTGTTGTCGAATTGAATGAGCGAGCCTTTCAACGACTTCGTTGTCCCAAGGAAATTGTTGTAGTCCCTGGCGCGACGCATTTGTTTCCAGAACCTGGTACGTTAGAGGAAGTCGCCAGGCTCGCTCGGAACTGGTTTAGTCGATATCTCTTGTCGGAATCCAATGAGGAAGTCAATCCGTGAGCACGCCGCTTCGATTTCAAAATCGCGCAGATGCAGCCTTACGACTAGCGGCCCAAATGAGGTCGCGCAAATTTCGAAACCCATTGGTTTTGGCGATCCCTCGTGGAGGTGTCGTTACGGGGGCCGTCTTGGCCCGTGAATTGGGTGCCGAATTGGATGTGGTCTTGTCGCGCAAGCTACGAGCACCATCGCAGCCCGAGTTAGCCGTCGGTGCAATTTCGGAAGACGGCCAGGTGTATTTGGATTCAAATTCTGAGGACGCTCTTGGCGTCTTGGACGGCAATTTGGGCGAAGAGCACAAGCATCAACTAGCGGAGATCGCGCGGCGCAAAAAAATGATACGCGCGATCCGCCCTCAAGCCACCATTGTCGGCCGGTCGGTGATAGTAACTGACGACGGCATCGCAACTGGCTCGACGATGATAGCCGCGCTGCAAGCGATTCGGCCGCGTCATCCGCACGAGTTGATTGTCGCCGTCCCGGTGGCGTCGCCTGACCGATTGCGGAAAGTGGGCAAATGGTGCGACGAGACAATTTGCTTGCTTCCCAGCGAGCATTTTTGGGCGATCGGCCAGTTTTACGATGACTTCAGTCCAGTGGAAGACGAGCAGATGCTGAAATTATTGCGAGAGTTCGCCGCACCTGCATCAGAAGCGAGTCCTGCCAGATCGGCGCAAACTTAGTGGGGTTGCCAGCCGCAGCCAGCATTGCCATCAACCATCACTCAGTTGCTGCCCTCGGTTTGCCCTGACGACTTATTCCAAGCGAATTTTGCTTTGGCCGAATACTCAAACGCTTGCTCAGACCGCCGCATGTCTCTTGAGGCGAAATTAGACTTGTCGGGCTCCGTGGAATTCGGTATTTATCTCGCGTCGATCCCACGAATTCGACCCCGTCGGCGATGGACTTGCTTCGTGCCAAAACCGGTTGGCAGAAAGACGAATTGCATGGACGAAAATGTTGTGGCCCAAAGTCATTGGATCGCTATGCGCTTCCTTGCAATCGGCTGGATATTGTCGATTGCTTTATTGCAGGGTTGCCAATCGATTGGACAATCCGATTCTGGAAATTCCGTCACTGGATTTAATCCCAGTTGGTCCGAGCAACAGGTTCGTTATCAAGACTCAAGTGATCCAGCGCCGCTGCTCCCAGATTTGGAGTTTGAACCTGCAAAAGCATCTACGCCTGATCCGGCGAGGGCACGAGACATAATCGCCGACGTGCGCATCAAAGGCAATTCTGCTGTACCGACACATGAGATCATGCGCAACGTCCGCACTCGTGTGGGACGATACTTCGATCCCGATCTCTTGCGCCAGGACATTGATCAACTTTGGAAGATGAAGGAACTGCATCGCATCAACAGCCCTTCCATCGAGCGTACCGAATCCGGAGTCATCGTCACTATCGAAGTCGTCGAGCGACCCCACGTAAAAACGATTCGCTTCGTCGGCAATCGAGCCAAGACGGATTGGCAACTTAAGCGAAAGCTTCAATTGAAGGAGGGCGAGCCGCTCGATTCGCATCAGATACGGATGGCTCGACAGCAGCTTGAGGACTTCTATCATCAGGAAGGGTTCCGGCACACCCAAGTCACGATTGCCGAAGGTTCAGACGCCAATGACCAGGAAATTGTGTTCGTCATTAGCGAAGACGAAAAAGAACGTGTTTTGTGGGTTGAGTTCGAAGGCAATCAATTCGCGACCGACGGACGATTGCGAACGTTTGTCAAAGCTAAACCGAGCTTTTCGTCGACGCTCAAGGGCTTTGCAATCGACCGCGAAGAAGTCGACCAAGACGTGATGAGACTCACTGCGTACTATCGTCAGTTTGGTTTCTTCAACGCCCGGATTGGGCGCGAAATCATTGAAACTCCCGACAGTCATTGGCTTCGTGTTCGTTACGTTATCGATGAAGGCCCTCGCTTCGTCGTAAACAATGTCGCGTTTATCGGCAATCAGAAGTATGACGCCGCGCAATTGGAATCGTTACTAAAGCTAAAGCCCCTGGACGGAAACTCTCCCGAGTTCAATTCGGGTGAGATGAACATCGACGTTAACGCGCTTCGTGATTTGTATGGCTCGGAAGGCCACGTCTTTGCGGACATCCAAGTCGAACCGAGATTCCTCGATGAACCCGGAAAGCTCGATTTGGTCTACAAAATCGAAGAAGGCAAGCAGTATCGCGTCGGTAAGATCAACGTCCGTATCGACGGCGATGCTGGGATTACGAAACACGAAGTCATTTGGAATCGCCTGACGGTTCGACCTGGCGACATCATCGACGTGCGCGAAATTCGGCGATCTTCATTAGGGCTGCGTCGTTCCCAAGTCTTCGCGGACGGATCACCTGGCACCGGCCCCGCACCAAGCGTTGTCGTCAAACCAAAAGAGTTGAAAGAGCTGGAACAATTGGCTGAAGTCGATTCGCCAGAGAGATAGACGCCTCGAAATCTTTGTCCTGAAATCAACGGCACCACATGAACTTAACGACGAACAAGTTGCGTTTACGCCAGCGCGTAGCGGTCTTGCTTGCAATGAGCATCTTGGCTGGTAACGGGTGCGCGATCAACCAACGCAATGGAATGGCGGGTTCGCCTTTTCCAAGCTCACAAAACGTTTCGGCTCCGATCGTAGAGTCCATTCCCCGGACTGCGACGCCACAGAGCGATTCAGGCGTTGTGCTTCGCGCTCAGGATCCCGCTGCGCCAATGATGACGCCGGGTGCGGATACCTATTCGAGAACTGTTGGCGGTCCGCAGTTCGTGCCGCCCAACCAATCGGGCTATGTACCGACAACGAGTTTCGCGCCGCAGGATAATGGCACGGGCGTAATTCCAAGTTTGCCCGGTCAATATCCTAACCCGGGCGATCCCAATGCATTGAACCCGCTTGTGCAACCATATCCGCCGTCGGGATTAGGCCGCAATTTTCCTGAAAACTACGCGGACATCGACGTCAGCGCTATGGAAGCCCAGACCGGCAGAATCATGATCGGCGGTGCTTTTAACTCGGATAATGGTTTGACCGGCCAGATCACAATCGACGAACGGAACTTTGATATCGCCCGATTTCCACGAAGCTGGCGCGACATGGTGGATGGTCGAGCGTTTCGCGGTGCCGGCCAAGGCTTTCGCATGGAACTGCTGCCCGGTCGCAATGTCCAGCGGTACTTGGTGAGCTTCACCGAACCCTATTTGTTCAACTCGGCCGTGAGCTTTAGTGCCAGTGGTTATTTTTTCACTCGCAACTTTTTCGACTGGGATGAACAGCGTTTGGGTGGCCAGTTATCGCTCGGTTATCGATTGACGCCTGAGCTTTCGGTGAGTGCGGGGACGCGTTTAGAAGGCGTCAAAATATACGACCCTCGGCTGGCGACGTCGCCAGAATTAAACGCGGCCGTCGGCTCAAGCAATTTGTATCTGGGGTTTGTCCGCTTGATCCACGACACAAGAGATCACCCGTTTATGCCAACGGAAGGCACCTACTTGGAAATGGCCTACACTCAAGCCTTCGGTGATTACAATTATCCTCGCGGCGACGTCGAATTCCGCAAATATTTTTTGGTCTATCAGCGTGACGACGGATCAGGACGGCATACCCTAAGTATGGGCAGCCGGCTTGGGTTTTCCGGATCGGATACACCCGTTTTCGAAAACTATTTTGCAGGTGGGTTTTCTACGATGCGTGGATTTGACTTCCGTGGCGCATCGCCGTTGGAAGGCGGGATACGCGTCGGCGGCGAATTCCAGTGGCTCAATTCGTTGGAGTATACTTTTCCGCTCACGTCGGACGATATGATTCGCGGAGTGATGTTCTGCGACTTCGGAACTGTTGAGCGCGAGATTGCCCTCACGAAAGAGAACTTTCGCGTCGCGCCCGGATTTGGCCTTCGCGTCCATATGCCCGCCGCTGGCATGGGCGGTGCACCCTTGGCCTTTGATTTCGCTTTTCCTGTGGCAACGGCCGAGGGCGACGATCAACAAATGTTTAGCTTCTACATGGGTGTTACCCGCTAACGGGCTTCTACCTTCAACCGTTGGCATCGACACGATCTGCTGGCAAGACGGATGAGCGGTCAATTCGTGAAGCAATGCGATTGCTATCACCGAAGTCTGCTGGCGACATCAAATGGCTTTGGCAAGCCGGGCGAAATAGTCTCGCCACGTCGCTTTTGCCACCGACGATTAACGGTTGTGCCGATAAGTCAAAACATGCCGTTTCATGCCAGATAGGCAAGGTTCGGACTTTTTCTGCCGGCGGCGATAGTGCGATGGAGAATTTGCGATGTCGAAAAGATCGTTTCTTGGCCTTGCCATGTGGATTTTGCTGGCCACACCGCTTGCCGCGCAAGTTGAATCGCCGATGGAGAACGTGCGACAATCGCCAAACGAATATGTACACTCCAGGTCGGTCAACGCAAATTCGGAATGTCAGAATGACGATTGCCAAGCTGAATCTGGCGGTCACTATTTTGGAGTTTTCGGCGGGTTCGCAGACATCGACAATTTTGAGCGGAACTTGAGTACGGGAGCCACCGAGCGAATCGATGGGGCCAAACTCAAAAACGGCGTGGCGGCAGGTGTCGCCATCGGACAGCGTTGGAACAACGTTGGTCGCACGGAATTCGAGCTCACTTTTCGTGACAATAGCGTGCAGTCTTGGTTTGAACAGCAATTCAATAGCACTGGATCATTGACCTCGAACACGGTACGCCCGGCGTTCGGATCCGTACAATCTTGCAGCGGAATGTTCAATTTGCTGTTTGACCTTTCCGAGTCAAGTGTGGGTACACCAGTTCTATACATGGGCGGTGGCTTAGGATCGATCTACGTCGATGCGAATTTTTTCACGGCGGCGAATACCTACGAATCCAACAACACTTCGTTCGCGTATCAGTTCATCGCGGGTATCGATTATCCAATCCGTGATCGCATCGACCTTTATACCGAGTATCGATACTTGGGAGCTGACTACATTGGCGTCGACAATATGACGAGTGGGCAATCGTTAGGCGATTTGACAATCGACACGCACAACATTTTCTTCGGCGTCCGAATCGGCCGGTAATTTCAACGAAACACTCGTGCATCTTCAAGCCTAAGAATTGGGGTTGTGTGCCA
>JANMEB010000175.1:0-19097 GCA_031376585.1 Planctomycetota bacterium | reverse complement strand
GAAAGACTTTTGGAGTTTGGTTCTTTACGGCGATGACGGTGAATGGAAAGCCCATCCGAAATTGGAAACACTCGCGGAGCTTCCGCGTCGATATCACCGCACGACTCGTTCGAAATCTGCTCAATCGCCCAAAAACTACTTGCTTCCAGCTCGCTCGTCGCGTTAAATTGGCAGCTTCTAGATGCCCAGCCTCAAGCAATCCGCATGTGCCGCGATCCAGCGAAGCGTCTCAGTTGAACGCACAAACTATCCGGCTGATTGCAATCGGATAGTGTGCTAGTCGTTCGCTGGATTGCCACGGCGTAACGTATAGTGATCAAATGATGAATCAAGTCGGGCATGTCTGCGAAATTGTGCGGTATCCCGTCAAGTCGATGGCAGGTACCGCAACTGAGTCTGCATTTCTCGGGTGGCACGGTCTCGCTGGTGATCGGCGATTCGCCTTCCGCCGCTTAGGAGACGACAGCGGCTTCCCGTGGCTTCAGGCAAGCCGCCTCGCTGAACTCACCCTTTCGGTCTCGACGAGAGCACCGGCGAGCCCCTGCCAACTCACGTGCGCACGCCCGCCGGAAAGCACTTCGAGCTGCGCAGTGCAGATCTCCAGCGCGAGGTTGCCGAGCGATGTGGCAGCAGCCTGGAATTGATGAAGCTCAAGCACGGGATCTTCGACGATGCGTCGGTATCCGTAATTAGCCTGGCGACCATTGCTGGCATCGGTCGCGAGGCGGGAGTCGATCTCGATCGCCGTCGGTTCCGAGCCAACATTGTCCTTGAGACTGACAATCCCGAGCCGTTTCTCGAGGAGGGGTGGATTGGTGGGACACTGCTGTTCGGCGACGAGGAGCCAAGGCCAGCGGTGAGCGTAACAGCGCGCGACGTCCGTTGCGTAATGATCAACCTTGATCCGGACACGGGGATACAAGATGCGCGGGTGCTGAAGACGGTCGTGCGCCTAAACAAGAACAACGCGGGCGTCTATGGAACGGTGGTGCAAACCGGAACAATCATCGTTGGCCAGCCAGTGAGCCTGGTTTTGAACGCGCGGCGCTGAAGACGGGCTTCATTCTATCGCGCAGCCGAATTGACATGAAAATGCCGACGAACAAACAAGGAATTTGAACGGTATTGCTGTCATACAAACAAGGACAACACGCGGACTTGGTTCCCTCTTTGGAAACGCGATTAGGCGTTGAACGCTTGGACAACTAAGGCACTGGCCTGGCCTTGGGGGGTGATATTTAGGTTCAAGAAAGAGCGGCCGGGATTGGTCGGCTGCGAAATGGCTTGGATTGGGCATTCAGGGTCGAGTCGGTCCAGATTCAAAATCGGAAAAAGTTCTCCTTCGCGCAGGGCTAACAAACTCGCAATGAGCTCGATCATACCGCAACCAGCGCCTAAGTTTCCCATGTAACTTTTGGCGGCAGTAACTGGCGTCTTTTTGCCGAAGACAGCGGCAATCGCTCGTGCCTCAGCGCGATCACAGGTTGGCGTGGACAACCCGTGCGCGTGAATGTGACCAATCTGTTCTGGTTGCTGGCCGCTCGAGTTGAGCGCGCCGGAAATCGCGTTGGCGAAAGCGGTTTCGTACTGGGCAACGCCGTTGGAACTAATGGCCGCACAAGACGAATGACCGATGATTTCGCCGTAGATCGTCGCGCCGCGAGCTTGAGCATGCTCGAGCGATTCGACGATTAGCGAACCCGCTCCTTCGCCAATGACCATACCGCTCCGATCGCAATCGAACGGCCGGCAAGCGGCTTGAGGGACCCCGTCACCGACGGCGAGCTGCTCTTGCAGCGAAACGTGAATCGTCCGCAGAGGATGAATGCGCGAGCCGGTCGCACCGGCGATCATGACGTCGGCGGCATCGCGCGCGATCGTCGTGGTCGCTTCGGCGACCGAAAGATTGGAGGAAGCTTCGCGAACGGTCAGCGAGTTGCTCGGTCCGCGGCAGTCGTTAAAAATGGCCACATGGCTGGCCGGCATATTCGGCAAGTATTTAAGAAGCCACAGCGGCTCGACTTGGGGCAACCCGCGTTTGGCCCATTGATCAAAGTGAAACTCGCCGCGTTCGTTCAAACAGTTCTTGATCCCCGCCGAAAATTCCTCGGGCAAAGTCATGATGTAATCGGAACCGAACATCGTGCCAATCCGTTCGGGAACGATCGTCGCCATGTTCAACCCGGAATCATTTAACGCCAATTGGGCCGTTGCAACTCCCATTTGGATCTCGCGGCACATCAGCTTGAGACCTTTCTTGATCGCCCGCTGCATGCTTTTTTCGAGTGGTCCAAAGTCCTCGATCTGGCCGGAAAATTGGCGTGCCTGGCCGCCGATTCGGGTCGACAAGTGATCGGTGGGAAGTCCTTCGATTCGGTCGATTCCACTGATTCCCGTCGACAGCGCGTGCCACAACTGCGGGCCGGAACTTCCCAGCGGACAGACCAAACCGATCCCCGTAATGACGACTCGACGGCGAAATCTTGACATGTTGTGGCGTGTGTTCGGAAAAGAAAAAATGCGGCGGTCGACTCGAAGCCTGATGCGCAAGCCAAGCTCGGCGGGTGCCAAGCGTCTCCGCCAACCCTTTGTCGGTAGGTCGACGTTGAGCGACTAGTTTACAAACCTCAGCTTCCACCGAGTCAAGCTCGGCAGGGAGCCAATGCAAAAATCAAATATTCGCAATTTCAAAATGTGCGATTCAGACTTCACCCCGACATTTTAAGAAATACGCGGCTGTCGTCGAGACGGCTGTTTCCAAGCACGTTGAAAATGTGTTGCACGTATTTTATCAACAGGCTGGTTAGCGCACGGGCTGCACAGGGACAAGTGGAGATTGCGCGGCGGTGCGCGGCGGTGTTGTTTGGCGTGGCGAGCCTTTGTACTCCAGCATCAAGAGAGCATCAGCGCGACCGCGCGATCGTGAAAATAGGTTCTGCAAGCCCAGCCCGGACCCGCTGTCTTCGCTGGGGTTGGCGACGACGCCGCAACTCAATAGCAGCACCTGATCGGACGGCCAGCGAAATCGCTCATGCAATTTCCAACTCACCATCTGCGGAACGCCAATGCGCACTGACTGCATGCCGCCAGAATTATCGGGAACGTCAATTTCGACCTGTTGTAGCCGCTCGACTTGATCGACGTTGCACCGCAAAAGTGCTTCGATGGTCCCGTCCGAGGAAGCCAGCGAGCTGATGTCCATCGTGTAGCCTTCGTCGATACGTGTCACAAGGGTCTCGTACGGTGGAAACCGGCCTTGAACCCAGCGAACGGCCCGCGTGAAGTCGATCGGACGAGTTCGGTTGATTACTATTTTCTGACCGGCATGGGCGGTAAAATCCCCGACACCGTGCTCCACGTAGTCGGTACGCCGGTGCAATTGATTCACCAAGAGCGCGGCATTTTCTTTCGTGAGCATCCAGCCTTCGATCCCCGGCGATTGTACGTCGATCGGTTGCATCATCGAATACGAGCCCGCTCGCCAGTTTGGATTGCCAACCGTCATGAGGCGGACGCCGACGACTTGTGGCTGGCCGCCCGAACGAAGGAAGCGGTCCACAATTTTTTCGACAACGCCTTGAATCTCTGGCGTGTGGTAGACGTAAAGTTGCTCGCGCGTTGCGGACAGTACTCCAAGCGGTTCGTTGAACCACAATTCCGTTCCCGTTTCCCGCAAAACCCAATCCAAGATCGCTTGCTGTGGATTTTTTGTCGTTGAAATCGGCTGCGTATACGACCGCAGATCGTATTGCCGCCAAACTTGGCCGGCGGTGTTGGGTAAAGAGTCAATTCGAACGAGCGGCGAATTATTGGCAACTCCACTAGTTGCTTGTGGCGGGTTGGGTTTCGAATCCTCGAAGCTCGCAAGCTTAACGGTCGGACCAACGGAATTCGGGTCGACGAAAACGGCTTGGTTTACATTCGATGTTGGACCGAGTTCTTGAGATAGCCCAAATTGCGAAAAGACTACCCAACAGCAAAATACCAAGGTAGCAGTTTTGCCGAACATTGCGGGCTCCGTTTCTATCGCCGATCGAATTGCGTTCCCGGCCAGACCGGAAAAAAATAGCCGCGAAGTATACGAACTTCCACCTGCTGGCCACAATATGGACTTTCTGGGGTCGTTCGCGATCCAATGAATGGCATGAACGACTTTGCGATTGCGTTACTTCGTCGAAATTTTTGCCAAGTGCTGGCGTCGCTCAATCGATTACGAATGCGATGCGCCGTGCGGCACGGCAGGAGTCCATGCGAGCCAGCAGGCCGAAAAACAAGCCAATTTCGTGGCCCGTAAGCGTTGCTTGTGGTTGACGGAAGCAATGGGTCCGGTATCATATTGGGTTCGTTTCGCTGATAGCAAAACGAGGCGCTGGTCGCTGCGCGCAGACAGTTGGTTCGCGATTCGGAAAGCCGGTATACAAACGCATGGCAACGGTGGCACTGGACCACGTGTCCAAACGTTTTTCGGCTTCGCTGGCAGCGGTCGACGACATCAGTTTGCAAATCGACGATCGAGAGTTTTTAGTTTTGGTGGGGCCGAGTGGTTGTGGCAAAAGCACAACGCTGCGGTTAATCGCCGGACTGGAAACTTGTGATTTGGGCGAGATTCGGGTTGGTTCGCGGCGAGTCAATGAGACTTCGGCGAAAGACCGCGATATCGCGATGGTGTTTCAAAATTATGCCTTGTACCCGCACATGACTTTGTTCAAGAATTTTTAATTTGGACTTGAAATTCGATTTGGTGGAGGCTTCGGTGAACGAGTTCTGAGACGTATTTTTCGCCCTGGCTTGGCGGCCGAACTTGGTCGGCAACGAGCGGGGATTTCGCGGCGGGTTCTGCAGGTGGCCCAGCGACTGGGGATCGATCATCTCTTGACGCGACGGCCACACCAGTTGTCCGGCGGTGAACGCCAACGAGTCGCGTTAGGGCGAGCGATTGTGCGGGAACCGGCGGCGTTTTTGTTTGACGAGCCCTTGTCGAACTTGGACGCGAAGCTGCGAATGGAAATGCGTGTCGAACTGAAAAGGCTTCACCGAGAACTTGGTGCAACGATGATTTATGTAACTCACGATCAATTGGAAGCGATGACGTTGGGCGACCGGGTCGCCGTGATGCATCGTGGTTCCATCGTCCAAGTCGGTTCGCCGCAAAACGTTTATCGAAAGCCCGTGAACCGTTTTGTCGCACAATTTATTGGAACGCATCCAATCAATTTGCTGGCGGGTGCGTTGGAAAACTCGACAGGAACCGCGCGGTTTCGGTCGGAAAACAACGTTGTGGACATTGCATTGCCCGCGAACGGCTTGCCTCGGCCCGGACAAGTCGTTTTGGGTATCCGGCCGGAACACGTTTCGCTTCGACCGATTTCTGGTCAAGCGACCAACAGCCGCGAGGACCGAATCTTTGTCGGTCAAGCAGTCGTTACATCGAAAGAATGGCTAGGGGACGCAACGGTCGTGCATTTGCGGATCGGCGACTCAACACCCGAAACCCATTTACTGGCGCGCATTGCCGACGCCGCCGACTTGGCCGCCGACCAAGTCGTCGCCGTCGAGTTGAGCCGCTCGCACTTATTATGGTTCGATCCGAAAACCGGTGACAACTTGTTGAAAGAATAAAACAATATGAACGCCAACGAAGTCTTACGCATCGTCGATTCGCTGCACCGCGAAAAGAACATCGAGAAGGAAATCGTGTTCCGCGCGATCGAATCGGCGTTGATCACGGCGGCCCGCAAACACTTCGGCGAAGAGGCCGATGTCGTGTTCACCATCAATCGGGAAAATGGACAAGTGACCGGACGGCACGGCGAACAGCCGTTGGAATACGAAGAAGTCGTTGGCCGAATCGGTGCCCAAACCGCAAAACAAGTCATCATTCAAAAAGTTCGCGAAGCCGAACGCGACGCACTCATGACCGATTTCGAGAAACTGATCGACGAAGTTGTCAGCGGCACGGTCAATCGGAACGAAGGGAGCGTCACCACGGTCACGCTGGGTGCCGTCGAAGCGATTCTGCCGCGCAGTGAACAAATTCCAGGCGAGACGCATCAACCCAATGAACGAATCCGCGCCATGGTCGCCGAAGTCAAACCATCGGGCAGCCGTCTCAAGATTGTCTTGAGCCGAACGCGACCGCGCTTTGTGCAACGCCTATTCGAACAAGAAATTCCCGAAATCGCCGAGGGGGTTATTTCCATCAACTCGGTTTCTCGTGAACCCGGCTTTCGCAGCAAAGTCGCCGTGAGCAGCATCGATTCCAATGTCGATTGCGTGGGCGCGTGCGTCGGAGTCCGGGGAAATCGAATCAAGACGATCATCGATGAATTGGCTGGCGAACGGATCGATATTGTCCGCTACGATCGCGATCCCCTAATCATGATTCCCAATGCGCTGCAACCCGCCCAAGTCGACGAAGTGATCTTGTGCCAAATGATGGGCCGCGCGATCGTTTTGGTCCGCGAAGATCAGTTGTCCTTGGCCATCGGAAAGCGCGGCCAAAACGTCCGCTTGGCGAGCAAGCTTTGTGGTTGGGATATCGAGATCATGACCCAACCAGAACTGGAAAAGCAAATCGATCGCGCCGTCGCTGGATTCAGCACCATTCCAGGAATCACGGAAGAATTGGCGAACCAATTGGTCGGCGAAGGCTATCTGTCATACGACGATCTTTCGGTGATTGAACCCGATGACTTAATGGAAATGGGAAGCTTGACCGCCGAGCAAGTCGAGGAAATCGTTGCCGTCGCCGAGGAGCGCGCTCGCGACGCCGAGCGATTGTCTCAAGACGACCGTCGCCGACCACAAAACACTTCGTCAACTTCTCCCGCCGCGGAAAAAGTAAAGCCCGTCGCCGAAATAACAATGCCCGTCGCTGAATTAGAAATGCCCGTCGCCGAATTAGACATGCCGGTCACTGAAAACGAACCTTCGGTAGACGAGCCGTCAGCCGATCAACCCCCAACCGATTCCAACGAGGGGACCGCCAACCAAACATAAGCTGCAATTTCCACGCTGCATCGACAGTAAAATGAATCGCCCGGCCGTCCACGATGGTTGCCAGGTACAGCCTCGATTCCAACCAACACCAATATTGAAATAACTTAACGCAACCAACGACTCGCGAGCCAATCGCGAGAAACATAGGGAGGGCCTGTGCCCATACGCATCTACGCGTTCGCTAAAGAACTCGGACTTGATAATAAAGCGCTCCTCGATATCTGCGACAAAGTAGGTATCAAAGGAAAAGGGTCCGCGCTGGCCAGCATGGACGACGACGAAATTGCCAGGATCAAGGAGTTCATCAGCAACAAACCGGAATCGCGCAAGACAACAACCATGGTCGCGCCGCCCGTTGTGACTCAGGCACCGCGCCGCGAAGAACCCGAGTCTCGTCGCACAACGACCATGCGCGATCTCGATCAAAAGGCACGAGTGGCGGTGGAAGAAACCCGCGAAGTCAAACGAGAAGCACCACTTCGGCGATCGCCCATGGTGAAACTTGCGGCCATGCCCCAAGTCAAACAACCCGAGGCCACGCCCGCGCAACCCGCGATCCGGATTCAGAAACCGGATATCTCTTTGCCGAAAGACGCAATTCGCAAAGCCAAATCAGGTGCCGCGCCGCTTTCACAGTTCACCCAAACCACAAAAGACAAACGTGTCAAAAAAGGGAAAGGAACCGATTCCGCAGTTCCCGTTGTCGACGATGATTCACCCAGCCGTCGCAAAGACAAAGAGCGCGAAAAGCGTCGCCCGGTCGCGGAGGAAGCCGGCGTGGGGACGACGCGCCAGCGCCGTTTGCGTGAGGTCCGTCCCGGGCTTGGACTCGACGATGGCGAAATGCGGCATATCAAGCGCCGTGGGGCCGCTGCCCGACATCATCGTTCGGGACCATTCACAACAGCGCCGCGCCGAGAATTCGTTGTCTTACCAATGCCTTGCACCGTTCGAACATTTTCCGAGGCTTCGGGCATTTCAGCAGGCGCTGTTTGCAAAGCCCTGATGGACTTGGGAGTCATGGCAAACATCAACGCGCAGATTGATAACGAAATGGCGCGATTGCTTGCCGAGCACTTCAAAGTCCAGATCACGATGAAACAAGCCGAGTCGCCTGAAGAACGGCTCCTCAATCGTTTTACGGTGTCCGACGATCCGGATTTGTTGACTGCGCGGCCACCCGTTGTCACTTTCCTCGGTCACGTCGACCATGGGAAAACATCTCTCTTGGATGCGATCATCGGTATCAATGTCGTCGCGGGCGAAGCCGGCGGCATCACCCAACACATTCGTGCTTACGAGATTGCCAAAGACGACCACAAGATCGCTTTTGTTGACACTCCAGGCCATGCCGCATTTACTGAGATGCGTGCCCGTGGCGCAAATGTCACCGACATCGCTGTGCTCGTCGTCGCGTGCGACGACGGCGTCATGCCCCAAACCGAAGAAGCGATCAGTCATATCAAAGCTGCCAAAGTCCCCATTATTGTGGCCTTGAACAAAATTGATTTGCCCAACGCGAATGTCGAAAAAGTCTACCAGGACTTGGCCGCGAACGACCTGCTGCCCAGCGAATGGGGCGGCGACGTCGAAGTCGTCAAAACGAGCGCAACCAAAGGTGTCGGCATCGATCAGCTTTTGGAAACTATCTTGGTCACCGCTGAACTTCACGAATATAAAGCCAATCCGAATAGCGCCGCGTTCGGAACGTGCCTCGAGGCTGAACAAGACGCCGACCGAGGCGTCATCGCCAAAGTTCTCGTTCAGGGCGGCACGTTGCACGTCGGCGACATCGTCGTCTGTGGTGCCTCCCACGGGCGCGTCAAAGCAATGTACAACACGCTGCGCGTCAACCGCAAAGTCAAAGACGCCGGCCCCTCGGTTCCCGTCAACATCACCGGCCTCGACGTGGCCCCCGAAGCCGGCGACAAATTTTACGTGCTCGATGATATTGTCGAGGCCCGAGCGATTGCCTTGACTCGTGGTCAAGACAGCCGACAAAAATCGCTTTCTGGAATCTCAACCCGCGTTTCATTGGAAGAATTCCAGCGCCGAGTCGAATCCGGGACCGTCGGTAAGACCGAGGACGTGGTTCAACTTAACCTTATCATCCGCGCCGACGTACGCGGTTCCATCGAAGCCATCCAAAAAGAACTGCTGCGGCTCGAACATCCCGAGATCCGCATCAACGTCTTGCAAGCGCTGGTCGGCGGAATTTCCAGCGCCGACGTTCGCTTGGCCCAAGCCTCGCAAGCCGTCATCATCGGCTTTAACGTCGTGCCCGACGATTCCGCGCGGGGTTTGGCGGAAGAAGTTCAAGTCGAAATTCGCCGTTACGACATCATTTACAAGATCACCGACGACATCAAAGCCACACTTGAGGGTCGCCTTAAACCCGAGCAACATGTCGTCGATATCGGCATGGCAATGGTTTTGCGTACGTTCACGATTAGCCGTATCGGAACGATCGCCGGATGCCGCGTAATGCGCGGCTCGATTCAGCGGGATTGCCGGATCCGCGTCGTTCGGGACAGCCGAGTCCTCGGCGATTACCCCCTCGATTCGCTTAAGCGCGAAAAGGACGACGCGCGCGAAGTCCAGCGAGGTATGGAGTGTGGTATTAAACTTGCCGGTTTCAATGACTTAAAGGAAGGCGACCAACTCGAAGCGTACAAAATCGAAGCCGTCGCCCGTAAACTTTAAACGTCACCTCGTCCCCCTCAACGAACCCATTCGAACCGAACATGAGTTCCCGCAGAATCCTAAAAGTCGCCGAAGCAATTCGCGAGGTGGTCAGTATGGCCATCATCACGGAAATGCGCGATCCGCGCGTCCGGAACGTGACGGTCACTTACGTCGAAGTCACCGGGGACTTGCGACAAGCTCACGTTCATGTCTCCGTCATGGGAGACGATAAACAACAGAAACTTTGTTTGAGTGGGCTGCAACATTCCAAAGGATTTTTGCAACGCAAAGTCGGTGATCGGCTGGAAATGAAATTCACGCCGCAGCTCTCATTCGAACTCGACCAAGGCGTCAAGAACTCCGCGATCGTCGCCAAAATCCTTCGCGAAGTCCTCCCACAAAATGAACCCGACCCCGTCGAGCAGCAAACTGCCGAAGCTAACTGGGATGAATCGTCCGACGATTCGTAACCAGTACTATTTTCGCACCGCCGCTCCTTCAAATTTTTGGTTGATATTTCCCACAGGATTCACACATCATGGCTGCCGCCAATCGTGCCGACAAATTCGTCAAATTGCATCGCGTTCTAAAGAAACATTTTCAACCGATTCCTGCACCTGCCAACCGCACGGTGCTCGACAACTTGTTGTACGCTTGCTGTCTGGAAAATTCTAGATTCGATGCTGCCGACGAAGCCTTCGCGAGATTGCAACAAGATTTCTTCGACTGGAATGAAGTCCGCGTGACGACCACCCAGGAACTGGCCGAGGTCATGAATTGCTTGTACGATCCGAGCGATGCCGCCACACGACTCAAACGAACGCTCCACGCGACATTCGAAGCCCATTACTCGTTTGAAATCGAAACACTTAAAAAAGAAAACCTCGGCAAAGCCATCCAGCACATCGGCAAATTCAACGGGATCACACCCTTCGTCGTTGGATACGTTACCCAAAACAGCTTGGGTGGCCATTCAATCGCCGTGGATCGCGCGATGCTCGCGCTCATGCAAACGCTCGATTTGGTGACCGACAAAGACATCGCTCAAACGCAAGTACCCGGACTCGAACGAGCCATCGCGAAAAATAAGGGTGTCGAATTCTTTTCACTTGTCCACCAACTTGCAGCCGCCCTGTTGGCTTCACCATTCAACAACGACTTACGCAACTACGTTTTAGAAGTCGATCGCGATGCCAAGGATCGTTTTCCCAAACGCGGTGCTAAGAAACCACCTCCACCACCGTCACCACCCGCTAAGGCTCCCGCCCCTGCCCCGCCTGCCGCGACCGCACCCGGAAAGAAAATCAAACCAGCCGACGTGAAACCGGACGCGTCCAAGAAAAAACCTTTACCTATCGACGCCAAAAGGAAGTTTCCGCCTACCAAAAAGGCAGAACCCAAACCAACAAGAAAACCTCTGAAAAAACCCAGCAAGAGCCCATCGCCCAGCAAGCAGCTCGCCCGCAAAAAACCGCGCTGAGGAATCGTTGAGAGTCGAGAGTTGAAAGTTGAGAACAATTGGACGGAACGAGCAAATTTGCAGTCCTAAATCAACAATCAGCAATAAAATTATCAATGTGAAAACCCCACACCTACCTGGTCTCCGACTAGGGATCCCCCTTCGGAGCTTTTCCCATGGCCGGCCACTCGCACTCCTCCAATATCAAACACCGCAAAGCACTCGTCGACAGTAAACGATCTAAGCTGTGGGGCAAGCTCTCCAAAGCCATCATTGTCGCCGCGCAACTTGGCGGTGGTGACCCCGATTCCAACTCCCGCCTGCGAACCGCGATCGTCGATGCCAAAGCCGTCAGCTTGCCCAAGGACAACATCGAGCGGGCGATCAAGAAGGGAATCGGCGAACTCGGCGGCGAATCCTTCGAGGAAATGCTCTATGAAGGCTACGGGCCAGGTGGCGTTGCGATCTTGTGCGAAATCACCACCGACAACCGCAACCGAACCGCCCCTGAGATCCGTAAACTCTTTGAAGTCAACGAAGGCAAACTTGGCCCCACCAACTGCGTTAGCTATATGTTCGATCGCAAAGGTCTGTTCATCATTTCCGCCGCCAACACGAGCGAAGATCGCTTAATGGAAGTCGCCCTCGACGCCGGTGCTGACGACGTCAAACTCGATGGCGACTCCTTCGAAGTCACCTGCGGACCTGATAAATACATCAACCTCGGCGAAGCTTTCGAAAGTGCCAAATTCGAAATCCAGTCCAAACAAATCGCCCGAATTCCTCGTAACACCGTCGAAATTGACGACCCCGAAACAGCCCGCAAAATCTTCAAATTCATCGAAGAACTCGACGATCATGACGACGTTCAAAGTGTCTCATCCAACTACAACATCCCAGACGAAACGATGGCATCGATCGGTTAGTCGGTGTTTCAAAACAAAATTCGGGCGCTCTTTCGATCAGCCGCAACGCACTACAATGCAGTTGTTGCACTGGGGTTCTCGATCCAAACCGTGGGCAAGCGCCTAGCGGCGGATATTTAGAGAAATAGCCAATAATAGCCCTTTCGTTTCATCGTACCCTCTAACGACATAGGAACTCATTTGAATCCCCTTGCATTGTTGTTTTTTGCAATTGGTTCCTTCGCCATTTGCGGAGGAGTTTTCAATTGGGAATGGTTTATGAATCACCGCAAGGCCAGATTCATAGTCAAGTATTTGACGCGCAATGGCGCGCGGATATTTTATTGCGTTCTCGGAGCTGCCGTGATCGCGTTCGGATTGTTTTACGGGCCTTACCTGAAATAGCGAGGCTCCAATGAAACTTGCATTTGCCGTGCTTGGGATTCTGCTGGCGGGAATGTTCGACGCAAAATCGTCCGCTCAATCAAACGGCAATTGGGAATGTGTCGGCGGCGATCGCGCGTGCACTCGATTCTCCACGCTCGATCAAATCGATCGCAATAATGTGGAGCGATTGCAAGTCGCTTGGGAATACCGCACCGGCGAGGTGATTGATGGCAAAGGCTCGACGATCGAATGCACACCACTCATCGTCGAAGGAGTCATGTATGTCACGACAGCCAATCGCCGCGTCGTGGCACTCGATGCGGCCACCGGAAAAGTTATCTGGGAGTTCGATCCGCTCTCTTATGGCGCATCGGCCGGACCGCTTGCCTCGGGCGGAGTCAATCGCGGGGCGGCTTACTGGGTCGACCCGAAAGACTCGTCGGTCCGTCGAATATTTCATGGAACCTCGGATGGTCGACTTTATTGCATCAATGCCGCGACTGGAAAATTGGATCAGAATTTTGGAAAAAATGGAGCCAAAGACCTCCGTGAAGATCTAGACCGCGACATCGCCAAGCTTCCCTACGGCCCAACGTCGGCTCCAGCGATTCTGGATGATTTGGTAATCCTCGGATTTTCTAACGGCGAAGGCCCCGACATTGCCGCGCCCGGGGATGTACGAGCGTTCGATGCCAGAACCGGAGCGCAGCGCTGGAGTTTTCGAACGGTTCCCAAGCCGGATGAATTCGGCAATGAAACTTGGGCGGCAGGATCGTGGGAGAATCGTGGCGGCGCGAATGCTTGGGGTGGCTGCAGCGTCGACGTCGTGCGAGGGCTCGTTTTCGTCGCGCTGGGCTCGGCTGCATTCGATTTTTATGGCGGCGACCGAGTAGGGGACAACCTCTTTGCGAACTGTGTCGTCGCCCTCGATGGAAAAACTGGAAAGCGGCGCTGGCACTATCAAACGTTGCGGCACGATCTATGGGATCACGACTTGCCTGTTTATCCGAACCTGGTCACGATCGAGCGCGATGGAAAATCGATCGATGCCGTCGCCCAAGTCACCAAGACGGGATTCGTTTACGTACTCGATCGCGAAACCGGTAAGCCATTATTTGAAATCGAAGACCGCGTTGTTCCGGCTTCGGATATTCCCGGAGAGTCCGCAGCGCGGACTCAGCCAATCCCGCGCAAGCCTGCTCCGTTTTCTGCGCAACATTTTGATGAAAGTAACGTAACTGACATCGGCGAAGAAAACCGCAAAGCAGTGCTTGAGAAACTTAAGGTGCTTCGGCGCGGTGACGCCTTTCAGCCACCTAGCCTCGAAGGAACCGTCGTGATCCCTGGCTTTCACGGCGGTGCCAATTGGTCGGGAGCGTCTTATGATCCGACCAGCTCGGTTTTATATGTGAATGCGACCAACGAGCCCAACATCATCGCCTTGGCACCCGAACCTGAGGGCTCGCGATTTCCATACTCGCATCGCGGTTACAACAAGCTTGTCGACCACGAAGGCTACCCCGCGATCAAACCGCCCTGGGGCACGTTGAACGCGATCGACTTGCGCAGCGGAGAATTCCTATGGCAAGTCCCACTAGGCGAGTTTTGGGAACTTACCGCGCGCGGAGTTCCCCAAACCGGTACTCCCAATTTTGGCGGCTCGATCGTCACCGCCGGTGGACTGGTATTCATCGGCGGAACAAAAGACGAAATGATCCGCGCGTTCGACAAAGCGACCGGGAAAGTTCTCTGGCAAGCGCAACTCCCTGCTGGCGGCTACGCAACTCCCTCAACATATACTGCCAACGGCAAGCAATACGTCGTGATCGCAGCAGGCGGTGCCGGCAAGCTTGGAACCAAAGTCGGCGATTGGTTCGTCTGTTTTGCGTTGCCGAACGAACGCTAATGGCAGTCGTCTATTCGATTCTCATTCTTGGTGCTCAGGGAAATCCTCTGCATATCGTATCAGCAGCGCATTTACATCCGTTGGCATAAGGTAAATTTTGCCTCGAATAGTTTTTGTCTCTCCAGCCTGCAATCCTCCGAGGCGGAAATCGGAATGTAAGCAACGTGCGACGCCTTGAAAGAGTTCCTGATAGGGTTCCCACGCCGTGGCATACAACATTTTTTCGTCGCCACTGAAGGCACCAATTATCCCATTGCTCAGCACCAAAGAATTTAGCGGGCGAGGATTTACGTCCGTTCGTGGAACGGTCCGCGGACACCAAACTTGTCCCGGCGTGTAACGCGCAGTCGTTGCCCAATCTCGAGTCGGCATTCGTGCAAGTTTGCCGTCGATAAACACGAAACACTTGGGCAAGTAATCGTCAATATCCTTTCCCTCGGGATCAAATCCGCAAAAAGCTGCGAGCCGAACGCAAGGTTGCGCCCAATGGGCTTCCGAGCGTTGCGTGCCAGGGTTTCGCGCCTGCAACTGAAAATCGACTTCGTCATCGCGTGCGGTGATTGTATGTTCGACGATTACACCGTCGGAAATCGTGTCCTGCAAACGCAACGTCTTTTTGTCGTCGCTCAGCCCCAACAATTCGGTCGAATGCTTGATCACGGTGTGTTCCATCCAATCCGCATCTGTCGAGCCCGCCCGGCAATACGCTTCAAGGTAATGAACGCGAATCGCCCCACCGGGAATATGCGGTCCGTTAATTACGAGCCAACCCGGTTCATACGCCAACGTTAGCGTCGGCTCATCTGCAAAGCCAGATTCCGCAACCAACATTGCCATAAGGCAGAGAGTGATAGCAACAGTATGATTCATTTTCGGCAGCCGTTATTAAACAAGACGACCGTTCCAGTTTTGGCGACAGGTTGACCGTCAACCAGGATATCAATATTGAATGCGTGTGCGGCCCCGATACATTTCCGGCCTACGGCGAAAGACGCTCAAACAGTGTAAAATCGAGCTTCACACACGCGAAACTATTTTGAAACGTAAAGGTCACGATGCAAAATATGGCGAGAAATTTGACCGTACTTTCGAAATTACTCGTTGGTCTTTTGTTGATCGGCAGTGGGAAGATCCTGGCGCAGGACGAGTCTGTTGAGCAAATCAAGAAGCTAATCTTGCCCGGCGAAGCATTTCGTATCGATGGTCATCCGGCCTTCATTTTGTGGCCCAAGGAATCGTTGCGAAAACAGCCACAACCGTGGGTGTTTTATGCGCCGACTCTCCCCGATTATCCAGACGAAAACGAAAAGTGGATGCATCAACAGTTTTTGGACGCCGGTGTGGCGGTCGCTGGAATCGACGCTGGCGAAGCCTACGGAAGTCCAGAGTCATGTACGATTTTCGAACGATTATTTGAGGAACTTACCCAGCGGCGACGTTTCAGCGCCAAACCATGTCTGCTTGGCCGCAGTCGCGGTGGACTGTGGGTTAGCAGTTGGGCGTGCGATCATCCGAATCGATTTGCGGGTTTGGCCGGAATTTATCCAGTCTTTGACTTTCGAACTTATCCTGGATTGGAAAAAGCCGCCGCCGCCTACAAGTTGACCCCTGACGAACTGACCAAACGAAATGCCGAGTTTAATCCGATCAACCGCGTCGACATTCTGGCTCGCGCGAAACTTCCGACGTTCATCATCCACGGCCACCAAGACACTGTCGTTCCGCTGAAAGAAAACTCAGCAACGTTTGCCGATGCCTACAAAGTCGCCGGTGCCGAGTCTTCCATCAAGCTGCTCGTCATCGAAGGCCAAGGCCACAACCTTTGGGAAGGCTTTTTCCGTTGCCAAGAGCTAGTCGACTTCGTCATCGCGAAATCGAAACAAGGTGCGGACGCCGTCACAACTTCGCCATCGAAATAGCAATTGCCAAAACCCTGCTCACGCCAACGCATCTTCCATGGTGCCGGTGGCGATGCAACGGCGGATGGCGGCGAGACATTGGTCGATTCGAATTCGCGTTTGCTTCAAAGTGTCCCGATCGCGAATCGTCACGGTTTGATCCTGCAACGTCTGCCCGTCAACGGTAATGCAAAACGGCGTGCCAGCTTTGTCCTGACGACGATAGCGGCGGCCGACCGCACCTTTCTCGTCGTAAAACACGTTGAACTCGCGCTTGAGTTCCAGATAAATCTCTTTGGCGACTTCGGGCATGCCGTCTTTCTTCACTAGCGGAAACACGGCCGCTTTCACCGGCGCGATCCGTGGATGAAATCGCATCACGACCCGTGTCTGCATCGAACCATCTTCGTCCGGAGCCTGATCTTCATGGTACGCTTCGCACAGGAAGGCCAGCGTCGCGCGATCAGCCCCCGCTGATGGCTCGATCACGTGCGGAATGTACTTTTCGTTCGTCAAATCGTCGCGGTACGACAAGTCCTTGCCGCTCCCCTTCCAGCGCGGTTTTCCGTCGGCCCCCTTCTCCACTTCTAGACACCCCTCCGAATTCTTGACGAGCTTCCCTTCCATGTGACTGCGCAAGTCAAAATCTCCCCGGTGGGCAATACCTTCAAGTTCGCCGTACTCCCCTTCGGGCAGAAACGGAAAAGCGTACTCGATGTCCGCCGTTCCCACCGAGTAATGGCTCAGTTCGTCCTCGGCGTGCTCCCGCAGTTGCAGACGCTTGTTCGACAAGCCCAATTCGGTGTACCAACTTAAACGGCGATCGCGCCAATACTCGTACCATTTTCGCGAATCTTTCGGGTGACAGAAGAACTCAATCTCCATCTGCTCGAATTCGCGGCTGCGAAAAGTAAAATTCCGTGGCGTGATCTCGTTCCGAAAGCTCTTGCCGATCTGTGCAATCCCCAGCGGCAACCGATGCCGAGTGCTATCGAGAACATTTTTAAAGTTCACGAATATTCCCTGCGCCGTTTCCGGGCGAAGATAAGCCGAATCTTCTTCGGTCCCCATCGCACCCACGACCGTCTTGAACATCAAGTTAAACTCTCGCGGTTCCGTCAAAGTCCCCAAGGTATTGGCTTCCGGCCCAAGAATTCGGTTTCGATCGGCCGTTGGAATTTGAGTGAACGGGATGGAACTCGTGGTTTGGATTTCGACGTCTTGATGACCAAACAACTTGCCGACTTTTTTCGCGAAACTATTCGAAAGCCCGGCCGCAAATTCTTCGGGTTCCTTGACGGAACCAACCCAACCCAAAATGGTATTCGAATCTTTGTGGACCGGGTAGCAGCGAATATGATCGGCGCGAAATCGCCCCTTCGTCTCACGGCAATCGACCATCCAATCGTGAAACAGATCAAAATGCCCCGAGCACTTCCAAATTTGTGGATGCACGACAATCGTCGTATCCAAGCCCGTCATGGCATACGGCTCGGGCGCGCCGGCAAGCGTGCTCAAATCGTCGTGCCCATTAACCATGTCCTGCCACCAAGCGTTCTTGATGTTTCGCTTCAGCTCGACCCCCAGCGGACCATAGTCCCAAAAACCATTCAAACCGCCGTAAATTTCGCTGGATTGAAACAAAAAGCCGCGGCGTTTGCACAGCGACACGATCTTGTCCATATTCATGAAAACTCCTTCCCTCTGTCGGGCATCAGCCGCCGGGCGCTAGCCCCCGGTTTCCCAGTTCAATTTTTAGAAACATCAGCCGCTAGGCGCTAGCCCCCGGTTTCGAAACACATGGCTCCAACAGAAACCGGACCCTAGCGCGTTCCGGCTGATTGAAATCGGAACCGTAGAGAGTTTAACCGATCGAGGGAATGTAGTTCTATGGGATGCCAATCGTCCAGTTTTTTAAATCCAAGATCGGCACACAGTTGAATCGATCGATAACTGCACAATAATCGATGTCCCCCCGCATCCCTCTTTTCACAAGGTTCCGTCCTCCGTGCATCTCGGCCAGAATGTCCGCCAAGCCAATCCCCGTAGCGATTTGTCGACAAGCGTCTTTCCAACTCAACAAGGCCAGTGTCGCTTGGTCATTTAACTTTGCGGTTACTCCTGCTTCCCGCAATCTCTCGATCGCGCATCCCGCAAATAAAACGTCTTCACCCGTGATTCGTCCATCGGTCCCAGCGCAAAGGAAAGTAATTTGCCGTTCATCCATTAATCGATTCACAATTGCTTGAGTATTGACAAAGCCGCCAATAAAAACGCATTTGGCAGCTCGACAAACGCTCATCGCGGGAGTCCCGTTGGTCGTGGCCAATACAACGGTCCGACCTCGCACGACTGCGGCGGCGTATTCTGTCGGACTGTTTCCCAAGTCAAATCCAGGAATCTTTAATCCGTTTCGTTCCCCTCCCAGCAAACCGCGCGGCTGTATTTGATCGATCCGTTTCTTGGCTTGCTCAATTTCGCCGCACGGAATGACTTGTGCAGCGCCGTTTTGTAACGCGGTAATAATCGTCGTCGTCGCACGCAGTACATCGATGACAATCACCGCGTGTTCGCGCAAGTTTTCAGGTTGAACTAACGATGGCAAAAACACAGTATCAATGGTTCGTTCCGTCACGATAATTTCCTAGATGCTGCAAACTTAAGCCTCAATGCGAGAGGGTCAGACCCCAATCTGCTCCGATGACTGCGCAAATTGACGTCAGACCCTGGAGGGACCGCTAACCAGCCCAAAGCGGATAATGTATCCTGAGCCATGAAGTTTTCCCACGCGGCAGTAATTTCATGACTCAAGTGATCGACAAATCCGATGACCGAGTTCGAAAAATGTTCGGCGAGAT